>URLJ01000001.1 GCA_900548675.1 uncultured Mollicutes bacterium
GTGAAAAGTTGATAGGAATTTTAACTCATGATAAAATCAAAACGTTTGCTCCAATGTATGATTCTTTTTATTGTAATGGGGAATAAATAGTATTCGATTGCTATTTGAAATTATCATAATACAAGTCGCAATTATGCGTCAAATAATCAAACAAAAATAAATGGAAACTTATTTTCAAAAGTTGTTAATAGTGTTAAATCACTATTTGCAGTTAACTGCTTAGCATAGTCTAAAACAACCTTCTATATGAGTATCAGTAAGCTGTCAGAAAAAGTATAGTCGTATCAACGTCAAAGACAGATGCTCAGTTAGTTTTCATTGTCGACTAATTGATGTAAACTAATTTTAGATAATGACCAGCCTTATGAGATTTGTTGCAAGGGTATGAGGTTTGGATAGAACGAGTGCAACCGAAACTTGTGAAGTAAGAATGAAACTTATGGTAAATAGAATAGTAAGACTCGGGGGCGGTACCCGAATTCTCCACCAAGAATTTTACGCATTTATGCGTTTATCTATATATTATTTGTAAAAAGACTTGACGAATGCCAGGTCTTTTTTTTATAATTATAATATAAAATAAATAAAAAAAGGGAAGTGATATTATGGGAGTAACTTTTGAAGATTATAATAATTTACTAGAACGATGTGAGCAGGTTAAGGACTTAGATAAAGAGATTGGAGAAATAAAAAAAGAGTGGGATAGGCTAACGGCAAAATTTTTTGAAACATCTACTAAAGAAGAGATTATTGAGGCACTTCAGTCAATATGGACACGCTTAGACAATGAAATGGGAGATCAGACAAGAGAAGAACAGTGGAATTCTTTTGTTGCTTATTTATCTTATTGTTCAGACCGTATGAATATAAATAGATGGTGTCGTCTACAGCTTTTGATAGGTAATGCCCAAAGTCATTAAAGGAGGTAATTAATATGTTGAAACCCAAAATTATTAGATGGATGACATATGAAGATCTAGAACAAATACAAAAGGAAATACAAATTGGAGATGCTATGTATGGCTGTACTCCAGAAGTTCATGAGGCTCCTTTTGATGAGTTTCACCAAGATGTTTTAATACAAGAGATAGTAAAAAATAATTACATAATATGTGGAGATACTCATCAAAATTTTGCAATTCCGATTTTTAACGATGGCTTTTTAATGCTTTCTATGCGTAGATGGGCAGAAGTTATGAATCAAGCATACGGCAACCAACATAATTTTTATATGGCAGCTGTTTGCGATATACAGGAGAAATTACCAAATGAATAATCCTGTCGTATTTTTGGATTATGATGGAGTGATTAATACTCTTGTGATTTATAAAGAACCAGTAAAAGCAAGGCGACTATTACAAAAAGACGGATACTATTTTGATTTATGCTACCCTCAAGATGAAAGAGTATCCAATGTTCAAGCAGTCTTATGGCTCGATAAGCTATGTAAAGAATTTACTGCGGATATTGTTATAACTTCAACTTGGCGTAAAGACTATGATCTTGCTTGTAGATGTTTATATAACTCTGGTTTATCAAAAAATATAAGAATAATAGGTGCTACTCCTTGGCTTGACCAATGTCGAGGATCGGAAATTGACGCTTGGTTAAAAGAGCATCCTTGTCCAGCTTTTGTTATATTAGACGACGATAGCGATATGGAACCTTATACAGACCATCTTATTAAAACAGATACTTATGATGGTTTTACTTTTAATTCTTATGTTAAAGCCAAAGAATTACTACGGAAACAATTATCTTTATAATTTTATCAAAAATACTTGCATAAATGTAGGTAAATGTAATATAATTATATTATAAATAAAAGAAAGGAAAGTGATAAAATGAAAAAGAAATATATAGATGAACAAGGAGTGTGTCCATTCTGCCACAAGTCAAATTTGGCTTATGGCACGGCAGAATTTGAAGATGATATGCTTATGTTTCCCTGGGAATGCAATAATTGTGGAAAAACAGGAGAAGAGTGGTATGATTTAAAGTTTATCGGACATGATGTGTTCATAGAAATAGATAACAAGTATGAAAAATATGAAGTTTCAGCCTTAATTAAAAAAGAAAAAGAAAAGGAGGATACAATATGGAATGGAATGTATTGAGATATGATTTCAACGAAAAGAAAATAGTTAATTTTAATATCTTTAATAGTGTGCGTTTTTCAGAGTATGTAGAAGAAATGAGAAATCAAATATGGGATAGTATAGATAAGTTTATTGAAAAACTTAATGATAATTTAATGTATTGTTTTTGGAGTAAGGCTGAGTATGAAATTATGGTTGGCGATTTGTTTGAAACTGACTGCACTAAATTAGAAAAGATAGATGTTTATGATCAAGTAAAACCAAATATCATGCAATTAGCAAGATATATTCTAAATTATTGGGCGAATAACCCAAGACAATAATAGATAATTTTATGTTAGGCTCGGTCTATAAAGGTGGAAGTATAGCCTATAAGTAGAAGTCCATTCAAGAGAAGAAATAAAGCAATCCTAAAATTATCAAAAACACTTGACTTTAGATAGAAAAATATTATATAATTATATTGTAAATTGAAAAGGAAAAATTCAATTTATAAAAAGATAAGATTTAGTAGAGAAGTAGCTATTCTCACAAGCCCAGACAATAACTTATGGCGTTGAAGTGGAGAGAAAGATAGAACCAATCTTACTCAATACCAACCTCCAGAGTGAGAAAGGGAGAGAAAACACCAATCTTATCTTTGAGTAAATGTCGCTCGACTTAAAATCGTTATGGGTTTTGAGTCGAGGGCATTCTAAATACTATTATTATAACGCTGGAGTACCAAAGTAGACAAATGGAATTGACTTGTAATCAATCGGGAAACCTTCGTGGGTGCAAATCCTACCTCCAGCACCAGTTTTTTTATGGGGCATGGGACTGCTTGATGTGGTCACCTGACTTGCAATCAGGAAATCAGCGGGGTTTGAATCCCCGATGCTCCACCATTATTAGAAAAGACAAAGGAGAGGATAAATATGGATATACTTGGGTGCATATTTTTAATAATATTATGTTTAACTGTATATGCTATTATAACTGCTGATAAAATAGATATTAAAATCTCCGTAGATGGAAAAGAAGTTTTTAAATATAATAAAAAAGATACAAATGAAAAAGACGCACCAGATGATAAAAACTAATGCGTTTTTTTAATACTCAAAATTATCAAAAATACTTGATTTAAAATAGTAAAATCATTTATAATTTATTTATAAAGTTAAGAAAAAAATTATTCCTGACTGGCGTACGGCGGTCGTGCGGCTGGGCTGTAAACAGCTAACTCACCAGACTGACCGAAAGGTTGGAGGTCCTTTAGGACATCACCTAGTAGGGTTCGTGATATGGAGCGTGTTACTTCATAGACATAAGCGATAGTATCTGGAGTTGTGTGGGGGCATACACTGCATTAATGGAGCAGGAGGGTGCCAGCGGGAATTAGTAAGATTTTAATTTGGGGATTTGTCCTTAAGCACGCTGTATAAGTGTACTTGCTGCAACGGTAGTTGGTGATCTCTACTGCTCCAGCTTTTTGGCAACCAGTCCGATTCCGAGCTGAAAGAAATTGTGGGGGACTGAACAAAGGACGTGGATTTATGCTCGATTCAAAGATTTAAAAATGATATGTGTGCTATTTGAAATATAGATAGCGATGGGAGGACCGAGCCTCTCCGTTAAGCCGTAGCCAATCGGTAAACGTGTGGTGAAACATAGGTTATTAAACCACCTTATCATTTTTTCCTATGGTTATTAAGGTCGCACGGTTGATCCTGCATCAAGACCTTTAACAGACATTTTGTAATTTTCGTCATAAAAAAATAAAAAAAAGACTTGACCGAAGATGGCAAAATCGTTTATAATTTAATTACAAAAGTTGAGAAAAATATAATTGAACTGAGAGGGGTTGAGACCAGTGCAACTCTGGTCATTCATTAAGATTATATTTTTCAATAGAGTGATTACCCGAAGCTGATGCGAGAACGTCTGAGCCCAGTAGGATATCTATTAGATTCTGAAGTGCAATAGTGAGTTAGGTGCGAAGTAAAGTGGAATGAATGAGAGCGGTCATTTCTCACTCGTGCTTTTGTAAAAGTAATGACACATAGCCCGGCAGAAGAGGCGTGGCATAGCTTGCCGACCACGTGTTTGTGTTATTTGTAGCTGAATATAAACCCTAAGGCACAAGATGAGAGTGGTCTTGGCATCAGCTTTTCTTATAATCAAGAATAAGTATAAAAAAATCTTGATGGTGTTTTATTCATTTTCTTCCAGAAAGAAAATGTCTACTTAATTTTTGAAAAAAATATTCAAAAAAGACTTGCAAAGTCCTACGAATATATTATATAATTATATTGTAAAAAAGAAAAAAAAGATTTTTTATTTATAGAAAGGAAAGTGATAGTTATGAATAAAAAGTATAGTTATGAAATTGAATTCTTATCAAGAGATGTAAGTCCAACAGGTACGAAACATTTTGGTGCAACTGGTGGAGCATTGTTAAAAGAAATGAAAGCAAGTCTTGACAAATTTCTTGAAGAAAACGGATTGCAAAAAAAGGGTGCAACAAGTGGTCAAATCCTAAATGCAAAAGGTCAAGTAATTGGAAGATTTTGTTTCAATTGCCAAACTTTTTAAGAAAAAATTATCAAAAATACTTGATTTCTTATAGTAAAAAAGTTTATAATTTATTTATAAAGAAATGAGAAATAAATTAAGAAGTGTTATAGTGTAAATCGGTGCCGTATCTATAATTCCTTTCTCAACAATTTACCAAGTTTGAAATGTGAACTGGAGATTGAAATAACTAAACTTGACTTAACCCCTTGGGGTAGGAACAAGAGTTCCAGAGTAAGCCTGAACCTGTTATGAAGTAATCCCTACTATAAATCTAAAACAAACTTGAAGATGGAGTCAGAAACCTGCAAGCTGACAGAGGGTAGGCGACCCAACGCTGACATTATAACTGCGAATTGACGCAAGATTTTGTTGATAAGCAATAACAAACCAAGGAAAATGTCAATAACAACTTTCCTTTATATGAGAGAATGAAATCTCAGGGGGTATCATTCTTTCATATAAGAGAATGTTGAAACCATCGGCACAATGTGCTAGAGAGAAGAACCCAAAGGTGTATGGAAGAGCCTCAAAGCCAATGGGGAAGAGCCTCGGCGGTCCGAGTTGAAGGCTTGTAGGACGGAAGGCATCTAAGTTCTCTAACATATTGTGGCGATGTAGCAGCAGGGTAAGTCAAGAAACTGAATGGCACGCCTGTCTGCGATCTGAGATAGCACTGCTTCCAATCGGAAGTATCTAACAACACGTGTGGCTCAGCCGTTTCAGTGCCTCTTAAATAGGATCTATCGGGACGATAGAGGGTGGCACCATCATAGCTCGTCTAATAACCTTTCAGGGGGTTGGGGTTTGAGCGAAAACCTTGCAGATGATGGTGGGTGAATCAAAATTGCTTGGTTCATTGGTAAAAACTTGACCAGTAATAAGTTTTAAACTTCGGTTTATCACAATACTGCACAAGTAGGGACTTTGAGAGTAAGGTAATAATTAGTCCGTGGTGGAATATAGACACGCTAAAGAAAATAATGGTCAGCTCATATAGAGGGTAATCGAACAGGTCATCTAGCAATAATTTGTTTTGAACCTCGAGTTGGCGTCCCTTGGTGAAAGTCCTTGGGCGGGCTACTAAATATTTAATTAAAATTATAAAAAAAGACTTGACCATTCGTGGCAAAATGATTTATAATTTTAATATAAAATGAAAGAGAAATAAGAATGATGTGGTTTTACCAGTCAGTTTAAAGCCATCTTTCAACTGACATAAGATGTGGCTATTTAGAAAGCAACAGAGGACACGGGACTAAATAGTGCGTAAGCAACACTTATTATGAGCAGAAAGTTAGGATTGGGAAGGTTCTATACGTGCTTGAGATGATCCTTTGGGTGAAGCGATACGCAGTATAAAGTCGGCAATTAGGGAGTATGAACCAAGATAGTAAGGGTTAGGCTATCAAATTTTCTATAAAAAAATTAAAAAAAATACTTGACTTTTATAAGATAATTATTATATAATTATATTGTAAATAAAAAAAGAATAAAAAGGAAATGTATAAGACTTAATTAGTAAGGCTGGTAGGTAGTGATTGTTCACAAGCCAAAGTCATAAGAGAAAGATCCTTCTAATTAAGCACTGTGGAAAACGAGCCATAACAGTTTGCGAAATGAGTTTACTCTTTCTCCTGTTTAAAAAGAATGTGGCATAGATTTTTGATAAGTTTGATAAATATGCCTTACAAAAACTTATCTCAAAAATATTTCACAAAAGAGTTGACTTTTAGTCCTCAAGTAGTGTATAATATATTTATAAAGAATGAAAAAAATAGTTATTCTGCAAACCAACCGAGTTTGGTGACGAGGCAACCATCATTCACTGTTTAAGACAGACATTTGGTAAAAGCGAATTGCAGACACATTCCTTTCATAATTAGTAGTCTATCTTTTATAGACTGCTTAGGACTGAAAAAAGGATTTATCACTTTCCTTCACTATAGATTTTTCGGTCCTAAGGAGTTTATAAAAGGCAATCTTCTACGCTGGTGGAGTCCTAAAGAGGGGAAGCCCCGAAGGAAGTAAAAAAATAGTTAAAGTGTCCGTTGTGGCAACTCCGATACTTATGTATCTTACACAATAGCTACCCATTTTGGAAAAGGCACTATAAAGAACCGTAGCAAAACGTTATGTGTTGTCCGAATTGTATATTACCTAAGGATGAAGCAACTCGTAGTAGGACAATAGCTCTTAGGTGTGGCGGGAAAATATCAGCTCCAAACTGTGGATTCCCTCCTAATACTATTGTTAAGAACACAAGCCGTTTGACTGATCGTAGACTGTTCAGTTGCTTATATTACTAAAAATATGAGCCACTCCCACTGGGGCTGGGGCGGATGTTTAGCACTTTCCATTCGTTAGGGTTTAAAGTGCGTTGTTCTTTGAAAAGGGAATATTTAGAACCAGATGAAAAACAGTGTGTCGACCACACTGGCTGGAATATAACTCAAGGGATAGAATTCCGATCAGCAGAGATGCGAACAGGTGAAATCCTTAGCTAGTTAGGTAACTAACCCGCTCGGAGCCACTCAGTGGCAAGGGAGTTATAGGTGCAGCTATATCAGTGTCAAAAACAATGCTAAACTGTTCGGGGCAAATCGGGAGACCAACATGGGCGTACCCACATATCCCACTACTGGAGACAGTGGTAAGGGCAATGAGTGAAGATCGCTAAAGCCTTTGCGTAATTGAAGCATCGCAAGATGTGTATAAGAACAGACGGCAGTCCAAGTAGCCTAAATTTACGCTTCTATTAACAATTATGATTGCGTTTAGTGCGAAAAAAGCAATTTACTGTACACGAAAGGTGTAAATGTCTATCGCAGGTGAAAGGTGCAACGAAAGATGTTGTCAGGGCAAGTCGGAAGCCTATGGCTTTGGCTAAACGTGGAGGTGCAGGCATGCACCAAGGGCGGTTAGTCCCCTGTGTGTGAATATTGGCTGGGATATGGTGTGTATAAGGAGGACTTACTAAATATTCTTTTTTCAAAGAACAAGAAGTTCTTAGGGAAGTGGTAGAAGATACCAGCTGCCCAAACAAATCTAACTCAGAAACTCAAGTCTTGAACGAAGCTAGCTTTACGTCAGTGTGCGAGCTGAGATATAGATCAACTGCTGGCGGCAGCCAAAGCCTAATGACGATTAGGACGAAGTTACCCAAAGCGAACCAGCTGATCTGATTTGTTTAGATAAAGAGTAAATAACTTGAACGAGGAGGAAAGCAAGTGCTGCCATCTCGTTTTTTTGTTTTTTTAAAAAAATTAAAAACCGAATTGACCTAAAGATGCCCCAATTTGACCAAATTAACTAGCATACGCTGTTTTAAATATTCTTTTAATATAATTTATCATTAAAATATTTTGACCTATTTTGCTAGAAAAGATACTAGATTAAATTCTCTTTACAAAAACGGGATTGTGGTAATATAATATTTATATCATTCGGGAAAACCGAACGGACTAAGGAGGAAACGCTTATGGCAACGCACTATTTATTACTTAATAAAGAACGATTTGGAAAAGGGCTTACTATATTAGAACAAGCAATTTTAGCACAGGCGGAAGAATATGAAAAAAATAAGTGTCCTTGCTTTGTAACCAATGAACAGTTTGCCTTTATGTTTGGCGTTAGTCTTTATCAGGTTAAATTGGCTCTAGATAGATTAGAAAAAGTATATGGGCTTATCAAAAGAGAAACCTCAAACGTGCGTGCTGATGGAGGCAAGGGTAAAATGAGAATAATCAAACTAACTCATCAAGGTTAATATACGACCTTGGTTAGTTCATTTCATTCACTATGATCAAGGTTGAAAGAGTGTCATTACCAAGGTTGAAATTTGAACTTACCAAGGTTGACTATCGACCAATAATATAATAAATAAATATAATAAAATATATAATATAATAAATAGCAGGAGGAATTTATTGATGTGTGATTTCATAGAAGAGACTGCAGCTCAATTGCTTAGTGCAGGAGCATTTAAACTATGGCGTTATTGCGTTAGGCATAAGGATAATGAAGATAGAGTTGTTCTTAGTCCAAAGATGGTAGAAAAAGAAATGAAGAAGGATCAATATTATAGATCGAGAGATGAGCTAATAGAGATGAGGTATTTAGTCTTGGTGGATAGGGAAAGAGGAGTTTATTTATTAAGGTGGTAACTCTTAATTATACCATAAAGAACAAGAAGTTCTTTGGAACTTCGTAGTTCGATAAGACGAACTACTCGTTCTTAAGTAGCTGTTTTGTAAAGTAATAAAAAAGGCTAGCTCCTATTGAAGTGATAAAAATAAAGAGGAGTATAAGATATGTAGCGAAATTCTATGTTGTGGGAAAAAGTGGTGAAAAGTGGAGAGTAGAAAAGATGAGATGGGAGTTGGTGGCCAACTTCTTGCCCCCTTTTGTCAACGTTTTCAGCAAATTTTTGCTTAAAATACTTGCATTTTCCTAGCTTTTGGGTTTATTATTATATTGTAAATAAGAAAAGGAGAGAAAAAGAGTAGGAAATGGGCTTGACAATAGCCAAAATATAATTTTTCTACATAAAATAATCAAAAATACTTGCATTTTTCCTCCAAAGTGTTATATAATATATATATAAATGAAAGAAAGAGAAGAAAAAATACAATATCGCGGGATGGAGCAGTCTGGTAGCTCGTCGGGCTCATAGAAAATTGTGGCTCCATGTAGAAATACATAGATGAACTGTGGATGAATTCAGAGGAGGCTAAGTCTTTTGGAAAAGAAAATTATAGGTTATGATGATGTATATACAATAGATACTAATGGTATTGTATATAGAAATGGTAAACCAATGTCCCCAAGGGATAATGGTATAGGTTATCAGCAAATAGGATTGCGTTTAAATCGCAGACGATACAATGTTTATATTCACAGATTGGTTTGGGAAACTTTTAAAGGAGATATACCAAATGGATATGAGATTAACCATATAGACCATAATAAACATAATAATAACTTAGATAATTTAGAGTTAGTATCTCACTCTACCAATTTAAAAAAATCAGTAGAAAGATATGGATACTATGGTTCTATGAATAGACCAAAAGATATGCGAACTTTGAGCCAAGCCGAAGATACATCTTCGGAAGGTGCAGAGACTACTGGAGAGGTATAGTCCTCTTAATAACCAGTTTAAGTATCCACTACCTAAGTCGTAAGATATGGTAAAGACATAGTCCACTCTATAATGAAAATTATAGGTAAGTAAACCTGGAGGTCAGAGGTTCGAGTCCTCTCCCCGCAACCACTAGTAGTCCACAGCTACAATAAATAAATGTGCAGAGCTAGCGGATGGCATATGCAGTTTCATAGAAAATCCGCACTATATTGGGTTGTAGCTCAGCTGGTAGAGCGTTCGGCTGTTAACCGAAATGTCCTGGGTTCGAGTCCCAGCTTCCCAGCCATATGCTTGCGTGGCGCAATGGTAGCGCAACTGACTTGTAATCAGTAGGTTGTCAGTTCAACTCTGACCGCAAGCTCCAATAAATTTGACTTTAATTTGAATTTTTGTTATAATATTATTATAAAAGATAAGAAAAATAACAAAAAAGTAGGCGAAACCCTCGTAAAAATACTATCTCCCTTCTTTTTTCTAAAAATAATTATCAAAAATGTTGACAAAAACTTAAAATTATGATATAATTATTATAGAAACAAAGAAAAAATAACTTAATTTCGATATAAACGGTTAAAAAATAACCGAATATATAAAAATAAAATAGGGTCACGACCTTAGCGTGGTTAGCCGAAAGGCAGAAAGGTGGTCAATTATGGCTGAAAAAATAACAAAAGCAATGAACGATGGAGCAGCAAGAGCAAATGCAGTAGAAGTATTAGGATTAGGAAACTATGCAAAAGTTTCAAACACAGAATACGCATTAACAGTTAAAGATTTAGAAGGAAATGACAAAGTAGTAGTAGTTAAATTAACTGTTCCAAAAGCTCAATTAGGGATAGACGAAATGGTTTCTAACTATGAAGCTGAAAGAGCTGACGTAGAAGCTAGAAAAGCTGAAAGAGAAGCAGAAAGAGCAGCTAAAAGAGCTGACAAAGAAGCTAAGAAAGCAGCTAAAGCTACAAAAGTAGAAGACGTAGAATTTTAGTCAAAGCTGGGCATAGACCCAGCTATTTTATTCTAAAAGGGAGGTATGCAAATGACTGAAAGAGAAAAAACCAATCAAATGCGCGAAGCCGAAATAAAAAGAATAAAGAAGTTCTATGAGGGTGAGGGGTTTATGGTAGAACGCATTTTGTCACAAAACTCACCATCAAGTTTAATTTTATTTACTGAGGATAACGAAAAGAATGAAAGATATATAGAAGTTAAGTTTATAGTTAAAAAAGCTGAATACGAACCTGACGAAGATATTGATGCTTTCAAAATGGAAGTACAAACTCGCGCCGTTAAGAAAGTAAAAGCTGAGCTAAACAAACTTAATAAGAAAGACCGCGCAATAGCTGAACAAAAAGCTGAAGAAAGAGTTAAAGAACTTATAGAACAATACACAAATGGAGAGGAATAACCTCTCCGTTTTTTATGGGATGTGAGTTTGTCTTTTTGACAAACCACCATCAAGTCAAAATTCTACCGGGATTATCTCACAAATTTGCACAAAAGTCAAGTGCAAACATAACAAAAAAAAGAGAAACACTTTCGTGTTTCTCGTCTCCGACCTAGCCCCAGTTTGCATGCCACTGGTTTAAGGGGTCAATGGCGTCTGCAGCTACCAACACCTTTATACTCTCCCAGCTAGGAACTGCCTAATTGTGAACGTACGTGCTTACAGCTCAAAGCCTTATAGCGCGAGACACTTTCGAGCAGCTAGATATATTGAACAGCTGTTAAGCTGGCTCAAACAATTGAATTGCACCTACCCCTTGGTCATCTTCATATACAGTTGCATAAGGTTTCTTATCAAGTCCCAAATCAGCTGCGCTGTCGGCGCCGAAACCTTCCAAAATTCTATTTTGAACATTCAAAGCCAAGTCTGCGAAGTATATTTGTTTCACTTTAACTCCCATAGCAACCTCCCTTATTATTATTTTATTATTATAATATAATTATATAATAATTTTAGATAAAAGTCAAGTTTTATATTTATTAAAATTTAAAAGAAAAATAGTTGATTTTTATAAGTGAGTGGTGCGCAGCACAATTCTCCTTGTCTTTGCAACTACCTCTCAAACCCTTACCTAGCAAAATTTTATCCACCACAAAAAATAGTATTATTCTTATTATAGTTATTCGTATTATAATTATTTATATTGTAGTTATAGGTGTAGTAATAGGGGTTATTATTATATTAGTTACTATTACTACTATTATAATTGTTCTTATTATAATTATTGTTATAGTATCTTTATTAGTGTTATTATTAATAGTATTGGTATTGGTATTATTAGTAGTATTATTATTACTACTATTATTATATTAAAACTACTACTACTATTATTTTTATTATAACTATTATTACTACTATATTTTTTATTACTATAATTATTTTTATAATATTATTACTATTACTATTTTATTATAGTTACTACTACTATTATTATTCTTACTATAATAATTACTACTATTATAATTGTTAGTATAAGTATTATTACTACTACTATTTTTTATAATATTATTCTTATTATAAAAATTACTACTATTATTATTTTTATTATTACTATTTAATAGTATTACTACTATTATATTTATTTATTATTGTATTATTTATTCGTATTATATTTTATTATATAATAAATAATAATATAAAAGAATAACAATAAAAAGAATAATTTAGTTCTCTTTTTGTTTAAAATGTAATAAAGGAAGAGGAAAACTCAAAAATTTTTCGTCTCCCTCTAAAAAAATTTTTTCAAAAGTTGTCTGTTTGCGCGAAAACCATAGACGAACTAATAACCGCTATGGTCGTTATCCCAATATTCGTCACTACTTTCATATTCGTCTTCCCAGCTATCGCCGCACTCTTCTGAATATGAACCATAATCGAATAATCCTGAACCACTTGATAAGCCAAAATCAAATACTTTCATTTTATTGTCAATAACTCCATAGTTTCCTCCTCTGACATCACATAATGCAATTTGATAACGTTCGTCTAAAATTGGTCTTAATGCTTCCAACTCTGTTTCCATATCAGACACTAAGGCTTCATGTGATTCACAATCCATTATGTCGTCTTCTGCCATTTCTTGTTCAATTACAATTACACCATTCTTATCAAAATAATAATCTTTAATTTCAGCTATACAATTTATTTCTAAACCTTCGCTCATAAGCTCTTGAAATGCGTTCCATACAATAAGCTCTATTGCAAATTGACCAAGTGGCCATACAAGTTGTGGTACTTCGTCATAAATTGAATATAAGAAACCACTTATTTCTTCCATTGTATCTGGGAAAGAAGTTGCTATACCACCTAAATTTTCAACTAAATATCTTCCTCTTGGTACTTTATAAACTATTCCATCTTTTACATATGCTTCTTTGCTTGCGCCTTGACCTAAGTATGTTGCCCCACATAAGATTTCATCTACACTTTTATTTATTTGTCTAATTTTCATTAATAATCACAACCTTTCTTTTTTCTATAATATAATTATAGCACAGTTTGAACTATAAGTCAACTGAAAACTTGGAAATAATTACTAGTTAGATTTTAAATAGTTGGCGCGAAAAGGTAACACATTTAATACGAGGGAAATAATCCCTTATTTTTTAAAATAGGAGGCTCTATATGAACAGTGAAAAAGATAATAAACAAAATTCTCAAAAAGACAATCAAAACAATAGACAAAACGAGAAAGAGAATAATAAAAAAAATAAGTAGAGTAAAGAGGGCTCTGTAGCCCTCTCTTTTTAAATTTCAACATTATAATCAATTTTAACTGTATTTGTTGGGACAACTAAAATTTGTCCTTTTTCTTTTGCATTTAATTCAATAATTTCGCCATATTCATGTCCCCATAACACATCTATCCAATTTGCTTTTCGTTGGCGTTTATCCATAATCTTTATTAATTTTGGACTTTCTTCGTCCGTTTCTTTAATATAAATATTTTCACCTTGTATTGTCTGTAATTGTTTTCCATACTCAGTGTTAGCAAAAAATACATAATACATTTCTTTCGTTGTTTCACTTGAGCCCGTTACAAAACCTGACCCCAATAGGAATGCGCCAGTTAAACTTGCATCTTCATATGTTTCAGTTTTAAATTCTAAACCTGTAATTTCATATGCTGTTTCTTGAAATTCACTTTTAGTATCTTCACACGCATGATTTGCAATTGGCAATATAAGTAAGAATCCTGCTAACACTACGCATGCGCCCACAGCTATTTCCTCGTCCAACCAGTGAGCGATTAGTAAAGTAACAATGGTGACTACAATTATCATTATAATAAAATACAACATATTAAACCTCCTTATAAGTTTTATATAAACATTCAAATTTATTATTTAGAGGTATATCCAAATGCCAATGGCCAAAATACCATTTATCTATATTAACCATTTCATTTATTGATTGAAGTCTACGTTGAGAATTGCTAATTTTAACTCCATTTATGTTTGAGAATACTGAAATTTGTGGAGTTATAGCAGCTGGACAATCATGTGATAGCATTATATCTATATGATTATTATCTCCTAAATTTCTTATAAAATGCCCTATATCAGTTGTAGTAATTTCTTCCTCTGGCCACCAACTAATTCCTTCTGTTCTATGCCATAAGTCTACCGAAT
This sequence comes from uncultured Mollicutes bacterium, assembly GCA_900548675.1. Lineage (GTDB taxonomy): Bacteria > Bacillota_I > Bacilli_A > ML615J-28 > CAG-313 > UMGS1109. The sequence continues at coordinate 14,434 of URLJ01000001.1, forward strand.
TAGCTCCACCGCATACACCTATTCTTTTATTATTAATGTTATATACTTCACCTCTTAATAAGTGAATTACACCACTTGGTAATTTACCTGCGCGACCACCATTCCATTCAATAACCTCTTCTAATTCTCTAATTAAACGGAAATTTTCATGATTACCATCAACAAAAGCAACTGAAAAAGGTAAGTCTTCAATGATGCTAAAATTAAGTACAGTAGTTTTCTCATTCCAAATACAACCAAAATCACCTAAAACAATAACTAAATCATCTTTGGTAGCATCTGGCAAATTGAAATTAAATAATCGTATTATATCACCGTGCAAATCACCTGTTATTATTATTCTATTTACTTTCTGTATCATAATTACCTCCTTTATCTTCTACTGCTTCCATTCTCAACATTAATGTTGTATCTTCTTCGTTTTCTTCTGTATCTAGTAAATGAACTGGAACTATATGTAATAGAACAGTGTCATACGCTTTTGTTTCACGTTCAGTTGTCATCACAACATCGCAATCTCCCACTTCTGCCAATATATCTGTTAATGCCTTAATCAAGTCGGTCAAACACATATTCTCCACGCTCCTTTAACTCTTGAAAATAATATTCTTCTCGCGCTAATTCATTTAATCTTTTTCTATCTGCCTCTGACTCTTCACGAACTTTCTCATTGAAATAATCTCGTTTACCCACTCTTTCAAGTGACCTGTGTATTATTTCTGCTCGTTCTTGGTCTCTCATTTCTTTCCCAAAATCATAATAAATTACTTTACCCATAAAACCACTCCCTTTTTTCTTATAATATAATTATAACATAATTTGAATTTAAAGTCAAATTATAATTAAACTTAATCTCACAATAAAACTTATCTCTCAAAATAAAATCGTAGTCAATTCACTAAAAATTTGAAGCAAATTCACTACGATTATTACTTTAATTTTGAAATGGATTTTGTAAAATATCAGGATTATTCCACAACCCAGTTTGTAATATAAGGATTAGGATTAGAATTAAACCAGGCTCTATATTCATTACTTACAGCTGTACTTATATATACTGTCTTTTTATTATTTATATTTATTGGAATATAATTATTAAAATTTATTTCTACGGGCGCGGACACTGTAGGAGTTGTTAATGTATCAGCGAGAGTGCTCGCGCCTTTAGTTAGTCCAAGTCTTCATCTTCATCTTCATCTGGTTGATGGCATTCTTGCCAACGTGGGCAATGCGCACAGTGGTCTTCATCAGCTTCCATTACTCCATGACTAGCTAAGTCCCAATCTACGTCTTCACATTCACAAGTATTATCTAATGAACACACTGGATGGTTTTCTATCCAAGTATCGCATTCTGCACAGTCTTCTTCGCAACAGCTACAATCGCAATAATCATCAATGTATTCACACCAATATCTATCCTCGTAACAATTATGTTGAAAACCATATCCTAAATACTCTTTTCCTTCATCAGAACCTTCTATTGTTTCGCCACAACCACAAGCACACTTAAAAGAAGTGTTATATACATTAAAAGTTTCAGGCTCTGCATCAGATTGCATATATAAATTATGATTATGATATTCTCCATAGCCATAGTAAATATCTCTATCTATAAAACTGCTATCGCTTTCTTTCCACATATTGCGAACACCCAAGTAATTGCTAATTTTTTCTTCTACGATTGCTCGCAATTGTTTTTCTAATACACTGTCATAGCATTTGCCTGGGTAGATTGAGTTGAAATGTACTGTTGTAAATTTAGGTGAAATAGCTATCCATTGACGCATTCTTTTATAACGAACATTTTTTAATTCATAATTATCATATAGATTAAGTTTGCCTTCATTATTCCATACATAAGTAATTAATGATGAAGTATCAAGTACGGCAGCCATACAACCATCTGCGTGAGAAGCTGAATTATCTGTTTCTAAACGATAACAAGATTCCCATTTATATGGATTTTCACTTGCCAACATCATATCAACGGGGTCAATAGAAATAGTATGCATCGCTTCAACAGTATCATTTTCAAAAATGCGCCCTATTTCAGTTACTAATCCATCTGGCGCGTTTAGCATATGTTTGAAGAAACGAGTAAGTGAACTACCGCCTATCCTATAACCTGAAAATAATGTACTGATTGTATCTCTTATTTGCCAACTCAAATCTGATGATTCTATTTTATTGTTTTTTAAATTTCTAAATTCTTCTAACCACAAAGCGTAAGCTGGATAACTTTTTTCTAAATTTCTAACTTCTGAAACAATATCGTCTCTACATTTTTTATAAGCAAATTTTACATCGCTTTTTAATTTATTATTTAACATTTTAAAAAATCTATATTTATTTTTAGCCCAAGTGTGTAAATAATCTTTTATTGTCCCATCATCAATTTCATTCATTTTTAAACCACTAAAAATAGAAATACATTTCGTAAAATCTGGAATATTAACCATTTTTAACATTGGTACATATTGTTCTTCTATATCATTAATTAAGTCTTTTGTCATTAACATAATAAATCACCCTTTCTTTTTCTTTATAATATAATTATAGCATAATTTTTATATAAAGTCAAAAAAATAAAGAGAGTTGTTACTCTCTTTAAATTAATAAGTCATAATTTAATTTTCCTTCTGAATTGATTATATTATAATTTCTTAATATTGTAGTTACTTCTTCAGGAGATGTTAAATAAGAGCATAATATTTGTATATCTTCTAATATTTCATGGACTTTTTCTTGTCGTCTTTCAATACTTTTTTTTGCTTCATTTAACAAATGTTGGGTTGTCTCCGTATAAATATGGTCTAACGTTGTCCAAACAGATAGACTATCAAAATTTTCTTTTGATAAAGTCATATCACCATTTTTCTCCAATTCGTTATTTACTCCTTTTAATTCATTAATAAATAAATTTTTTGCATTGTTAAGAGCTCGTTGAATTATATCTGATTCTTTAATAGCTTTTAATTGTTTGTCAGCTTGTTCTACAATTTTTTCATTCATTTTTTCTTCGTAGTTTTCTAAAAAAATTTTTATATCCATTATTTACCTCTTTGTTTTTTATTTTTTAAAAAAAGTATTAAAATAAAAAGTATTATAATTACAGATATACCTAAACTTATAAAAGTTGGCATCCATACCATCCACCAAGACCAATTAATTAAATTGGTTAATTTTAAAACTATAAAAACAACTTGTAAAATTGTAAAAATGCCAGGATTATTTATTTGTATTTTATTTGTATCTAACCATTCTATATTATTATTTTTCTTCATTTTTAAATTCCTCCTTTGAAGGCATTTCTAATGAATACCCATAAGGCATTTCGCCTTTTGCTATTTTTATTAAATGCTCTTTTTCTTCTTCGTTTTCATAGGCATTATTTTCCAACATCTTTTCTGCTTGTGTTCTAATTACATTAAAAGCTGTTGGTGTTAATATGTTAGCAAAATAATGTTCCATACCTGGTTTTAACATTGCTGTAAAATCTATCATTCTCATAGGCATTTGAATTCCTGTTATATATCTTATTGCTCTCCATAAACTTATTCCATCAGTTGTATCAAAAGTTACATTTTTAGCTGCGTGAAAAGCTGCTGCCGCAATTAGACCTACTGTGTCGTCTGGGTCTAAATCTGCATCTCTAATTTCTCTTATTAAACCAGATAATTCTTGTGGTCCATATATTTCATCTCTTATTTTTTGTGCCAACTCTAATTCTTTATCCATCTAAACCTCCTTTATATAGTATTTTAATACTATTTTATTATAATCTTCTATCCAATTCCAAACTTCTCTGCCATCTTCTGTTTTTAAATTGTCATAAAATCTATAACCATAGTAATCTCTACGTACTCTATCTGCTACGTAATCAATTCCATACAATTTTAAATCTACAAGAATATAATCTATCATTGCACGAGTAACAAAATCCCAAATTGGATATTCTCCTGCACTTTCTCTGTTATGTGCTTTATAATATTTATAAGGTTCGTCCCAGTTCCATTCAGAGCCTGCGCGTTTACCATAAACTTTTCCTGCACCAATCCAGTCAGCTATCATTTCATATACATATTGTCTTGGTATTCTGCAAGGTTTTGGATTTTGTTGGTTATCCCAATCCATCCAATACCATTGATGGTGTTTATTTTTTGCTTTGTGATGAAGCCATGCGGCTGAATAACCTTTTTCTTTCTTTTCTGCATCTATTGGTGAATAAGTACCTTGAAAATATCTTGCGCTTGGACCAAATTCAGTCCAAGAAAATTTACTTAAATCGTGTACAATACCTTGCCAATATAAACCAAATTGAAAACAAACTTTTCCAACTTCTATTTTATGTTTAATTATTGTTTTTAAATGTTCAAAATATTTATTCATTAATTACCTCCTGTGCTTCTTCCATATCTGGCGCATCTGCGTTTTCTTTTATAATTCCTTCTAACACTTTAAAAGCAAATGATTTCTTTTTAAAAGCAGTAAAAACACTTTTATCTTCTAATCGAGCTACAACACCTTCGCTTACGTGAGTTTTTCCAATTGGGTCTTCTATATCTAACCATTTGTTTATTCTTTCATACATATCTTCTTGTGTTGTGAAAATAAATCTATCTAAATCCATTACTGTATTTAATCCCATTATTTCACATCTATGTTTTACAAGTGACCAAGGATATTCAATGACTTCTCCATCCGGATTTGTCATTGTCATTCTGTAAACATACATTGCATTTTGTCCTTGCTCACAGCCATATGAGAAAGTAGTTTTAGCACCATATTTTTTAGTAAATTCTTTATCGTTCATTTTTTTATTATCAGCTATACCCATTATTGTTGTATTTTCGTTAGCCCAACCTACTATCTCGTAGTAAATTGTTTCACCTTTTAAAAGTCTTCCTTCTAATAAGCGATGATATTTTGCGCGAAAAGCATTGTCTCCATAAAATCCATCTTCGGCAAATTGAGTTAGCACAACTCTTCTAGTTCCTGTTACATATCTATAACGAGGAAATAATTTAAAAATAAATTGTTCAATTTTATTTTTACCAGCAGATGGCAAGTAAGCTGTTCTTCCAGAAGTTCCATGCATTTTTAAAGTTAAAGTAACTAAATCGCCAGGTTTAAATCTTTCAATATTGTAGTCAAGTTGTTCAGTATCTCTATGTTCTTCAAATAGTGGAAATTCATTTACTTTTCTTTTTTCTCTTTTAGTTTGCGCGCGAACCACGGATTTTTTACCTCTTGGTATATATTTTCTACAAATTTCTTGCCCGTCTAATACTGTAATTTGGTCTCCAAGTGATAAACTATTTACTACTTTTGTTCCAAGATAGTTTAAAGAACTTAATGGCATTACCAATCCATCTGAACGTTCGCCTCTTAGCTTAATTGCTTTTACATTTCTTTTATCTGGTTCTAAATAACCACCTATATTATTACCATTTTCATCTTTTTTCCTAACTAAATTATTGGCTTCACAATATGACTCTGATAACTGTCCATCAGCTGGAAAATACAATACTATATCATCATCTTGTGAGTCTGCGCCAACAATTACTGTTGTATCAAATACATCTGCTAATACAAGTCTATCTGCATTAGGATGCTTTCTTACATTTTTTAATTTTGTTACATATCCACAATACATAATTTACTCCTTTCTAAAATTCATAATTATAATATATTCTTAAATGAGTTTTATTTGTCATTAAATAATAATAATCTGTTTTATATCCATAACGTCTTAACAACTCTACTAAAAATTCTAAATTTATATAGCGTCCACCAAAATCAACTACTTCTTCATATTGGTCAGTTACAATTAATTTTAAACGATATTCTCTATGCTCTGTCGTTGCGATAAAATGCTCTTTCATTGCTTTAAAAAAACATTCTAATAATTGCTTATTATCGTTAAACCATTTATGGTATCTTTGCTCCCAAGCTTCGTTTTTTAACTCAGCATTTAACTGGAAATATTGTTTGATAACCTCTGCACTGACAAAAGTATCATCTTTAATTTGTTGTACTTTTCTAGTTAAATATTGTTCTCTTGTTTCGGCTGGTTCTTTATTGCATATTGCAGTTTCTGCTTTTATTTCTTTCTCAACTTGTTTTTTCCTTTTCTTTTTTAATCTAGACCAATTCAATTTTATCTCCCCTTTCACTATCAAAAATTGTTTTCCACTTTTCAACTGATTGTTGATTTATTTTTTCAAAATCAAACTTCTTCGCGCGAGAAGCATACAATTTTTTATTATTATAAATTCTATATGCACAAGAACGATATTTATTATAGTGTTTCATAGGAATAATAACTCCATTAATATCGTTTTCTACTTGTTCAAATGCAGCTGGAAAATCAGTACAAATAATTGGCTTGCTTAAAATTTTTCCTTCGGTAATTGCAAGTCCCCAACTTTCATATTCACTTAATAAAGCCACATAATCCATTTGTTTTACATATGGAAATGGGTTCATTTGTTTTCCCAAAAACTCAATTTGAGAATATTTATCAAGCATCGCATGAATTTTATTTGTTTCTTCTGGGAAATACCCTTCACCAATTATAAACCATTTAAAATCAATTCCCATTTTTATAAACTCATCGCACATTAATTTTACTCTATGCCAACCTTTTTCGTGACTAAGTCTAGCAACCGTACAAATGTTTAAATCCTTTGCTAAATTTAATTGTGGTGTATCTAATTCAGCCTTTAATAAAATTTCTTCCGTATTTACGATATTATTAATAACATAACATCTTTCTAATATTTTATTAGTATAATAAAAACGAGGAATTGTTTTATCTGCAGCGTTACTAACACTAACTATTCTATCCATTTTTCTCATAAATGGTAGGTCATGAAAACGAGTTCCGTGTGGTGGTACCATAGCATGAGACCATAACACTTTTTGTTTTGCCCTTACAAAACTAATTCTATCTTCATATTCACGCCATAATGAACAATATACTAGTGTATCACATTCAAACGGCGCCTGGTCTGTCATAATATTTCTTGCTATTCCGTATTTATTTAATTCTTTTGCTAAATCTAAATTGGCTATACTTTTATAGAAAAAATATAAATCATAATCTTTATAAATTCTTTTTGCCAAATTTAAAATTGCCATCTCTACTCCACCAACATATATGTCTGGATAGTAAAATACAATTTTTTTCTTATTCACTTTCTTCCTCCATTAATGTATTATATGCTTCAACTAACCCATTTTGTTCATGAGTTGCTCGTTGTATATTTCTTTCAAAATATTCTTTATTTAAAGCTCCTGCTTCAAACAAATTATATAATTCTTTAAAAAATTTTATTTCTTTTCTTTTTAATTCAATTTTTTGATTTATTTTCTCCATATTTTCTCCTTTCTTTATAATATAATTATACACCAATTTTTAGTTAAAGTCAAATAAACAAAAAGAAACCCTCTGGTACAAACCAGAGGGTAATATATGCTGGATTTTCTTTTATGTGAAAATCTAATATCCAGAGTTTTTTAGGCAGTTTGCTCCTATCTGCCACGGATTAGGCATATCTCTAACTCTAAACTTCGCCTAAGCCAGGACTCGAACCTGTATCTCTATATAAATAGCGCTCTAACCAATTAAGCTACATAAGCGAAGTGCGTAAGTTTTGTTATCTTTGCTTACGCTAAGCGACTTTCACCGCATTTTTGGTTAGTGCAAATACAAATTGGTCTTCGTGGTAAGAGTCGAACTTACAACCTCATGGTCCCAAACCACGCGGCTTACCATCAAGCCTTCACGAAGATAAAGGTTGGCAAACATTTTAATTATATTCAGGAGAGTTTGCCCAAACATAACTCCCTAAGTTTGGTAAGGTTTTTCTTAGCTGGAATATGAATGATAACCTTTAACATTCTTACCAGCATTGATAGCCCCAAACAGCTATCTTAGCCAAGGAGGTCTTCCCGAAGGATTACTCCCTAAGCTATGGTATAAGAAATAGCTTTAGCTGTCTCCGTTTGGTTTATCTAACAGCATATAGCCCAGGCTCACGGAATAAAACTATTTCATACTGGCAAAACAACAGTAAGACTATGAATGCCTCTTTCACTCCTACTATTCTTACTTTATAGGCGGGCCATAGATTGTTGTTTCTGGTGGAACCCCAAGGAATCGAACCTTATCCTTCGGTTCTTCAGACCGACGCGCACACCAGTTACGCCAGAGTTCCATAAACGGGGATGTCTGGAGCAGACAAATCATTAATCCCAGCTTTTCTTACAGCACTCATAGTGCAGCCCCTAATCTAGATGATATCTTTGTTTCCAAGAAAGACTATTTTCTCTTGGAAAATTATAATGTTTCGCCACTAAATTGGTGAATTTTTCTGTTGGGTTTCGTTTTAAAACTTCTTGGAAAAAATAATAATCTTCTCCATGTTTCATATTTACATCATTTTTTAAACCCTTTATAAATTCAGTACGCATTAATTTTACACTACCACAATAATTCACTTTAGTTTCTTGTGCTAAACGCCAGATAGTACCATCATTTATTCTTAAATCAAAATAAATTAAATCTTCCCCATTTGCATGCGCAATAACTTCTTCTATTGCTGATAAAAAATAATCGTCAGAACCTAATAAAACTATATATTCACCTTTAGCTTTTTCGTAACCAAGATTAACGGCATTAGAAACTCCTTGATTAATTTCTAAATTGCAATAATTAATTGCACAAATAAGATTATTATCATTAATGTATTCCAAAATTTTATTATGTGTATTATCAGTTGAACCATCATTAACGATAATTACTTCTATGTCTTTTCTATTTGGAATGCTATACAATGCACGAAGAATTAAATTTTCTTGATTATATACTGGAACTATTACGGTTAATTTATAATTCATATGATACCTCATTTACCTTTATATATTCTATACCATTCATAGTAATCTGGCTCGCCTGGATAATTCCAAGCTTTATGAGAATGACAATATTCTTTCCAAGTTGAAGAAAAACTATAATCATAAATAAAATCCCAAGGCTCAACTAATTTGCGATAAGCCTTACCATTTGGTATATCTTTTGTTTTTCTTACGACTTTATTACAATATCGTTTTCCCCATTTGCTACTATCTCTATCCTTACAAAAAGGATATTTTTTATAACTTCTACTCATAATTTACCTCCTATGAGGTTTTACCTCATTAGAAAGTAACTCTGTTCTTATTCATAAGACCAACTCCTTATTTAATTAAATGGTATTAAATCAGAAGATAAAATAGTGCTATCAACTATTTTTAATGTACTGCACGTTGGGCATTGTACTTTTTTATTTAATCTTTTCGTATGCCACTGATTCATATATAAAGACGAATCAAAAGTAGTTTCTTCATCAATTTCTTCTATAATATCTTCTTTATCGTATTCAAAAATACAACCACATTTATAACAATTTAATCTATTACTTGGTTTAATATATCCTTCTTTTATAACTTTCATACAATTCCTTCTTTCTTATTAATTTGTTTTGGCTGGCGCGTTGCAGCGCCAGATAAGAGTTTATTACCACATACGGTCTAGTACTAACCTGCTATTGTCCCCGTTACGAGCGTAAGTTTTGGGTTGTTTATGGATTGCGGCAAGCCCTCTCGCCAGAGCCCTCTTATTCACCGCCTTTGAGTACTTTTACTTGCTATCTTACGACATTAGTATCCCATTACTAGATACCCGACTGATAGATACCATTTGGAGCTGACTTGGGTTTTTATCGGCGTCAACAAGTCTGTAACCCCATAATCATAAAAAACAGTTTGGAAATAGCTTCAATCCACTTATTTTCTATTTAGCCGACAGTCTGCTGGTAGCGACAGTTGGACTCGAACCAACGACCTACTGGGTATGAACCAGTTGCACTAGCCAACTGTGCTATGTCGCTATATAGGTGGTGTTCGAGGATTTAAGTACTATTACCTCGTATCGGCTCCCTCGCGCCGCACATTTGTTGGTCATTTATTATACGCGACAACTGTGAACTCTCGCGTAGCTGGCACCGGCGCTAAGACTCGAACTCAGACAAACAGTTTTGGAGACTGTTGTGCTACCGATTACACTACACCGATATAGACTACCAGGCTTAACTTATAATGCGCCAAACCTGTTTGCAACTTCCAATGCGCATATAATTAAACAGCTTTCTTCCAATTAAAACCGAAGGCGCGTTTGCCAGTATTAATAGAATTAACTATTAACATTTGAACTTTCCAGTCATCCATTTTTGTATCAATAGATGCAGAAGCCTCCTTAATTGAATTGAATTGTGCTATTTCTTTTTTATCTTTTACTTGTTTAATTTTTTCCATTATATAACCACCTTTCTAAATTGATTGGAGCACGATGCGAGACTCGAACTCGCCCCATCTGCTTGGAAGGCAGGAATGCTAGCCACTGACACCAATCGTGCAAATAAAGGTTAGTACTTTTGATAAAGCAGACTGTACCAAACTGCTTTTGTAATAGCTATCGTTGAGAGCCTTTACCTTCCTGCATCTTCACTCAAAGGTGAGCCGCGTACACCATCTCTCAATATTAAACAGGGTCTATTGTTCCACTATTACATCAATAATCTTACATATCTCAGTTTAGTTTGTACCTCGTTACTCTTTATGAATAAGTATTTTCATACTGGAAGATTACAGAATACTTCCAACTAACAGTTCAACTCTGTAAGATAATTCACCTATCTTCATCTGGGAATATTTACTGTTAGAGCCTAAGCCACGACATTTTCAACCCAACTCCAACTCGTCTTGCAATTAGCAAGTTTGCCAGAGCGTCCGCTTAGCTTCACTTTCTCACGACTAAACTCATCTTGAAACCAGACCTCTAATATATTTCCACCGAATTTCACTTGGAGCCACTTCCAACTCCTTTGGTCTGTGCCTTACGCCGTTGATAGCGCATTCAGCCATAATGACTATTGTTCTTGTACTTTTTTGAGCTACCCGATTTCCACCACGAGGAGGTAAGTACACTGGAAATCATATTTGGTTTGGTGGGGCGGCACTCCCACATCTCTTATAAGCCCTAAATCTTACCTATAATGGATTTTAACCATTCCTCCACAGTTGCCCGGCTGTCACGGACTCGAACCGTTCGATATTAGGGTTGATAGCTGCCTTTCTATCCTCAAACCTGCAATAGGCCGTTGCTGGTTATAACTTTTTCGTATCGCCGACACTCTCTCGCTACAAGAGCCGCTTGCCTAAATTCACTATTAGGTCTGTTACAGACTGTTTCGCATTTCACCTATCGCTATGTATTAAACAGAAAAATAACTAACTGAGCAATTAGGATATTCTGTTTTTAATTGATTAGTACGTTCTTTTGCTATTGGCGCACTTTCTACATATTCACTATAAATTATTTTATAAGGAACATCAGAATTTATGCGTCCTCCTTCTGCTACTATTATTTTTTGTCTTATTTTCTTTTCTACTTTCTTTTCTACAACATTAGATTTTTTTACTGCCATATTAAATACTTCCTTTCTTTTTATATTTATTGTGGTATTTTCAATTTTTTAATTACTTCAACTTTTGCTATAAATTTGCCAAGTTTAAAAGTTATTTTACCGTTATTTACTGTTAAAATTGTACCTTCTTTAAAGTTATTTATTATATTTTGAATAATTTTATTTTTAAGACTATCGGTTGTAAGTAAATTATTGTCCTCTAACAAAGCTTTTGCTTCAGTAAATTTTATTTCATAAACTTTGTCATTCACAGTAATTAAATTATAAATTCCATTACCTGTCATTGAGTATTTTCTTTGATAAGTATTAGGAAAATATTTTTTTAAAAACTCACCAAACTTATAATCATATTCCCAAAAATATTCTATCATTCAAATCACTTTCCTTTCTTTCTATAATATAATTATACATTAATTTTTATAAAAAGTCAAATTTGCGAAACCTCACATCACGCGGAGTGCCTTTCCTCTCAGCCACCGCCCAGTTTCCCAGGCAGGAAGGAGTCGAACCTTCGTCCGCAACTTGATAAAAGAAAGTATATACTTTTGCAACGTTTTAGAGTGTTGCTCCTCTGCGCTGGTATTATATATATTAAATATTATATAATCAATTTAAATTAAAGCCCATTCTTCGTCTGTATACTGTTTTATTTCTGATTTTTTAGATGGTAATTTTTCTGAAATGCACCATTTTCTAATAGCATTATCACTAACTTCAAACATTTTTCCAATTAGTACAAAAGAATTGTTTCTTATTAAATTTTTTAATTCTTCACGAGAAGGTCGATTTGCAACCTTTCTACGGTATAAACTACTACATTTAAAACATCTAATATTTTCAGAATTAATGATTGTCCCACAGTCGCAACATTTATTTGGCGGACTTATATAATAATCGTTTTCTTTTTCAAATTTTCCAGTTTGATGAAATCTAGTATGGTCTCCTTTTGTTTTAAAAACCATTAAATTAGAAGGATTATTATTGCTTCTATTTTCATCTATGTGATGAACTACTTCTTCCGAAGTTAAATTTCTACCAAGCATTTTTTCAGCAACTAAAATATGGTCATAAACACAACCAGAATTACCTATTGTTCTAGAATGATTAGGACACCAACTAGCATCATAGCCATTTATATTCATTTTAATACCTCTTTTATGGTGAGGATACCAAGAATCGGACTTGAGTCTATTGATTAAAAGTCAATTGCTTTACCACTAAGCTATATCCCCATTTATTGGTGGAGAATGACGGACTCGAACCGTCCACCTTCTCGGTGCAAGCGAGATGTTCTAGCCAGATGAACTAATTCCCCATAGGCCCTCGTTTGTTTTGTTATCGCGTCTCTGCCAGTCAAACGAGCAAATATCTCACGCCTATTAAATTATAGGTAATTCTCAATTTATTATTCTATTTAACGCTCCTGAGAAAAGAGCACTTGGCGCCTCGACCGAGAATTGAACTCGGGTCTCCTGCGTGACAGGCAGGTGTCATGACCACTAAACTACCGAGACATTAATACAGTTTTGATGTAGACTGTAAACTACCTCTATGTCCTTTAGATGTCGCATAGAGTGACCTCGAGATTGGAAAGACCTCTCTCATATAATGTTCCCTGGCGCGTACTCAAGGATTCGAACCTTGGAGCCGTTTCCGACTTCCAGTTTTCAAGACTGGCGCCTTCAGCCACTCGGCCAAGTACGCATATGTTGGTAGCCCGTACCAGAGTCGAACTGGTGACTCCACCGTGAAAGGGTGGTGGCTTGACCACTTGCCCAACGGGCCATATAAACTCTCACAGCCAGCTCTTTATATTCTATGTAAACATGACGACGAATTCTATTGAGCATCTTTAAGAGTTACCTCGCCGATTGTACCCACTGTGATAGGGAGGCTATAACTTATCGCTATTAACACTTAGCTTGGTGCGAACATACCAAGTACCTCTTTTTTTAATCTATAATAATTATACTATAATTTTAAATAAAAATCAAATTTTTATTCCTTTATTTTCCAAATTTAATAAACATTCTGCTAAATAATCATCATTATGCTCTTTATAAATCATTAATCCTCGTTGTGAAATATCTTTACCTAAAACAATAAATCTATTAACTTCTTCTTCGTTATATCGTTTGGATAATTGAGTACGCATCATTTTGGGATTTGGATTATATCCTCTTTGTCTCATTTCATTAAAAATTAAAATAGAATATGCCACTAAAAAACTTTCTGAATGATTAAAAACATAATTAACTACTGCGTGTTTTCTACCCCAGCCATTTCCTAATAAAGCTGCGCATTCTCTCCACTGTCCACATAATTGTTGTTGTGGTAATTTATGAATTAAATTTTGATGCCATAATCTCATATCACATCATTCCTTTCTAACTATAATATAATTATACCATAGTTTGGAAAGAAAATCAAATTTCTTGAATTAATTTTGCAACTTTTATTAATTTTTCATAATCTAATTGTTCTAATACTTTATAATCTTCTGCACTAGTTACTAATTTTAATTGGTCTAATAATGCTTTTTTATGTGCGTTTCTAATTATTAATTGCAATTGAGCATGCGCTTTTATTGCTTCTTCTTTTTCTTTTTCAATTTGTTTGTTAGTTTTAACAATACATTCAACATTTTTTAACATAGTTTCATCATATCTAATATCTACGATATCAACTTGACTAACTCTTGCTAGCGCGAAGCCACTATTAGTATTAACAACTACAATATCGCCTATTTCTACTCCGTCAAAATTATTATAAGTATATTCATTTCCGCTATAACTATCTTGGTAATTATTTTTAAATTGAACTTTTATCATATTTATTCTCCTTTCTTTAATAATTTTTCAAAAATATGCGCGTTTTCTTCAATTAAATTACAAATATTATCTAACTGCTTTAAATAACCTTTTCCAATATTGCTTCTTAACAATTCTGCACAAATTTCGGCGCAAATTTGTTCTTGAGAGTTTTTAAAATCAGCTGAATAAACTCTATGATAACTTACCGCGATTGGTATTTCACTTTCAAATACGAATATAAGAATTTCGTTTTCACCAAAGACCAATTTAATATATCTATCATAATCGTCCTCCATTACATTATAATATATGTAATTAATCAAATCTTCTAAATGGTCTACTTTCATTCTTATTCCTCCCAGAATTCAATATTATCTATATGTTCTTTACACACCTTTGATATTTTTTGCACAAAATAAATAAAATTTGGATTATATTCTACAACAATTAAACAAGGTTTAAAATCATCAAAGGTAGTTTGTAATACTCTACCTCCAAATTTTAAATTCCATTCTGCTAAAAAATCTATAATGGTTCCATCACTTATACAAATATAATTTTCACTCCAATAATTATCATATTTTCTTCGTTTATTAAAAGAAACATATTGTTTCTTCATTGCTGGGTTTTTAACTTTCTCTTTTATTCTCATATTTATCAACTCTCTTTCTTATGGTAGACGCAGAGAGACTCGAACTCCCGACCCACGCTTTAGAAGAGCGTTGCTCTAATCCATCTGAGCTATGCGTCTATAAGTGGCAGCTACTCGGCGAAACTGCCTGCGGAATATTGTTAACACTTTTTATGTTAGAATTGGCTCCTAGAGCATATATCCTACATTCCTTTTACCAACTTTGCAACCGAGTTCTTTTGGTACTCGATGATGGAATCGAACCATCGACCTCTGCGTTATCAGCACAGCGCTCTAACCGACTGAGCTAATCGAGTATATTATTGTTCAAAATCACCTTCGTAAAAAATTAAGCCTATTAACATTCCCAAAATTGAAGAAACTAATAATCCTCCTAAAAAACTTGCTTGAAATGCCATCCAAGACATACTGATTGTACCTCCTGCAACACCTATAATTATTAAATAAAACCCAAGTTTTTTAAAAAATACCCTTGTCTTACTCATTTCTTTCCTCCTATAATATAATTATATAACAATTTTTATGTAAAATCAACTTTATAAAAGGAATGCGCGAAAAGTAAGAAAATTATGCTTTCCGCGCCGTAGTCTATTAATTTGTTAAATCTTTTACTGTGTTTTTTGTTGTGTCTATTGGATGTTCTACTGTTTGTTCAATTCCTCGCACGAAGCCTTTGTCATCTTTTTTTACTATTTCGTAATTATTAACTAAGGTATAAGTTACACCTACTGTTAACATTATAGCTAGTATAATAAGAAGCCAATGCCACCAGTGCCAATGAAAATCTCTGTGTTCCATAGCAAAACTCCTTTTATATATATTAAATCAAAAGAGGTTGCCCTCAATTGATTTTATAATCTAACAACATCATATATTGAATCATTTAGTGTTTTTAACATTGTGTTATATGGGTCTTCATCCACCGCCATTAATACGCTTCTAAAAGCTGAAACAGATTGCCCACTTACCATTGCAATATTTTTTTGTTCGCATACTCCGTGATATACATCTTGTCTACTATCTACGTTCCAATATATTATTTTTGGAATAATATATCCGTGACGTTGAAATCTCATTGCAATTTCATCCATTAGTTTGTTTTGTCTTGCAATTTCAGTATTTCCATACATTGATGAATAACGTGTTCCAGTTGCTCCATCAAATTCCATATCTGAAATTATTACAATCGCTTTAGGCATATCTTCTTGTGTTAATTTGTTGTTAATAGCAGTTTGTAACACTAAATTAAACGCAGCTTCTATATTAGTATTGTCGACAATTGCTGGAATGCTTCTAACTTTTTCAGCTAAATTTAAACCTTTTAACTCTACAAAATTTGGTTTTGATGAGAAAGTCATAAAATTATTATGCCAAGGTCCATTATTTCTTTCAGCAAAGTAAATTGCTAATCCTATTGAAGTACAAATTGGTCTTCCACTCATTGAGCCAGAAGTGTCTGCCATTACTAATATATTGTTGTTTCCTTCAATATAATTTGGTAATGCTTTCCATTGTTCTTCAAGTACTTCATCCCATTTGTTAAAACTAAAATTACTGCTTCTCCAATTTTCTGACAATCCTGCGGCTTCCATTATATCATAAGGATATAATGTTTTTGCATTAATTTTTTCTTCTCCTGATTTTACTTTTTCAATGTACTCTTTAAATTTGATTAAATTATGCTCTCCAAAAGCATTTCTATATTTTTTCATTGCCAATGAAGGTACTTCATTGTACACAATTTTATCCCATTCATTTTTGCTCATATTTCTTTCAACTATATTAAGTTGTTTTCTTAATTTTGATAAAATTTGTCTATATTCTTTATATGAATAATGTAATTTTTTTGCAGTTAATTTACCTAATTTAGCGCTTTCGATTGACACACCAGATGTTGACTTTAACCATTTTGCTAATAAACTAATTTGTTTACCTGCCTCAAGCGCAGCTAAATCAGCTTCCAATTGATTTTTTATAACATCAAATGCTAAATCTTCCAATGGTGTTTTTACAAATTCATATAAATCATCCCATCTACCAAAAATAGGCACTAAATTAATATTTTTTGCCATAACTTCTTGATGATAGTTTGCTAAATATTTTATTAAAATACGAAATGTTCTTCTTTCTCCAAGTCCACCTCTAATATTTCTTGCATAAAATAACATTTTCATAGCTAATAGTTGGTCTTCGGCAAAAGCTTTAATAAATTTCGTTTCAATTTCTTGTGAAGGTCTTGTTCTTAACGCACCAATTACTGCGAATAAATCTAATAAATCTGAATTTGTTGTTCTATATGCTATCGCTCCATTTTCTGTTAATGTTTCGTTTGTTTCATTTTTAATACTTTTTATAAAATTTTCACTCATTTTAAACCTCCATTTTCCTAAATAAAGACAAGGCGCTTATAACATTTCCTTTTGAGCAGGAAATTTAGGATTTGAACCTAAATAAACCAATAACGAATTTGCTGGATGCGCCTTTAAAACTAGGGACTGATATCATTTTTCGGACTACACGTCTGACTTAATATACAATAAATTGCTGGCTGTCCCTACAATATAATATTTTTAATTTAACTCGTGTTTGAAAGATGTTCTTGGCATATTACTGGGGTCGCCTCAATCTTTCCTCCCACGACATTGTAAGCTTTTCGCATGGAGCGAAATACTTTCTAATTTGATGTTTTATCAAATTCCAAAATTACAAAAAATTGTAATACTGCTTTTACGCATTTGCTGTATGACCCCTTAGATTACTAAAAGTATGTGTAATTGTGTTCGATATTAACTTTGACACTTTGCTGGGCTCGTCTCTGTTAATATCTTGCACCTAATATGTTCTGGAGCTTACTCCTCGTAAGCATTGTTGGACAAACCAACCTAATTTGTATCTAAAATACAAACTGTCTTTTTCAAGACGATTGCTGTGTGAGCCCTTATTTATTTTCTATAATATAATTATAGCAGAAATTTTATTTAAAATCAACTATTTAATTATAGATTTCCACTGTATAACCATAATGTTCTAATAATTGTTTCATATTAAAAACTCCTACTGGATTTGCGCTATGAATATAGATTTTATTGCATTTAATATTATTCTCCACTATTAGTTTTGCAATATCGTAACCAGTTTTTTCTTCGCCGTAAATCGTGGTCTAAATCTACAATATCAAATCTATAAACTAATAAATTTTTAAGTGCTTGTTCATAATTACGAGCAATAGTTACTTTATTTATTTCTTCTTTCCAAATTTTTGGAAATCTTACATCATCAACATATAGAATATTTTTCATAATTATCACTCACTTTCTTAATTTATAATAATTATATTACAATTTTAACTTAAAATCAAATTTTTAATGGAGTCCTGTATTGGAATTGAACCAATGATAACGGTTTTGCAGACCGTCGCCTTAACCAACTTGGCTAACAGGACAAATGGTGCGTCTACTAGGAGTCGAACCTAGAGCTCAGGGTTCGTAGCCCTGCATTTTATCCATTAAACTATAAACGCATATGGGGTAGACTGACGGTTACGCTCCGTCGTCTGGAGTGCCACAAACTCCCGTTCTACTATTGAACTAAGCCTACACCCAAACTCACTTTATAAGTGAGCAAAGGTCTAAACTTAATACCATAAACAACTATAATATTCTATAAATAGTTGCATACCTTCTCTTTTAGCTTCTCTATCAATACCTTCATATCCTTCGCGCGGACCGGTTAAATCTATCTTAAAAGCCAAAATCATTTTATCTAAAATAGATAACCATTTATCGTGCGCAGCTTTATTAGCTTGTTCTCTTTCGTGGTCATTTTCCCAATTATATTTATTTGGTGTTAAACATCCTGGAGTACATAATGGGGCTATATACTCTCTAAAATAACATAATTTAGAGTATATAAATAAACTTAAAGTATTGTCCAAACTAAAAAATTCATAATCACAAAAACCTTCTTTATCTTCTTTATTACGACAATCTGCCGCAGCAACGTGGTCTAAATTTTCATCTTTTTCTAATTTTGGACTAAAAACTCCTGGCATATCATACCATTCAAAACCTAATTCTTTCAAATATTTATTTATTTTCATAATAATACTACCACCTTATCTATCGCGCGAGTTATAGCAGTATATAGCCATCTACGATATTCTTCTCCTTGAAGCCAACAATCATCATAAACTAATACTTTATTAAATTGGGAACCTTGCGCCTTGTGAACTGTGATTGCATATCCAAAATCCATTTCAATAGACTTTTTAGGTAATACTTTCCCTCGTTTAGTGTATTCTATAAAAGGTTTTCCCTCTTTTAATAACTTGTGGTCTAATAATAATTCTCCAAAACTATCTTCTCCAATATTGAAAGTCGCACGAATAGTATTTGTCATTTTAGTATTAATATTTGAAACCTGCCCTGTTAATCCATTAACCAAACATTCACCATTTAAAGATGCATAATCCCAATAATTTTTTATACAAATTAACTTATCATTTTCATTTAAGGTATCAGTAAATCCTAATAATTTTCTAATTTGATTATTTAAATTTTTACGAGTGTCATTCTTCGCACATAAAATTTGGTCAGCCCATAACAACATTCCTTCATTTAAATTAGATTTGTTATAAGTTTGAATATTTGTACCTTTTATACCAGTTTTTAAATTTTTGCCTTCACGCAATTGCATTGAATACTTTATAATATCATTGTCCAAAGCTTGGCGCATAACTTCTGTTAAAAAAATATGTGGTTTATTTAACAATCCATTATCGCTGTCTTTATCAATTGGCGGCAATTGAAATGGGTCTCCCAACGCTATTACATATCTATTATGTTTCATTAATAAATTCCATAATTTTTTTGGACACATTGAAATTTCGTCTACAATAATTAATTTTAGTTCTTCATCTAATTCTGGCTTTGGTCTATGCACAAAACCACCGTAACCATTTGGATAAGATTTATATAATAACTTATGTAAAGTCATCGCGGCTTTACCTTGATTTTGCAAAACTAATGCAGCCTTACCTGTAAAAGAAGCGTATGCCACTTCGTCTTCTGCAAATCCAAAGGCGTCAACGATTGCATTAACTAAATAACTTTTCCCTGTTCCTGCATATCCTGCAATTACAGTATAAGGTTTACCTTCTTTATATCTTTGAAGACAAATTTCTAAACCTTCTTGTTGTTTTTTAGTTAAATTATAACCCATATTTTTCTTTCCTCCATAGCTCCCAAAAATCTGATTTAATTATAAAATCATTCATTTCTTCAAAAATTTTATGCATAAAGAAATCAGATTCTCCTCTTATCCATTCTCTAATTATTCTATTTCTATTAGGTTCTAATTCATCTATTAATTCATAAAGATAATAACTTACACCATCTAATTGCGCTTTTTGGTATTGTCGTACCCAAAATCTATTCTCAAATACGTCTTCCTTTAATGACTTATTAAATTCTCTTACTTTTTTATTTACTTTTTTATCTGTTTTTGTTTTACTCACTAATAATCACCAAACCATTCATTTATACTTTTTTCTGCAAAGCCCATTGCAGCTGCAAATTCTTTACACATACAATAATAGCTTTCTAAACTCATTATTTGTCCATCGCTTTCTTCACCATACCAAACTTTTTCCATTTTGCAAGTTTCATTATAAGCATCTTGTCTAGTATTGTCAATTAATTGAAATCTCATTGTATTTTTATTTTTCTTTCCCATAATATTAATCTCCTTCTTTTTCCCAAATATGTTGCCCACGCACTTTACCTCGTGGAACTTCACCTTTTTCAAACCATCCACAATCTTTTCGTCTATCTGCACATAAATAACAGCATCCTATTGCACAAGTGTTGTGAAAACCAACTATATCTAAATCATAATAAAATTTACATTCTTCACATTTTGTATATTTTTCTTCTTCTTTTTCCATATTAATTACTCCTTTGGCGCGACGAGATGGATTCGAACCATCGGTGGCCTTTCGACCACGCTTCCTTAGCAGGGAAGTGGTTTAAGCCAGCTCACCCATCGCCGCATTTAATATTTTCCTTCTTGTTTCATTTTTATTATCATATCTTCCAATTCATCTTGCGAATAATAATAATCTCTTAATTCAATATGATTGTGAGTATGTTCGCATTTAAAACAATAAAAATTTTTATAGTGTCCAAACTTTTTTTGTTTCGCTGTTTTTCTAAATATTGTATGAATTGTCCCACATCTTGGGCAATAAAGCTTAGTCTCTGTCGTGCTTTGTTTCATAATTATCAACTTCTTTCTTAATTTATTCTATAATAATTATATTACAATTTTAACTTAAAGTCAATTTTTTTAAATAAAAACAAGGCGCAATATCTAATACCCAAAATTAGTCGCTCGTAAAGGTCGAGCCAAGAGAATGCTGTATGCGCCTTTCTATGGTGGAGGTAACGAGAATCGAACTCGTGTCCCATTATATTTAATAATAAACTTCTACAAGTTTAGTTTATTTTCAATAAATTTTTAATTTTAAAATAAACAAAGTCAATTAAAAATTAGTTGTTAATAAAAATACTTCTACAACTATTAAAATATTTTGTTCCGTTGTTCTTCCATTACGAAAGGAGGTGATACATATATTAAACTGTTCTAGTCAAAGACTAGGCAGCCATTAAAACTTCGTTTGCTCTTATTCTTTTTGAACTTTTAAAGTGTCCTGTTCACCACTACTTGCTTATTATTATTTCCTACAATAGTCGAAACCAAATATACCCCCATATATATCAACCTAATGGCACGAATCTGACCGCTTGGTCGGGTGTAGCATATATATCTTATAAAAGATTATACCTCTTATAATCCTCGTGCATTAGGTTATTAACTATTTATTTATTTTCTTTGCGGCTTTTTCTGCCTTTAATCTAGCTTTTTCTGCGCGTTCAGCATCTCTTTGCGCATTAGCTTCCAATTTTGTTAAATACTCGTGTCTAACTTCTTCTACATCAAACCTTTCTGGATTGTGTAAAGTTATATTTAAAGTTGCATAATAAGTTTCACCTTCATATTCTACCTCTATTAAACGACCTTTAACAACCGGCTCTGTCCCTATATGACTATTGGCAAAACCTTGTAATGAAACTCCGTATAAAAAGGCTCTTAATTCTGCTTCTTTTGCTTTACTTAATTTCTTTCCCATAATTTCTCCTTTCATACTTATATTATATCAAAATTTTTCCTTAATTACAACTTTTTAAATTCCAATCTTCTGCCCAACAAATGTTTTCATGAACATACTTATCTTTGTAAATTTCTTCAATCTCTGCAAGTGTAACAGGTTCATAATTAACACATTCTACACTTACACAGTACATATTTTTATGTCTTACATATTTATTATGAATATGTCCATAAATCATTTTCGCGCCATAATACATACCTGCATAATCGATAATTGGATAATGAGAAAGTATAATTTGCTGTTTATCCTCATTTACTTGAAGATAATCACATACTTTTTCAAAACACTCATCAAAATCGCGCTGACCAGCATACTTATCGTGATTCCCTTTAATTAAAATTTTCTTTCCATTTAATTGTTTCAAAATTTTAATTGCGTCTTGTTTACTCATTTTAAAACAAAAATCACCTAAAATATATACTGTATCTTCGTTTGTTACTTTATTATTCCATTTTTCAATTAATTGTTTATTCATATCTTCTGTATTTTCAAAAGGTCTATTACAAATTTGAATAATACGTTCATGACCAAAATGCGGGTCTGCTATAAAAAAGTTAGCCATAATATTTGCTCCTTTCTATTTTAATCCTAATCGAATTAAACTATCGTTTAAAAAATCAAAAATTGCAAATTTAAATTTTGGAGTTTCTTCTTGTAAATTACCATCTAGTTTAATTCCAATAGCTTCATCGCCATAATTATCTTCTACTCCTACAAATGTTAATGAAGGATACATTACACTCCACCAACATTCAACAGTTTTTTGTGAATTATAAAAATGTGCAATTAAAATTACAATTAATAAAATAATTAAACTTATAATTATTTTTTTCATCACAAACCTCCTTTTAACTCACAAAGGTTTACAAATCCAAATCTAATTCATCTAATTCTTCTTCCATTTGTTTTTTCCATTCTCTTTTAACCTGAGTACGATTAAATTTCTGCTTTCGTTGTTCCTTCTGTCTCTGTAATTCTTCGTATTGCTCCTTTGTTGTATTTTCAGCTTTTATTATAATACAATCATCAGCTGAAGTCAAATTTGGAAAAGTTACTTGTCCACTATCTTGAACTTCACCCTTCCCATTCATCACAAGAAAATTAATTTTCCAAGCTCTTATTTCATCATTTAAAGCAGCTTGTTCTTTTGGTGGTAAACTGTGTAACCATTTATGATTACCCCAAGCAAGATTTGCCCCATTTTCAACTGAGGCATCTCCACCGTGTTCTTTTTTTCTTAAATGATGATATGTAATCTGTTTATCTATCGTCTTCGCGCCAGCAATTGAGCGAATTCCCATTCGTTCTATAAAGCAACCTTTTCCATAAATTCGCTCTAAAGCTTGTCTAGCTTTTTTATTACTTTTGCTCACGGCAACCACTCCTAACTATATAATGGGTGTTTTTTACATAATTGTGCTACTTCTTCCTTTAATAAAATTTTTTGATTTTCATCCATATCATTTGTAGTTAATACAATTGAAATAATACGAGCAATTTCTTTCATATCGGCTGTGTTAAAACCTCTTGTTGTTACAGCTGCTGTTCCTATTCTTATACCACTTGTAACCATTGGTCTTTCTGGGTCATTTGGAACTGCATTTTTGTTTAGTGTAATATTAATTTCTTCTAAACGATTTTGAGCTTCTATTCCAGTAATTCCAACGTTTCTTAAATCTATTAATAATAAATGATTATCTGTTCCACCTGTAATTAGATTAAAACCTCTTTCTTTTAATTCATTTGCTAAAGTATAACAATTGTCCACTATTCTTTTTTGATAATCAATAAATTCAGGTTTTAATGCCTCTGCAAAGCATACTGCTTTTGCAGCAATAATGTGTTCAAGCGGTCCACCTTGAGTACCTGGAAATACAGCACTATCAATTTTTTTACCATATTCTTCTTTACATAAAATAATTCCACCACGAGGTCCTCTTAATGTTTTATGAGTTGTAGAAGTAACTACATCTGCATAAGGAATTGGGCTTTGATGTAATCCTGCTGCAACTAATCCTGCAATATGAGCCATATCTACCATAAAAATTGGTTTTTCAAAAAATTCGTCATCTTCCACAGCTTTATTAATCATATCTCTCATTTTTGCAAAATCAATTTCTCTTGGATACGCACTAGCACCTGCAATAATTAATTTAGGTCTGCTCATACGCATCATATCATCAAAATTTTCATAATCTATATAACCTTTCTCATCTGTTCTATATTCTACAATATTATAAATTTTCCCACTTTGATTTACAGGTGAACCGTGTGATAGATGTGCGCCGTTTTGTAAGCTCATTGTAAGTATAGTATCTCCTGGTTTTAGAAAAGCTTGATAAACCGCTAAGTTAGCTTGTGCACCTGAATGAGGTTGAACATTTGCATATTCAGCTCCAAACAATTTCTTTAATCTATCAATTGCTAACTGTTCTATATTATCTACAAATTTACATCCACCATAATATCTTCGACCTGGGTATCCTTCAGCATACTTATTTGTTAAATAACTTCCCATTGCTTCCATAACAGCTGGACTAACAAAATTTTCTGAGGCTATCAATTCTATATTAGTTTGTTGGCGTTCTTTTTCTGCCATTATATTAGCATAGACTTCAGGGTCTTGCATTAATAAATTATAAAATTCTGTCATTTTCTTCCTCCAATTTTCTATCAAGTTCTAATAGATGGGCGTAAACCTCTGATACACATTCTTTACAGTCTTCTATCTCACCGCGCTTGGGACAGAACATTTTTATACAAATTCTACAACAATGTGTCATATTAACCTCCATCTTAAACATTCTTATAATAAGTATAATAAAATTCGCGCGAAAAGTCAAACTTTGTTTTACTATCTAGAAATTTGACTTTTAAAAACAATTATGATATTTATACGTGCGCGCACGCGCATTATTATAAAAGGAAGAAAACTTACTTTGCGCGCGAGTGACAAATAAAGACTTGAAAAAAGAAAAAATCTGTGTTATACTATTTATATATAAATGGAGGTTATAAATTATGAAGAATGTAAAAGAAACATTGGATTATATTTATTTATGTATTTTTAAATATTATCAAAAAAGTCAGTTAGAAGTTTTAGCAATGGAGTATAATCACACTAAATCAGATAGATTATTATTAGAAATAATTAAACAACATAAAGATAGTTTTAAAAATATTGTTTTTTATAGTGCTGTGCCTGAATATGAACAAGAATGTAATAATATTATAGGTAATGATGATATTATTAAAGTTACTAATTTTAATTTTGATAAATTTTTTAAAAGGCATTATAATATATCTTCAAAAAATCAACTATATTGCGATAGTTTTTTAAAGCATATTTATCTTAATGATTTATATCCCTTATATAATTATACCAATAAAGAAATCGAAGAAATGCTTAAATTTTATAATATTAATATGGACGAATTAAAAGAAGAGCAATATGGTTTAACCATTGAAGAATTAGTACATTTAGAAAACTATTTATATTATTACGATAAATTTGAAAAAAGTTTAAACAATAAAGAAGAAAATGCTATAAAAGTATTTAATTTTATTAAACAGCAAAAAGCATTAAAAACAAAATTTGTCCCATCTTTATTACAAATGCAAGAAACCGAAAATCTTTTATAAAAAACTTGTAAGTTCCGCCAATAAAAAATACATCTAATAATAGAAAGGACTAAAATATTTATTGGAGGTGATTTACCTAATGGACAGCGTAGCTGCAACAATATCAACAATTATTGAATCTGGAATTATGGTTGTCATTTGTGGAGTTGTTATCTATCTTTTAACAAAGTACTTTTCCGCTATGATAGAAACAAAAGGAAAACACCCACATACCGAAAAAGTTGCAGAAACAAATGCAGTGGAATTTGGTTCTGTTTCGGCATTAAAAGAATTACATTCTTTTTTCCCTAAAATGGAAGGTATTTTAGAGTTAAAAATACCAACTTTAACAATAGGTGGACCAGTGCGAACAGACATATTCAAAGATATTTTAAGAATTTTTTATGAGACGGCAATTAGAGTAATAAAAGATAGTTTAGATAGACCTTTAACAGACAAAAACTTTCTTTCTGAAAATAAAGAAACAATTAATAAACTAATAGAAACAGCAAAAGTAAAAATGATAGAAGCTGAAATTCCAACAGTTGCAATTTACAAATTTTTAGATTGGAGTACAAAACGCTATGATTATGTAATGTCTACATTAAGCGATATTGATTCTTGTAATGCATTTGCTTCAATAGTAGAGAAAGAATATGCTGCTTTAAATTTATATCAAAGTACTTTTTATTTCTTTTTAATTGACGCAGAAAAAACTTTAAAATACTTAAATGGCGATTTAACTGGTGCAATTTACAAAGGGCGCGAAGTTGAATCATTACACAATTAATTAAACATTCAAATAAAAGTAGTTCTATTTATACAAATAAATGGAGGTATTTATGAAATCAAATGGAGACTATCCCGTCCGTAAGATAATATTAATTATTATTTTTATCTTAATGGTATTGGGGGCATACGTTAGTTTAATGTTTAATATTTTTAAACCTTATTATGAGGTATATGTAGGAGATAAATTTATAGGTTATTATAGTTCCCGCGCGGAATACGATGCAGAATATATAAAAGCTATAGATTGCTCAAATGAAGAATATGAAACAACAAAATACTTAGCAGCTGAACCAAGGTTTGAGCGAGTTTTTGTAAAAACTAAACGTATAAAACAAGTTGACAATCAAATGTTAATAACAGATAATTTACAAACAGATTATACTGTTTATGGCATAATTGTTAATAATGAAGAAAAAATGTATGTAAAGACAAAAGAAGAAGCAGAAGAAGTAGTTAATAGTTTTAAAGATAGAGTCAAGGACTCAACAGATATACAAATTAATTCATTAGTTACGCAAGATTTAAGTATATTACAACTAGACGAAACAAAAGAAAATATATGTAATCAAATTGTTAGAGATAATTTGAAAGTCACTTCAAGAGGCGGAATTGTACGTGAAATAAATACAGGCTTATATGATTTTGCTTGGCCTACAACATCACATTTAATTACAGCTTATTATGCACAATCAGGACAATATTGGTCTAATGGACATCAAGGAATAGATATTGGTATTCCTACTGGAACAGAAGTTATGGCATCTGAAAGTGGAAATGTAGTTACAAGTGGTTGGTCAAATAGTTATGGTTGGTATATAGTAATCAATCACGGTAATAATATTACTACACTTTACGCGCATAATAGTCAATTATTAGTTAAAGTAGGAGATTACGTAGAACAAGGCACTGTTATAGCTAAATCTGGTTCAACAGGAAAATCAACCGGACCACATTTACATTTTGAAATAAAAATTAATGGTGTCACACAAAATCCTTTAAGCTTTTTATAAGGAGTTTTATATGTTTGTATATGAATTTTTTAAGAAAAAAATGTTTATGCACAAACGTAACAAAGAAGTAGAACTAACAGAAGTAGATTTATTAAGAATGTTTAAAGAAGAAGTATCAAATGAAATTAGTGTAAAAATAAAAAATAAAGAAGAGAAGCAATAGCTCCTCTTCTTTTTTTATAGGAGGAATATTATGAAAGACAAATTAGGAAAGAGTATTGCTATCCTTATTGCCTTATTAATCGTTTTAGTTATTAACTTAATCGTTAATATTTCCCACTTAGCAAATTATGAGGCGCAAAAAGCATCTGGAAATGCGAGATGGCAACAAGTTGAAGAGCGACTTGTAGAAATGGAAGACAAAATAGAAAATTTAAAATAGGAGGTTAAAATGAAAAAATTAGATATTGTAATTCCTAAATGTGATTATATAAGTTTACCTTTTATTTATAAATTAAATGGAGAAGTCTGTCAACTTAAAGAGACAGACTTAATTTATTTTAGTGTAAAAAGAAATTTATTAGAAGAAGAATATTTAATACAAAAAAGTTTAAATGATGGTATTGTTTATAATAGCGAAGCAGAAAAATATTTTATAGAGATAAATTATGAAGATACTGTTAATTTAAATATGAATGATATTTATTTATATGATTTGGTAATTTATTATGACGGTAATAAACCAAGTCAAAAATTATATGGAACTTTTCAAATTGGACCAAAAGTTACTTTAAACGAGGTGGTTTAATTGAAAGATGAAATAATTATTGAAGATTTTGTTGATAACGGTGTAATTGAGTTAGAAGAAAGAATGCATATGCCAGTTTTAGAAAATTTAACAATAATACCAAGCACAAAAGAACAGCGTTTTAAGTCTAAAAAAGATGGATTTAATGAAGTAGTTGTTGAAGGAGTGGAGGGCGACGAGCTAACAATTATACCTACAACAGAAGAACAAATTAACGAAGGATTGTTTGATAAAGTTATTGTAAAAAAAGTTACATCAGATATAGATAAAAATATAAGACCAGAGATAATTAGAGAAAACGAAGAAATTTTAGGAGTAGTTGGTAGTTATAAAGGAATAGATACTAGTGATGCTACAGTTACAGCAGATGATATTTTAAAAGGAAAAACTGCCTATGCCAATAATGAACAAATAACAGGAACAATTGAAGAATACGATGGAACATATACTGGGGATGCAAGTTCTATAGGTGAATTAGAAAAAAGCTTCATCAGTTCTATTGATGATAGTTTAGGAGCAAATACAACTAAACTACCAGATAGTTTAACTTCGATTGGTCAATATGCTTTTTATAATTGTACAAATTTAGCATTAACAAAATTACCCGAAGGGATAACTTCAATTGGTGAATATGCATTTCAAAGTTGTCCGAATTTAGCTTTAACTAAATTACCAGATAGTTTGACTTATATTGGAAGAGATGCTTTTCATAATTGTACTAATTTAGTATTGACAGAATTACCTGATGGATTAACGATAATAGATACTGCTGTTTTTCAAGGTTGTACAAATTTAGCATTAACAAAATTACCCGAAGGTTTAACAAACTTGCGAACTAATGCCTTTTTAAATTGTACGAATTTAGCAATAACAGAAATACCTGAAAAAATTACAACATTTAGTAGTAGTGTTTTTCAAGGTTGTGCATCTTTATCAGAAATAACTTGTAAAGGAATGATTAGTTCATTTTCCTCAACTCTTTTTAAAGATTGTACTAATTTAGTGAAATTAGTGTTACCAAATATAACCAAAGTTCCAAGTTTACAAAATACATCTGTTTTTACAGGTACTCCAATAGCAAATGGTACAGGTTATATATACGTACCAGATAATTTTGTAGAAGATTTTAAAGTAGCAACAAATTGGAGTACATATTCAAATCAAATAAAACCTATAAGTGAATTGGAGGGATAGTATGGATATATATTTAAACAACAAAGAACCAGTAACACTTCAAACAGCTAATAAGTATTGCAAAGAAGATATTAATGTAAAAATAGAAGCAGAAAAATTAAATGTAATACCTTCAGAAGAAACACAAAATTTTGAAGGATTATATGATGAAATAAATATAGATAAAATACCAGAAGAATATATAATACCTGAAGGAACAATAGATATAACAGAAAATGGAGAAGTAGATGTAAAAAACTACGATAGTGCAAAAGTTAATATCAAAGCTACTGTTACATCTGTTCAATCAAAAGGTGTAGATTTTATAGATTATGATGGAAGAATTTTATATTCTTATACAGTAAAAGAAGCACAAGCTTTAACAGAATTACCAGAACTACCAACTCGTAAAGGATTAATATGTCAAGGTTGGAATTGGAGTTTAGAAGATATAAAAGAATTAGGCAGAGATGTAATAGTCGGGGCAATGTATATAACTGATGATGGTAAAACAAGATTATATATAGAAATTTCAAATGACGGAAGAATGGATGTTCCAATAATGTTTCAACAAACAGTAGCAAATGGTGTAGAAATTGATTGGGGAGATGGAAGTAGTATTCAAACTGTTGCTAGTACAAGTGTACAAGTGACTCATACATATAGCAATGTCGGTAATTACGTTATTTCATTAAATCCATTAGGTAATTGTGAATTGAAATTAGGGTTGGCAAATAGTTCTTATACAATTATGGGAACTCAAAGCTATAATAATAGAGCATATCAAAGTATGTTAAAAAGTGTAGAATTTGGAAAGAATGTTAAGACTATAAATCCTTATGCATTCACGTATTGTTTTTCTTTATCATCATTATCTATTCCGAATACTGTAATTACAATAGGAAGATATGCATTTGCTAGATGTTATTCGCTTTTTTCATTAGTAGTTCCTAACGGTGTAACAAAAATGGATGAATATACTTTTCAATTATGTAATTCTTTAGATTCAATTTCTATTCCTAATAGTGTAACTCAAATATTATCGAATTGTTTTACAAATTGTTATTCATTATATAAAATACATTTACCAAATAAAATAAATACTATCGGTACTCAAGCATTCAATTCATGCTTTTCGTTGTCTGGAGTATATTTACCAGATTCGTTAAGTACTATACCATACACATGCTTTCATTCTGATGAGTCTATGTCAAAAGTAGTTTTTTCAAATAGTATAAATAAAATACAATCTGAATCACTTAGAAATTGTTATTCTATGTCTGTTTATGATTTTTCAAAAGCTATAACAATACCTACGTTGGAAAGTTGGACAGCAATAACTACAAGAACCGATACCAAAATTATAGTACCAGATGTATTATATGATTCCTGGATAGCAGCAACAAATTGGACAAGTTTAGCTGAATTTATAGTTAAAGCAAGTGAGGTGATATAAATGATAATAAAAGAATTTTATATAAAAAGAGAAGATGGAGTTAATCTATATAGAACATATTCTAATAAAAATTTTAAGATAAAACAAGTTGAAACAGGAATAATATATGATGAAGCAGTAGATATAGAAACTGCAAATTATACTTATGAAGAAACCAATGAAAAAATTGAAAGAGAAGAAGAGGGAAAAGAAGAGCAGATTATTTAATTTGAGGGCCGAAAGGCCCTCTTTTTTTATTTGACTTTTTTCTAATTTTTTGTTATACTAAAGAAAAGAATTGGAGGAGATTAAATGAAAATTAAATTATATACAGATGGTGGTTGTAGAGGAAATGGTAATGATGCAAATGCACCAGCTGGTATTGGATGTGTATTATTAATACCAGATGAACAACCTATTTATTGCAAAGAAAAACTAAAATTTAAACCAAATACTAACAATAAAGCTGAAATTTATGCAATGATAAGAGGTTTTAGTTTAATTAGACAATATTGTTCAAGTTGGCTTACAGAAAAATTTGCGAAAGATGATTTAATTATTTATAGTGATTCAGCTTATACAATTAATGGAATAACAAATTGGATTAATGGTTGGCGCGCAAACGGTTGGATGACAGCATCAAAAACACCAGTTAAAAACAAAGAATTATGGCAAACGTTAGATAGCGAAATAGAAGATTTAAAACAATATTTTAATATTCAATTTGAAAAAGTAAAAGGTCATGCAGGAGACCAATGGAATGAAAAATGTGATGAATTAGCAAATTCTGCAATGGATGGAGTGTAGGAGGATAAATGGCAATAAAAGAATGTATAATATGTGGAGCAATTATGAAAGACGTGCGTTCTGATAGAAAATATTGTTCGCAAAAATGTAAAAATTCGGCAGCGTGGAAGAATAAAAATAAATCAAGAGTAAAAATATGTGAATATTGTGGAAAAGAATTTGAACCATTAAAATATGGTACCACTCGCAATTATTGTTTTGAATGTGTACCTGAAACTTTTAAAAGTGGTAGCCAACTAAGAAGAAAATTTAAAGAATGGGCTTTACAATACAAAGGCGGTCAATGTGAAAATTGTGGATATAATAAATGTTCTAGTGCTTTAGACTTTCATCATAAAGACAAAGCTCAAAAAGATTTTTCTATAAGTGATAGAAATCTTACATTGCATTGGAGTGAAATAAAAAAAGAATTAGATAAATGTTCTTTATTGTGCGCAAATTGCCATAGAGAAGAACATGCAAAGGGGGAATTATAATTTATGCCAGAATTAATTTTAGTAGTTGGTTTACCTCGGCAGTGGTAAATCAACTTGGGTAAGAAATAATTTTTTATATGATAGATTATACAGAGGCGGAATAACTATGTTGTCTTCTGATGACGTTAGAAAACAATTATTTAAAGATGAAAATGACCAAACTCATAACGAAGAAGTTTTTCAATATATTAAAGATACAGCAGTTTCAAAATTAGAATTAGGCCATAAAGTAATTATAGATGCAACTAATTTAACTCGTAAATCAAGAAAAGCAATTACAGATTATGTTGAACAAAAAATTAGCGGTTTTTATGATTTTGGTTATATTCGTTTTGTTGTAATTGCTACTCCTTATTTTAAATGTTTAGAAAATAATAGAAAAAGAAGTAGACAAGTACCAGAAGAAGTAATTACAAGAATGTATAAATATTTTGAATTTCCAACTTATATGGAGACTGTTCATAAAATTGATATAGTTTATCCTTTTAAAATTGATAAAGAGCTATATGGAGCAAATCCAGCTTACAAAATTTTAGAAGATTATCCACATGAAACACCTTATCATAAAATGACAGTTGGACATCATATGGAAGAAACATATAATGTAATGAAAGTAATGTCTAATAATAGAGTTATGTTAAGTGCGGCAGAATTACATGATATCGGCAAACCATTTTGTAAACAATATATTGAAGAAGAAAATGGTACTAAACGCGCGAGATTTTTAAATCACGCAAATGTAGGAAGTTACGAAGCTATGTTTTATGCAAAACAAAGAAAATTTACAGCAGAAGAAACATATGAGCTTTGTAATTTAATTCAATTTCATATGCGCCCTTATGATTTAGAAGATAATGATAAAAGTATTTTAAAATTAAAAAACACAATAGGAGAAAAATTATATTATAAATTATTAATGTTGAATATTGCAGATAAGGAGGGGCACTAATGGAAATTATTAAACACGGAAACACAATGATAAATGCAAAATGTTTGCGCTGCGGTTGTGAATTTCGTTTTTCTAAAAGTGAAGAAAAACATACTTATATAAGCAATCCTTTTGATTATCAAATGTTTGATTCTTATTATTATATTAATTGCCCTGAATGCGGAGCAGAAATTAGACCATAAAGGAGAAAAAATGAGTAATTTAGTTTATTATAAAGATAATATATTAAGCAAAATACAAGAAATTAAAGATTTAGAAGCAATGGAAGATTGGATAAGACAATTTTGTTTAGACGAACAAAATGTAAAATTATCTATTGGTTTTCTTTCTCCGAAATTAAAAATTTCTAAATATACCTTATTAAATTTAATAGAAGAAAGAAAAGATTATAATCAAACAATGATAGATAAATATTTAAAATTAAGTTTTAAAGAAAAACAGGAGGTAAAAGATGGAATTAACGAAAAGTCAAATTAAATTGCGTAAAGCAGTTACTGAAAGTTTCGCCGCAGTTGAGAAATTAGGTTATACAGTTTTGTTTGTTGGAAATTATGGTTCACATAATTACAATTTAGAAGTAAACAACAGTTTTTATCAGTCTGATATAGATACAAAAGCAATTATTTTACCAACTCTTGATGAGTTAATTTCTAATCGAGCACCTGTTTCTACAACAATTGAAACAAAATATGGTCAATGTGATATTAAAGATATTAGAGTGTTTATGCAAACTTTGATTAAAGCTAATATTCAATTTTTAGAACTGTTGCGTGCGAATGCAGTAATGGTTAATCAAAAATACTATGATGATTTCAAATGGTTTATTGAACATTTGGAAGAATTAATTAAAGGTTCTCAACCTCAACTATTAAAATCGGTTTATGGAATGTCAATGGAAAAGAAAAAAGCACTGTGTCATCCATATCCAACAACTAAATGGAAAATTGACCAATGGGGTTATGATGGAAAACAATTACATCATATTTTAAGATTAAAAGATTTTATTGCAAATTATTTTTATAACGGGCAAAATTTTCAAGATGCTATTAGATATAATAAAGATAGCGCTCAATATGCAATATTAATGGATGCTAAATTAAATCGCTATAGCCTAACACAAGCTAAAGAAATGGCAGATTTTTATTGTCATACTATCAAAGAGTGGATTGATGAATTATTATTAACCACTATTGAGAATAAAGAAATTAAACAACAATATTTAGATAAAGCAAATGAAGTAATTAAAAAAGCTGTTATAGACAGTATAAAAAAGGAGGAAGCTAATGAAAATAATAGGGATAGCTGGCCACGCAGAGTGTGGCAAAACTACTTTGTCAAATTTTATCAAAGCCGCACTAGAACGTAGACATTATAGAGTTTTAATGATTAATTATGCAGACTTTGTTAAATTTATAGCAACAAAGTATTATAATTGGGATGGAATAAAAGACGAAAAAGGACGCGCATTACTTCAACATATTGGAACAGAACAAGGAAGAGAAAATGTAGATGAAAATATATGGGTTGATATGGTTATCAATGTTATTAAAGTTGCTAAACACGATTATGACATTGCAATTATAGCTGACTGTCGTTTTCCAAATGAATTTGATAGATGGGCGGAAGAAGGATACGATATAATGAAAATTAAAATTGAAAGAGATGGACATCAAAATCATTTAACAGAAGAACAAAGACAACACCCAAGTGAAACAGCATTAGATAATTATACAGAAGGTATAATTACAATAAAAAATTTAGCGAGCTTAGATGACTTAGACCAACTAGCGGAAGATTTTATTAATTGTCATTTTGAAAACGGTTTTAAAAATTGACTTTCAGAAGAAATTATAGTATAATTATATTATAAACAATGAAAGGAGATTTAAAATGGATATAAATTTATTTGATTTAAAACCAGAAAAAATATATGGATTAAAAGCAAATGAAGATTTGAAACAAGAAAAAATTAACAGATGTGTTGAATCTGGGAATTATGTTGCAAGTCTTAAAAAAGATGGACAATATCATAGATATGTAAATTACGAAGGTGAAATTAAAATGCAAACAAGAGGTACAAGCGTAAAAACTGGAACTTATGGAGAAGTACAGGAAAAAGTACCTCACATTATGGAATTTTTAGATAGAGTAGTCCCAAAAAACTCTTTATTAGTTGGTGAACTTTATAGACCAGGTTGGACAACAAATGAAGTTGGAAGCATTTTAAGATGTTTACCAGCTAAAGCTATTTCAAGACAAAAAGAAACTCCATTAATTTTTTATATTCACGATGTTTGGTATTGGAACGGAGAAAACTTTATGATAAAAACAAAAGAAGAGAGAAATAAAAAATTAATCGAAATTAGAGATGAAATAACTCATAATGAAGGCATGATTGATTATATTGAATTTGCAAGTTATGTAGATACTGTTAAAGAAATAAAAGAATTAATTGATTATGCATTTGACAACGACGAAGAAGGAGTTGTTTTAACTCTTAAAAATTCTATTGTAAATCCTGGCGCGAAAACTGCTTGGAAAACACTAAAAATTAAAAAAGAATTACAAGATGATGCAGATGTCTTTATGACGGGAAAATATAAAAATCCTGAGAAATTTTATATGGGCAAAGAAATTTACAATTGGGAATATTGGATGAATGAAAAAACAGGAGAGTTTTTATTAGGAAAACATTATAAAGATTATTTAGATGGTGCTACAATTGTAGCAGTAACTAAACCTTTCTTTTATGGTTGGCCAGGCTCTGTTGAAATTGCAGTTTTAGATGAAAATAATCAAAGAGTTCCAATCGGTTGGATTTCAGGATTAACAGATGAGCTAAAAGAAGATTTCATTCAAAACAACAATCAATATATTGATAGAGTTTGTAGAGTTCAAGCAATGGAAACAACAGAAGATTTTAAACTTCGTCATGCAAAGTTTATGGGATTTAGAGACGATATTACAATTGAAGATTGTACTTTTGATAAAATTTTTAAAAGGAGTTAATTATGTTTGGTGTCGAAAAAGAAAAGAAAATGAAGTATATTGGGTCAAATGAAAAAACAGAATTAAAAAATGGTGAAATTTATCCAGTTGTAATAGAACATCACTTTTTTTCAAAACGATTAACAGCTTGGATTTTTTTACCTCAAACAGAACAAGTAATAACAAGACTTTACAAAAATAGATATTATTTAAGTTTAAATTGGAGAGGAGAAGAATAATGGGCGTAAAATATAAAATTAGTAAAAAAATGTATGAATGCATTAGAGACCAAGATTTTGGAGATACAAAAAATAAAAAGAGAAATAAACCGTTAAACAAAAAAGAAATTTTAGCTTATATGAACCAACATTTTGGTTTAAAAGAAGAAATAGTTGATATTAGTATAATATAATGAACTGGCGCGAAGCTGGTTCTTTTTTATTTAAAACTTGATTTTATGTGAAAATTTTGTTATACTTATTATAGTTTAAATAGAATGGAGGAATAAAATGGCTACAAATTATGGTATTAACGATATAGAAACATTGTCATTTAGAGATGGAATTAGGAAAAGAATAGCAATGTATTTAGGAAGTGCTGATATGCAAGGTGTTTATAATGCTATTCAAGAAATTATCTCTAACTCAATTGACGAATTTTATATGGGGTACGGAAAAGAAATAGAAATTTCATTAGATGGGAATACAGTAACTGTAAACGATTATGCCAGAGGCGTTCCTTTTGGGGTAAAAGATGATGGAAGCAATGTTCTTGTAGACATTTATTCTAAGCCTCATACTGGCGGAAAATTTAATGATAAAGTTTATAATTCTGTTGCAGGTCTTAATGGAATTGGAGCAAAAGCAACTTGTTTAAGTTCAAAAAAATTTAAAGTCGTTTCTTATAGAGATGGAATATGTGCAACAGCAGTTTTTGAAGAAGGAAATTTAATTTCTTATAAAGAAGAGAAAAACGCGCGAAAAACTAACGGAACAACAGTTAAATTCATACCAGATGAGCAAGTTTTTAACTTAGAACCAATTGAAATTGAGTTTGAAAAATTATGTAATACTTGTAAAAACTTATCTTATTTAACAAAAGGCTTAACTTTTAAATTAGAAAATTGCAAAACTGGTAAAAAAGTAAGTTATTGCGCGAAAAACGGATTATTAGATTTAATAGATGACAAGGCAACAGATGTAATTCACGACCATCCTTTTTATTATCAATTAAAAGATGGGCAAAACGAAGTAGAAATTGCTTTACAATGGACAAAAGGAAAAGAAAAAATTTATGTTTTTACAAATGGTTTGGAAAACATCGAAGGTGGAACAAGTTTAACTGGTTTAAAAACAGCTATAACTCGTAACTTAAATAAAGAATTTAAAAAGAATTTTAGTGGAGAGATGGCGCGAACAGGATTGGTTGCAGCAATTTCTTGTAAAACACCAAATCCTTCTTTTGCAAATCAAACAAAAACAAAAATTAACAATCCAGAATTAAGACAATTAGCCGATAGAGCGTTTAGTGATTATTTTAGAATTTATGTAAAACAATATGCGCAAGACGCAGAAGCAATAAAAGAATTTTTATCTAAAGAAGAGAAAGCTGAAGAAGCCGCAGATAGAGCAAGAGCAGCAGTAATAAATGCACAAGCAAAAATAGCTAATTCAAGAAGTAAGAAAACTGTAATGCCAGAAAAATTAAAAGATGCTGAATTTTTAGGAGATAATTCTATGTTATTAATTGTAGAAGGAAATTCAGCTATGGCAGGTTTAGCAACTGGTAGAGATACAGAAAAATATGGTTTATTAGCAATTCGTGGTAAAATTCGTAATTTATTATCTTGTCCACTTGAAGAAGGATTAGAAAATGAAGAAGTACAATCAATTTTAACAGCTCTTGGCTGTGGAATTTTAGATAAATACGATAGTAAGAAATTAAGATACGGCAAAGTTGGTATAGCAGTTGACGCTGACGACGATGGTTGTCATATTGCTTGTCTAATTATGAGTCTGTTTAAAGCTTTAATGCCAGAATTTATTGAAGAAGGTAGATTATGTTGGCTAAAAGCACCATTATATAAAGTACAAAAAGGAAAAACAAATCATTATTTTTATGACGATGAAGAATTAATAGCTAGTGGAATTAAAGGTGAGCAAACTAGATATAAAGGACTTGGTGAAATGGGAGCAATGGATGTAAAAGAAAGTATGTTTAGTTCTGCAAATCAAAGAGTAGAAGTTTTAATTCCAGATGACAATAGTTTCTTCCGTTTAGAAGAGCTAATGGGTCCACGAGTAGAACCTCGTAAAGAGTTTGTGTTCTCTGGTGCTATTGATTTTAGTAAAATTGTTGATTAAAAAGTTGATTTTTAGTTAGATTTTTATTATAATTATTATAGAAAATAAATAAAGGAGAAACAAATGGGCGAATTAAAGAAAGTTAATTTAACAAAAACATTAGAAAATAACTTTGCTAGATACGCAGGTATGGTTATACAAGACAGGGCAATTGTTGACGTTCGTGACGGTTTAAAACCGGCAGCAAGACAATTAGCTTATGCACAATATATAGACAAATTGACTTATGATAAACCTTTTAAGAAAGCTACAAAATCGGTAGCCTCAGGTATGTCTCATTTTTATGTTCACGGTGATGCAAGTGCTTACTCAACTCTTATAAGAATGGGTAAACCATTTGCAATGCGTTATCCTCTTGAAGCAGTTCAAGGTTCTTATGGTAATCAAATGGAAAACGATAACGAAGCAGCGTCAAGATATGTAGAAATGAAATTATCTGAATTAGGTACTCATTTATTTAACTCTATTGAAAAAAATACAATTGATAAAGAGGACTGGCGCGAAAACTATGACGGAACTGAAAAGTATCCAGCTGTTTTGCCTTCAATTGGATTTTACAATTTAGTTCAAGGTTCAACAGGTATAGGTGTTGCATTAGCAAGCTCTATTCCACAATTTAATTTGAGAGAAATGAATTCTGCTTTAATTAAATTATTGTGGAATAAAGATATTCCTTTTGAAGAAATTTATTGCGCACCAGACTTTTGTACAGGTGCTACAATAATCAATGGAGAAGAAATTAAAGAGTCAATCAAAAATGGTGTTGGTTCTTCAATTAAATTAAGAGCAAAAATTGAAAATGATTATCAAAATAGCCAATTAATTGTAACTGAATTGCCTTATGGAGTTTATACAAATACAATTTGTAAACAATTAACAGAAGCTATGGAAGAAAATCCTAGTTGCGGAATTGTAAAATTCCTTGACTTAACGGGAACTACACCTTTAATTAAAATTACACTAGAAAAAGGAGCAAACTTTGCAAAAGTAAAAGAATTTTTATATAAAAATACTTCACTTCAATCTTATTTTAGTGTAAATATGGTTATGTTAAAAGATGGTAAAGTACCACAAATCTTTGGTTTAAAAGAGGCAATGGTAGAATATCTTGAACATAGCAAAAAAGTTTTGAGAAATCAAATTCAATTTGATTTAGAAAAAGCAAAAGCAAGATTAGAAATTGTAGAAGGTTATTTAAAAGCTTTGTCTATTATTGATGAAATCGTTGCTTTAATAAAAGCGCAAACAAGTTCAGCAGCAGCTTGTATAGCTCTTATGAATACCTATGGTTTTTCAGAAAGACAAGCAAAAGCTATATTAGATTTAAAACTTAATCGTTTAGTTAATATGGAAATTGCTAAAATTCAAGAAGAAAAACGAACTTTAGAAAGTAAAATAGAGCATTATAATTTGTTATTAACAAATGAAAAAGAATTCTTAACAGTAATTGAGAATAACTTATTAGAAGTAAGTAAAAAATATGGGGACGATAGAAGAACAATTATTGATAATGTTAGTGAAGAAGCTCCTATTGTAGAAGAAAAAGCAATTATAGCTTATATTTCAAAAAGAGGCGCAATAATCGCGCGAGAAATAGGTGAATTATCAGTACAAAAAAGAAATACTGTTGGCTCAAAAATTAAATTTGCAGATAAAAATGATTATATTTGGAAAACAATTGCAGGAAAAACTACAGAACAAATTTTAATTTTTACTAATTTAGGTAAAAGTTATAATGTTCAATTGTCTGAATTGCCATTAAATGAAGAAACTTACATTAATCAATTATTAACTTTAAAAAATGGTGAATTCGTAACTAATATTCTTTCTTATGATAATGCTAAAAAATATCAATATGTAATTTTTGCAACAAAAAATGGCACAGTTAAAAAGACAGAAATGAAAGAATATTTAAATGGTGCGCGAAAAACAGGCTTAGTTGCATTAAAAGTGCGCGAAGATGATGTGTTAATTAGTACACAACTAATAGAAAACGATACTGATAAAGTATTTTTAGCAACCAAAAAAGGAAATTGTTTATTATTAGAACACAATGATTTTTCTGCAACTGGTAGAAATACTATTGGAGTAAAAGGAATTAATTTATCAGAAGGCGACGAATTAATAACTATGCAAATTGTATCAAACGATACAAAAGAAATATTATCTATAACAGCAAAAGGATATGGAAAACGTACTCCAATTGAAGAATTTAGTATTGCTAATCGCGCAACAAAAGGTAATGTGATTTGTAAATACAAAGAAGACAATGACTTTTTAGCAAGTGCATTATTAGTTTCACATAAAAATAAAACAATAATTGTTAATTCAAAATTATCATCATTAAAATTAGATATTAGTACAATTCCAGTACAAGGTAGAGCAACTATCGGAGTGCAAATGATAAAAATGGGAAGTACAAATTTAATTAAAGATGCAATTTTATTTGAAAGTTAAAAAGATACTAAAAAATATTTGATTTTTAGAAAGATTTTTGGTATAATAATATTATAGAAAATGAGATGAGAAAATCCCCTCTCACTTCAATTTCAAATTAAATAAATTAAATTAAATTATATGGAGGAAAATTAAAATGACAGAAAATTCAAGAAAAGTATTAGAAACATTAAAAGCTCATTATGCAGAGGGAAAACAATGGGAAACAGCTGAATTAGCAGCTGAAGCAGGAGTATCTTCTCCTACAGTTACAGGTGCTGTAACAGGTATGTGCAAAAAAGGATTTGCTGAAAGAATACCAGCTATGAAAGAAATCAAAATAGTTAAAGATGGTGTTGAAGAAGTTAAAGAAAAAGAAATCAAATACATCAAATTAACAGAAGCTGGATACAACTTTGACCCAGATGCAGCTGTAGAAAGCAAATAATTTAATTATAATATAATTCCAAATAAGGGATTTTGAATAGAATAAAACTCAAAATCCCTTTAAATATTATAAATTAATAAGTGTAAATAAGTAAATTAAAGAAAAGAAATTAAAAGTAAAGTGGAGGAAAATTAATGAAACAAGGTTTAAATCAAGTTAATATTGAAGGAATTGTATCAGAAATTAATTTAAGAGAAATTGATAAAACACAAGAACAAGGCAAAAAATATGTTGCAGGAAACATGGTTGTTCAAGTAACAGATAACGACGGTAAAGTTAATTTTATACCAGTAGATTTTATTTCAGCTAACATCAAAAAAGATGGAACAGAAAATAAAAATTACGCTAGATTAATGCAATTAAAAGATTTTAATAGTATAGCTAGTGCAGGTATAGATGCCGCTACAAAAGTTCAAATTAGAAATGCAAGTTTAACAGAAAGTTTATTCTTACCAGCTAATGGAACAGAAGTATTGTCTGCAATGAAAATTAATAGCAATTTCTTTACAAAAGTAAATGATGCAAATTATACACCTCGTTCAACATTCTCATTAAACGCTTTCATTTTATCAATGGAAGATGAAATAAGAAATGATGAACCAACTGGTAGATTAATAATTCAAGCTGCCGTTGTAGGTTATGCAGACAAAGTAGAAATTTTTAAACTAATAGCTGAAAAACAATCTTATATTGATTTTATCAGAGCTAACTGGAAAGTAGGGGATACAGTTAACGTTGGTGGAAATGTTAGATTTACAGAAGAAACTGTACAAGTAGAACAAGAAGTAGGTTTCGGAGAAGCTGAAGTTAAAAACTTCACAAAAAGAACAAAAGAATTAATAATCACAAGAGGTTCAACAGGACCTGTTAGTGAAGAAGAAGCTTATTCTGAAGAAGATATTAAAAAAGCATTATTAGCTAGAAAAGCTAGAATGGAAGAAGTTAAGAAAAAAGCACAAAGTAATACTACAAATACTGTAAACGCCGTAAGTTCAGGAAGTTTTGACTTTTAGTCAAGACTTCTAACGGAGGTATGGTATGATAGATTTATTAAATTTAGAACCTGTAAAAGTTAATAAAGATTTAAAAGGAAAATTTATAATGATTTATGGGCAACCAAAAGTTGGTAAAACAACTTTAGCTGCACAATTTCCTAAAAACTTATTATTAGCATTTGAACCAGGTTATAATGCGTTAAATAATGCTATGGTACAACCAATTACTCGTTGGGCAGAATTTTTAACCGTTATCAATCAGTTGGCGCGCCCAGAAGTAAAAGAAAAGTTCCATACTATTACAATTGATACTTGCGATATTGCATGGGATTATTGTGAAAAATATATTTGTGCTTCTAACCCAAAAGAAAACGGAGACACTCCAA
Organism: uncultured Mollicutes bacterium; assembly: GCA_900548675.1. Classification (GTDB taxonomy): domain Bacteria; phylum Bacillota_I; class Bacilli_A; order ML615J-28; family CAG-313; genus UMGS1109. The sequence goes on from URLJ01000001.1 coordinate 57,290, forward strand.
AGAATTTAGCAGAAATTCCATGGGGTAAAGGATACGACTTATGTAAAAAAGCTTATGATGATGCTTTTAGAAAAATAGCAATGCTAGGTTATGGTTTAGTTTTCATATCTCACGAACAAATGAGAAATGTTAAAACTGAAAAAGGAGAGGAATATCAAAAGATAATGCCTACTTTACCAGATAGACCAAAACTAATTGTTAATAGATTAGTAGATATAATTGCTTATTTAAGAGAGTCAATTGAAGACAATAAAAGATATATTTATACAAGAGGAAACGAAAGATTTGAGGCTGGTTCACGTTTCCCATATTTACCAGCTAAGATAGAAATGTCTTACGAAAGCCTAGTAGATGAATTATATAAAGCTATTGAAAAACAAGCTGAAGTAGATAAAACAGAACTAGGAGAAAAGAGTGAAAATGGTTTCTTTAAAGCTGATAGAGACTTTGGAGAAACAATTAATGAGGCAAAGGAAGTGTTTAAAAAGCTTTTAGAGAAAGACAAAGAAAAATATGCTGTTGAAATGAACAACATAATTTTACAAATATTTGGGAAACCAATAAAAATATCTGAAGCTACTCCAGAACAACAAGAACTTGTTGAACAAGTAATTGAAGAATGGAAAACACTATTATAAATTTGAGTAGACTTTAAGTCTACTCTTTTTTATTTGACATTTGACAAAAATTGTGATATAATTATATTAGATAATAATAGAATGGAGGAAATATGAAAGTTAAATGTGCCTTTTGTAAAAGCGATACAAACAAAGTAGAAAAAGCAGATGCTATAAGAATTGATGAAAAAAACTTTCATCCAGAATGCGCGAAAAAGTATTCAGACAGAAAAGAATTATATGACACAATTTGTCGTATTTTTAATTTAAAGAAGCCAGGACCTAAAAATATACGTTTTGCAGAAAGATTCGTAGAAGAAGGTATGACTTATTCTGGAATTAACGGAACATTAATTTATTTTTATGAAATTAAAAAACATAGTAAAAATAAAGCCAATGAAGGAATTGGTATAGTGCCTTGGGTTTATGAAGAAGCTTCAAAATATTTTAAGGAAAGAAAAATGAGTGAGCAAAGAATTTTAGAAGGAATTGAAAAGAATAAAGGGCAAGAAACAGAAATTAGATATGTAGAAGTAAAAAAACAAACTGGACCAACAATACAGGTTCAAACTTATAATGATGAAGAATTTGAATGGTAAGGAAGTGATACTTTGGCAAGCTTAAGCGATAAAAATGCAATGATGCAGATTTTAGGTTGTTTAATGAAAAATCCGATGTTGCTTGTAGAAAGTAAATATATTCTAACCAAAAATGATTTTGATTTACCATTAGCTAAAAATATCTTTTTAGCGGTTTCTAACTTATTTGCAAATTATAAAATGGATACAGTTTCTATTGTTGATATTGACAATTATTTTCAACAAGTTGAAAGTCGTTATGAAAATTTTAAAAAACAAAATGGTTTACAATATTTAAATGATTGTATAGCAATTAGCAATTTAAATAGTTTTGATTATTATTATGACCGTTTGAAAAAATTAAGTGCTCTTCGCGCGCTTAAAGCAGATGGTTTTGATATTAAGAAAATTTATAACGAAAATGAAATTGATTTGGTTAAAGAAAAAAAGCAACAAGAAAAATTAGACAATATGAGTTTGCAAGAAATTTTTGATAGTTTCTTAGAAAATTTAAATGATTTACAATATGATTATATTTGCAAAGACGATAGTGAAGAAGGTTTAATTTCAGTTGGTACAGACGCATTGTTTGAAGAACTACAAAAAAATCCTGAAATTGGAATTCCACTTCAAGGTAAAATTTATAACACAATTGTAAGAGGAGCCAGATTAAAAAAATATTATTTAATTAGTGGAGCATCTGGAACGGGAAAAACTAGACAAATGGTTGGTCATGCATGTACAATTGCATTTCCAGAAAGATACGATATTAGAAGTAACAAATGGACTGTAACTGGACAAGGAGAAAAGATTTTATTTTTTGCAACTGAAATGGAAAAAGAAGAAATACAAACTATGATTATGGCGCATTTGTCAGGAATAAATGAAGATAAAATTTTAAATAATTTTTATGAAAGTCCAGAAGAAAAACAGCGCGTTTATGAAGCAATTGAAGTAATGAAACATTATGAAGACAATTTTATTTTTGTTAGAGTAGGAGACCCATCAATTGGACAAATAAAAACTTTAATTAGAAAAGAAGTTTTAAAATATGGTATTCAATATGTATTTTATGATTATATTTTCAGTAGTCCTGGTTTATTAGGAGAATATAAAGATTTAAATTTAAGAGAAGATGTTATACTTATGATGACAAGTATTGCATTAAAAGATTTAGCAAATGAACTTAATATTTTTATGATGAGTGGTACTCAACTAAATGATAAATGGAAAGATTGGAAAGGCATTCGCGACTATAATTTAATTCGTGGTTCTAAAGCCATTTGTGATAAAATAGATGTTGGTGGTATTAGTTTACCAATTAATCAAGATGAAGAAGAAATTATAAAAACAATTGTAAATAGTAAAGGTTGTGGAATGCCAACTCAAGTGCAAGATATTTATAAAGTTCGTAGAGGAAAATATAATCGTATTAGAATTTGGAGTAGAGTAGATTTAGGAACTTGTAGAACAGAAGATTTATTTTTAACAGACCAAAATAACGTAGAAATTCCAATTGTAATCAATGAAACGTTATTCAAAGATGAAATGGGAAGTATAATTAATCAGAAAAATTTAGTTTCTGATAGAAAGGAAGAAACTCAAGAAATTAAAGAATTAAAAGAACGAACAGTTGAGAAAGAATTAACTTGGGCAGATTTGATTTAATATGAAAATAAATTTACAAGAATTAAGAGAAAATTTAACAGAAGAGCATATAATATTAATTCTCAATAAACTTGGCGCGGAAAGGTATGATAACCGAGAAGATGTGATTATCTTTCCTACAATTTGTCATAATGCTAGAGAAACAGAAGCCTCAATGAAACTATATTATTATAAAGATAGTCATATGTTTCATTGTTATACAGAGTGTAATGAAAATTTTGATATTTTTGATTTAATAAAGAGAGTGCGCGAAGTTAATCATGAGGAATATAATTTTTATAATACTATATACTCAATTGCCGACTTAGTTCAGTACAACATTTTTGATGTCACCTCTAATGAAAACTACATTAGTATTATAGACAAATTTAAAAAAGACAGCGATGAAATAAATTTAATTGAGTATGATAAAATTGTTTTAGATGTATTTCGTTGGAAGCCAGTTGCAGAATGGCTAGATGAAGGCATTAGCGAAACAGCGATGAAAAAATTTAATATTTTATATTATGATTATCGCCATAGAATTGTCATTCCTCATTATGATATTGATGGAAGATTAGTTGGTATTAGAGGAAGAGCGCTAGACCCGATTGAGGCAGAATTATATGGAAAATATGCACCTTTAAAAGTAGAAAATGTTTTATATCGTCATCCGTTATCGTTTAATTTATATGGAATTTACGAAAATAAAAAAGATATAATACAATATAAAACAGCCATTATTTTTGAAGGAGAAAAATCAGTATTAAAATTTGGTGATTTGTATAATTATAATATAGCTGTAGCTAGCTGTGGAAGTAATTTAAATTTAAAACAAGTTGAATTATTAGTAAAAGAATTGGGAGTAGAAAATATTATAATTGCATACGACAAAGAATTTGATAGTTTTGCATCAGTTGAAGCAGAAAATTATTATGACAAATTAACAAAATTATGCCAAAAATATATTAATTATTGTAATTTTTATTTCTTATTTGACTTTAATAAATTATTGGATTTAAAAGATAGTCCAATAGATAAAGGAAAAGAAGTTTTTGAGAAATTAATGAAAGGTAAGGTACAGGTGAGAGCAAATAATGATTTATAAACAAAAAAATAATATAGAAGCAACAGAACATTTTTTAGAAGATTTTTTAAAAGAAAGGAATATTAAAGATTTACAAACATTTTTACATCCAACTGCAAATGAATTGCATGATTTTATGTTATTAGATAATATAGTAACAGCTGCACATTGTTTATTAAATCACATTGATAAAGAAAGCAAGATTTTTATTCAATTAGACAGCGATTGTGATGGTTTTACTTCAGCAGCAATTATTTATTTATATATTAAAAAATTAAAATCTTCAGTAGATATATGTTGGCGCGTTCACGATGGAAAACAACACGGTTTAATTGTAGATACTATTCCATCAGATGTTCAATTAGTAATCGCGCCAGATTCAAGTTCTAATGATTATGAACAACATAAAATATTAAAAGAGCGAGGAATAGATGTCATTGTACTTGACCACCACATGAGTGATGAAGGCTATAGTAAAAACGCAATAGTAGTCAATAATCAATTATCAGAAAATTATCCAAATAAAAGCCTATGCGGAGCAGGCGTCACTTATAAATTTTGTTGTTGCATAGACCATATTTTAGGAACTAACTATGCAAATGAATTTATAGATTTGGCTGCAGTTGGTATGATAGGCGATATGATGGAACTTTGTGATTTAGAAACGAGATATATTGTAAACGAAGGTTTAACTCATATCACTAATTTTGGTATTCAATCAATGGTGGAAAGACAAGCATTTTCAATGGGAAATAAAATTACTCCAATTGGTATAGCATTTTATATAGTACCATTAATAAATGCATTAATTAGAGTTGGGACAAATGAAGAAAAAAGAACTTTATTCAAAGCATTGGTAAATCCATTGCAATTATTACCAAGTACGAAAAGAGGTCATAAAGAAGGAGATACTGAAACAGCTTGCGCGCAAGCAGTAAGAGTTTGTACAAATGCTAAAAATAGACAAGATAGAAGTAAATTAAAAGCATATGAACAATTAGATATAAAAGTGCAAAAATTAGGATTGGACCAACATAAAATAATTATTGTTGAAGTAGAAGACGGAGAAGAGTTTGATAACACTTTAACAGGATTAGTTGCTATGCAACTTGTAACTAAATATAAAAAGCCCGTTTGTGTAGTAAGAGAAAATTCAGACGGATATTTAAGAGGAAGTGCGCGTGGAGTAAGTCATGGACCAATTCCAGATTTAAGACAATTTTTTATGGATAGTGAATATTTTGAATATGCAGTAGGGCATCCTAACGCACACGGAGTATCAATTTATAAAGATAAATTAAATTATTTCTTAAAATATGCAGATGAACAATTAAAAGATGTAGACTTCAATGAAAACGTTTATGAGGTAGACTTAGTTATAGATGGAGAAAATCCAAATCTAAATAATATTATTTTAGATTTAGGTAATTTAAGTGAAATATGGGGACAAGGAATGGAAGAACCGTTAATTGCAATTGAAAATTTACATTTAAATAGTAAAAATATTCAATTAATAGGTGGAGACAAAACTACCGTTAAGTTTGTAATTAATGGAGTAACTTACATTAAATTTAAAGACCAAAATCTAATAGATAAATTATTAGCAAATAACACAATGAATATTACTATTTTAGGAAGAGCTAATATAAATGAATGGATGGGTAATTGTACACCACAAATTATTATAGAAAATTATGAAATAACTGATACAACATATGAATTTTAGGAGGTTTTATGAAAAAAATTATAATAAGAATTTTAATTTTAACATTACTAATATCAGCAAGTATTTCTGCATTATATATACACAAACAACAATTGCAAACAGTTGAAACAGACACAAGAATTTTTTATGAAAATCAACTAGAAGAAAAGAATAATCAAATCAATACACTTGAAACAGAAAAAATTGCATTAAATCAACAAATTACTGATTTGAATAATACAATTACAGAGCTAAAAACTAAAAAAACAATTACTTCACGCTCAACTTCAGAAACGCGCGAAGTAGCTACAACAGATAAATGGATTTGGGCAAATGTTAGCGCTTATTGCGCGTGTATGCAATGTTGTGGAAAAACAAATGGAATAACTGCATCTGGTACACAAGCAACAGCAAACAGAACAATTGCAGCATCTTCAGTATACCCCTTTGGAACAAAAATCGAAATTGAAGGAATGGGGATATATACAGTTGAAGATAGAGGTGGAGCAATTACTGGCAATAAAATAGATATATACTTTGATAGCCATCAAGAAGCGCTACAATTTGGTAGACGTAATTTACAAATAAAAGTAGTTGAATAAAAATAAAAATTATGGTATAATTATATTATAATTAAAGAAAAGGAGGATTTTAAGTGAGTTATAGTTCATTACATGTGCATAGTGATTATAGTAATATTCGTATGTTAGACTCAATTAATCAATTACCTTTGTTATTCGACAGAGCTAAAGAATTAGGATTAACAGGAATGGCAATTACAGACCACGAAAGTTTGTCTGGACATATAAAAGCAATGCAATTATTGTCTTCTTTGCGTGAAAAAGCCAAGACGGAGGAAGATAAAAAATATTGGAATGATTTTAAATTAGTTTTAGGAAATGAAATTTATTTAACAAGAAATGATTTAACTAAAGATAATTATATTAAAGGACAAGATAAATATTTCCACTTTATTTTATTGGCAAAAGATGCAGAAGGACATAAACAATTAAGAGAATTAAGCTCTCGCGCATGGTCTCATTCTTTTAGACAATTTATTGAAAGAGTGCCAACTTATTATAGAGATATTGAAGAAATAATTGGTGCAAATCCAGGACATGTAATTGGCAGTACAGCCTGTTTAGGTTCTAAATTTGCAAATTTAATTAGAGAATATTTAGATAATAATCATTCAAAAGAAATTGTGAAAAGAATTGATAATTTTGTTCAATGGTGTCAAACTCAATTTGGAAAAGATAATTTTTATATTGAATTACAGTCTTCTGAAAGTGATGACCAAAATATTTATAACGAATGTGCATTAGCTTATGCAAAAGCTAGAGGATTAAAAGTAATTATTACAACAGACGCGCATTATATTAAAAAAGAAGATAGACCTTTACATAAAGCATATTTAAATGCAGGTGAAGGTGATAGAGAAACAGACGCGTTTTATTCAGGAACTTATTTGCAAAGTGTAGAAGATATTAAAGGTTATATGAAAAATATTAATTCAAATGATATTGACTGGATGTTAGATAATACAAATGAAATTGCAAATAAAATTGAAGAATATAGTTTATACCATAAAGAAATAGTGCCAAAAATAAAATTGGAAAAAGAATTTAATTGTAATCCAATTATTTATGAAAGCGCGCGAAAAAGAGACTATATTTCAAAGTTTATAAATTCTGAAAGTGAGCAAGATAAATATTATATAAATGGAATTTTAAATGGTTTAGAAAAGAAAATTTCTCAAGATAAATGGGAAATATATATAGACCAAATAAATAAAGAAGTTGCAGAAGTTTGGGAAATTACTCAGAAAATAGGTAATGACTTATCTTCATATTTTAACACAATGGCAAAAGTTGTGGATATTATGTGGAACGAAGGAGATAGTTTAGTTGGAGTTTCAAGAGGTTCAGCAGGTGGATTTGTAAGTAATTATTTATTGGGAATAACTCAAATGGACCCAATTAAATATGGAATTGAAAATATGTATTGGAGATTTATTCATAGAGATAGACCTGAATTACCTGATGTTGATACAGATTTTCAAGCTTCAAAAAGACCAAAAGTTACAGCAGCTCTTAAACAATATTTTGAAAGTATTGGTGGAGAAGTTTATAATATAGCAACATTTGGAACAGAAACTGCAAAAGCTGCATTGCAAACTGCAGCAAGAGGATTAGGCTATGATAGTGATTTAGGTTTGTATGTTTCATCTTTAGTTCCAATTGATAGAGGTAAAGTAAGAACGTTACAACAATGTTATTATGGAGACGAAGAAAAAGATTTTGCACCAATTCCACAATTTGTAACAACAATGAATCAATATCAAGATATTTGGGAAGTTGCGCAAAAAGTAGAAGGAACAATATGTCGTAGAGGACTTCATGCATGTGGGATGTTAATTGTTAATGAAGATTTTTGTGAACATAATGCAATTATGAAAGCTCCAAACGGCACTTTATGTAGTCAATTTGAATTACACGATAGTGAATTTATGGGTGGAGTTAAATTTGATGCGTTAACAACCGATGCGCTAGATAGAATTAGAACTTGTTTAGACTTGCTTTTAAAATATGGTTATATTGAATGGGAAGAAAATTTAAAAGAAACTTACAACAAATATGTTGGTTTAGAAAATTTAGATTATGAAACAGAGAAAATGTGGAATGAAATTGGTGAAAATAAAATTAGTAATTTATTTCAATATGATACTCCGGTTGGTTTGGCAACTGCAAAACAAGTTAAACCTAAAAACACAATGGAATTAGCCATTGCAAATTCATTAATGAGACTTATGGCGGATGAAAGTGGAGTTATGCCTTCAGAAACTTTTACAAGATATAAAAATAATATTGATTTATGGTATGCTGAAATGCATAGATATAGTTTATCAGATGAAGAAATCAAGATAATGGAAAAGCATTTATTGGCTAACTCTGGTGTTTGCGAAAGTCAAGAAGGAATAATGATGATTTCAATGGATGAACACATAAGTAATTTTAGTGTTAAAGAGGCAAATAAATTAAGAAAAACAATTGCTAAAAAGAAATTAGCTGAAATAGATAGTATGCATGAAATGTTTATGCAGAAAGGGCGCGAAGCTGGTGCGTCAGATAATTTATTAAACTATGTATGGAATGTTCAAGTTAAAAGACAGTTAGGATATTCATTCTCTGTATTACACTCTTTTGGTTATTCATTAATAGCTGTGCAAGAAATGAATTTAGCATATCATTATCCAACAATTTTTTGGAATTGTGCAAATTTAATTGTAGACAGCGCAGGAATTGATGAAAATGATGAATTTGTTAATTTAATAGATGATTTTGACCCAGCGACTGAAAACACAGAAGAAACTGAAGAAGAAAATGATGACGACGAAGAAATGACTAAAGAAGAGAAGGAAGAAATTAAAAAACAAAATAAAACTGTTAACTATGGTAAAATAGCATCGGCCATTGGAAAAATGATGGCACTTGGGATAAATGTTGAATTACCAGATATAAATAAATCAGAATTTACTTTTACTCCTGATTTAGATACAAATTCTATTATTTTTGGAATAAAAGGAATTAATAGAATTAATAATGATTTAGCAAAAGCTATTATAGATAACAGACCATTTAATAGTTTACAAGATTTTTTAAATAGAGTTAAAACAAATAAGGTATCGGCAATTAATTTAATTAAGTCTGGCTGTTTTGATAAGTTAGAAAAACGACCAAGAGAAGAAATTATGAAAGATTATATAGACCAAATTAGCGATAAAAAACAAAAATTAACTTTACAAAATATGGCTATGTTAATTAGAGAAAATTGCGTTCCCGAAGAATATAAAACAGAAGTTCATATTTATAATTTTAATAAATATTTAAAGAACTTTAAAAAAGATATTTATTATATGCTAGATGAACGCGCGTTTAACTTTTATGAAAAAATGTTTGATATGGATTTAGTATCTCAAGATGAGCAAGGTAATTTTAGAATAAGACAAAATGAATGGGATAAGATTTATAAAAAACAAATGATGGGAATAAAAGAAGAATTAAAAGCAAATCCAGCAATTTTAAATAATTTAAATCAAAAATTATTTGATGCAATGTGGAATAAATATGCAGAAGGAACTATTAGTAAATGGGAAATGGATAGCGTATGTTTTTATTATCACGCGCATGAACTTGCCAATATTGATAGAGATAGATATTTAATTGAAGATTATACTGATTTAGCTGAAGAGCCAGTTATAGAAAAAATATGGACGACAAAAGATGGAAAAGAAATTCCTATTTTTAAATTAACTAGAATTTGCGGTACTGTTATTGATAAAAATAAAACAAAAAATATCGTAACTTTATTAACAAATGACGGAGTTGTAAATTTAAAAATATATAGAGCTCAATTTAGTAAATATGATAAACAAATTTCTGTTAAAGATGAAGTAACTGGAAAGAAAACAATTATAGAACGTTCTTGGTTTAAAAGAGGAAATAAATTAATGGTTGTAGGAATTAGACGTGGAGATAATTTCGTACCAAAAATGTATAAAAATAATCCTTATTTTACTTATCCAATTGAATTAATTACAAATATTAATGAAGATGGAGAAGTAGAAGTAGCAGGTGACAGAGCAGGATGAGAATAGGAATTATAGATTGTGATTTAGTAGAAAATCCAGATTTATCGTTGTACAATGTTGAAGCGCTTAAAATTATAAAATATTATGAGAAGAATGGACACGAAGCGTGTGTTCTTCTTCCTGGCGCAAACGTATTTGAATATGATAAATTAATTATTTGTGGGCAAATGACTAATAAATTTTATTCAATTATGCATACTGACAAACATCCTAATAAAGAATATATTGGTCCAGCTTTTAATAATTTACAGTATATTCCAATTGGTATTAACGAAGTTGATTTTGAAGAAGTCGATACTAAACCATATGATACATTGATACAAGTGCAGCGTAGTAAAACTAAAAAAGATATTACTAAATCAGCTGAAAAAGAAAGATGGTTACGTTTGTTTCCTACTCAGCAATCAGTTAGTCTAAAAACAATTTTAACTGGTGAAACTTTTAGATTGGTAGATAATTATTTATTTGATAAAGATAATTGGGAAGAGGTTTTAAAAACAATGAGTATTTATCCTCGTTATTTTAAATTTGTTATGCCTCAAATTATTAAAACTCAACAAGACTTTGATAACTTTATAAAAATAAAATCTTATAATTTTATTAAATTAAATTGCGCGATTACCATAGAAAATATAGATAATTTTCGCGCGTTTTGCGAACAAAACAAAGATTTATTAAATATATATAAAGAATGTATTTATTATACTATTGGATATAGTGCATCAAACAATTACACAGAAGAATTTTATTTACAAGAATTAAATAATGTTTTTAAAAAAATAGAAATATTAAACGATTTAGGAATAGAAGTTGTGCGCAAAGGATTTTACATTAGAAACAGTAATTTTATTTTTACACATTCAATATTTTTAGCCTTATCTAGTTTTATACGAACAGAATGGAATAATGAACATAATTTTAAAGAGGCGTTTACAAAAACAGTTCGTATTAGAGAAGTAGCCTTACAACGTTTTTATCGTTTCTTAAATCGTAATCAACAATATTATTTCTTATTTAATAAAAAATTCAAAAGGAGGAATCTATAGAACTATGTTAGAAAATGATTATGACCTTGTACGACAATCATTAGAGAAAATAGGGCACACACATTCCTTTGAAGACACCGAAGGGTTTTTAAGTCCTTACAGGCAAAAGATGAAACGAGCACAACAAAAATGTACTCATATGTGGTCTAATGATACTGATGCAGTTTATGAAGGGCCACACGGAATTAGAATTTGCGCCATTTGCAAAAAGAGATTTTAAGGAGGTATTATTATGGAAGAAATGAACGACAAAGAAATTTGTAACTTTGTAAAAGCTGCAATTGAAACCTTAGAAGAAAAAAAGAAAAATGAAGTAATGAAAGCGGTAGGTCAATTTGTTTATAATCCTGCAATTGGAGAAATTAATAAACAAATTGCTAATTTTCAAAACAAGTGTAAACATATAAACATAGATGGCAAAGGACAATGTGTTTATTGTAAAAAACAAATTGAATCAATAAGATAGGAGGTAATATGATAGTTGTAAAAAGACACGGTGGAGAAGAAAAGTTTAATAAGGATAAAATTATTAAAGCGGTTTTATCAGCTTTTCAAGATGTAGATAAAGAAATTACAGAAGAAGCACAAAACATAGCACAAAAAATTGGTGACGCAGTTGAACAACATAAGAGAAAGAAAATGACAGTTGAAGAAATACAAGATTTTGTAGAGGATAAATTAATGAAGAGTAGCAGAAAAGATGTTGCTCAAACATATATTAGATATCGTTTTTTACACAAATTAGCTCGTGACGAATATAAAGAATTAATGAATGCCGTGGGTGATAAATTAACTTGTAAAAATATTGAAAACCAAAATGCAAATGTCGACGAGCATTCGTTTGGTGGAAGAATTGGCGCGGCTTGCGACTATCTTATGAAAGAATATGCATTAAATTATTGTATGAGTCCATTATCAAGACAAAATCATTTAAATAACGAAATTTATATTCACGATTTGAATGCATATGCAGTTGGAGAACATAATTGTCTTTCTATTCCATTAGATAAATTATTAGCTACAGGGTTTAATACTAGACAAATTGATGTTAGACCTGCACAATCTATTAATACAGCATTTCAATTAGTTGCTGTAATATTTCAAATTCAATCTCTTCAACAATTTGGTGGAGTTAGTGCAACGCATTTAGATTGGACTATGGTTCCATATGTAAGAAAATCTTTTAATAAACACTTTAGAGAAGGATTAAAATATGTTGAAGAAAGAGAAGACCAAATTGAAGTGTATAGAAATGTTAAAGCAGAAGAAATCAGTATTGAAGATAATTGGTATAAAGATTTTCCAAAAGCATATAAGTATGCAATGGATATGACAATAAAAGAAACACATCAAGCAGTTGAAGGAATGTATCATAATTTAAATACATTACAAAGCAGAAGTGGAAATCAATTGCCATTTAGTTCTGTAAATTACGGAACTTGTACTTTACCAGAGGGTAGAATGGTTATAAAAGCATTATTAGAGGTATCAATTGAAGGATTAGGTAAACTTCATAGAACATCTATTTTCCCTTGCAGTATTTTCCAATTAGGCAAAGGAATTAATCGTCAACCAGGAGACCCTAATTATGATTTATTTCAATTAGCATTAAAATCAACTTCATTAAGGTTATATCCTAATTATGCTAATATAGATTGGTCAGGAAATACTGGATATGACATTAGTGACCCTAAAACTTATTTTAGCACAATGGGATGTAGAACTGCAAATGGAATGGATATTAATGGTATGGAACAAACAAAAGACGGTAGAGGAAACATTTGTCCAGTAACAATTATTATGCCTACATTAGCTATGAAAGCTGACAGAGACGTAGAAAAATTTATGAAATTATTAGATAAAAAAATTGGTGAAGCAAAAGATATGTTGCTTGAAAGATTTGAATATATTTGTTCTCAAGATGCAAATTCAGCTAAGTTTATGTATGAAAATGGTACAATGGAAGGTTATGTACCAGAAGAAGGTATAAGAAGCGCGCTAAAGCATGGTACAATTGTTATAGGACAATTAGGTTTAGCAGAAACTCTTGAATTATTAATTGGTGAAAATCATACACATGAAAAAGGTATGGAATTAGCTAAAAGAATTGAACAATTATTTAAAGACAGATGCGCAGAATTTAAGAAAAAATACAAATTAAATTTTGGTGTATATTATACTCCAGCTGAAAATTTGTGTTATACAGCGTTACAGAAATTTAGAAAACAATATGGTATAATAGAAAAAGTGTCTGATAGAGAATTCTTTACAAATAGTATGCATGTACCAGTTTGGGAAAAAGTAAATGCTTTTGAAAAAATTGATATTGAAAGTGAATTAACTGGATATTCTAGTGCAGGATGTATTACTTATATTGAATTAGAATCTTCCGTTAAAAATAATTTAGAAAGTTTAGAAGCAGTTGTAAATTATGCAATGGATAAAGACATTCCATATTTTGCTTTAAATGTACCAAATGATTGTTGTATGACTTGCGGTTATACTGAAGAATTAGATGAAACTTGTCCAATTTGCGGAGGAACTGAAATTCAAAGATTAAGAAGAGTAACTGGCTATTTAACAGGAGATTACAAAACTGCTTTTAACGCAGGAAAACAACAAGAAGTGGAAATGAGAGTAAAACATATATAAAGGAGTATTAATGAATTACGTAAAAATTATTGAAAGAGATTTTGGGAATGGTCCTGGAGTTCGCGTGAGTCTTTTTGTTAGTGGTTGTAGCAATCATTGTAAAGGTTGCTTCAACCAAGAGGCCTGGAACCCTAATTATGGACAACCTTTTACAGATGAAACAATAAAAGAAATATTAGAATTAGTTGACCATCCATCGTGTTCAGGTTTAAGTATCCTTGGCGGCGACCCTATGGAAAGTTATAATTTACAAGGTATTGAAAAATTAATTATTGCATTTCGTCGTAGATTTGGATTTGAAAAAACAATTTGGTTGTGGACTGGACGCATTTTAGAAGAAATGATGAATGACTATTGGAGAATAAATATTCTTCGCGCGATTGATGTGTTAGTTGATGGGCCGTTTAAATTAAAAGAAAAGGATTTAAGATTAACATTTAGAGGTTCAAAAAATCAACGTATCATTGATATGCAAGCTACACAAACATTTAATCAATTAATATTGGTTGAGAAATATATGGATAGTTGATTTTAAATCAAAATTGTAGTATAATTATATTATAAGAAAAATATAAAGAGGAGTTGAAAGGAGTAATATGGAGTACAAAACAATTAGAAATTTATGTATTGCCGGAGTAGCGGGAATAATTCTTTTAATAGTTTTATTTAGTTCTATCGCTACAATACCAACAGGATTTGTTGGAGTAAAAACAAGATTTGGAAAGGTTCAAGAAACAATGATTAATGAAGGGTTTAATTTAAAAGCGCCTTTTATTGAAAAAATAGTTAAAATCGATTGTAGAACTCAAAAAATTGATTACACAATGGAAGCTAGTTCAAGAGATTTACAAAAGGTTAGTAATTTAAAAATTTCAGTTAATTACAATGTTTCAAAAGATAGTGCAAATCAATTGTATAAAAACGTAGGTGTAGATTATAAAACTATCGTTTTAGAACCAGCAATTTACGAAGCTATTAAATCAACAATAGCAAACTATACAGCAGAAGAATTAATTACAAAAAGAGATGAGGTTTCGGCATTGGCGCTTGAAGCATTATACAATAGAGTGCACGACAAAGGAATTTACATAACTGCATTAAGTATAGCAGACTTATCTTTTTCAGCAGAATTCGATGCAGCTATTGAAGCAAAACAAATCGTTGAACAGCAAACAAAACAAGCTGAATACGAATTAGAAAAAGCTAAAATTGAAAACGAAAAAGCAATTGAAAATGCAAAGGCTGAAGCAGAAGTAATGAGACAACAAAATGCACAAATTACAGAACAAACTTTAAGATTAAAAGAATTAGAGATTCAACAAGCATTCATTGAAAAATGGAATGGACAATTAAGTACATATTCAATGGGAAATTCAGTACCATTTATTAATATAGGAGATTAAGGAGGATTATATGTTACAAACTAATTTAGAACCATATACAACCACAAGTGCTACTGCATATGAACCATACACTCTTACATTACATCATTCAGGTGTAAATCTTCTTAAAACTAAATCAATGCCAGAAATAACACAAGTAATTTTTCAAAAAGATTTAACAATAGTTGTGTGGGCAGATAAAGAAAGAACAATAGTAAAATGTTCTGAAGAAGATTTTGATAAAGAAAAAGGTCTAGCAATGGCAATTGCAAAAAGATTTATGGAAAGAAATAAATTTAAAAAATTATTGGATACTGCTGTTATTCAAGATAAATAGGAGGAACTATGGCAAAACAAGATAAAGGCGCAGTTTTTTCAAAATTTAGTTTAAAAGCTATGAAACAAAAAAGAAGTCAAAAGCAAGCTATAAAGCAGGCACAAGAATTTTCAAGAAGGATGGAAGAAAGCAAGAAAAAAGCAAGACAAGATTTTTTAAACAAATTAATGATAAATGCTGCTGCTATGAATGATGCGCGCGAAGACTGGGAAGATAAAGAGGAGGAAAATACAGAATGTTAGAAAGCACTTTTTATAATTTATTAAATTCTATTATGAATTTAACAGAAGATGAAACAAAAGAATTTTTAAATTCATACAATGATTTTTTTGATGCTTTATTAGCCAATCAAGAACTTATTAATGAAATTAAACGTCAAATGAGATTAGAAGGTCTTAATGCCACAACAGGTATAGAAAAGAAAGAAGCTTTATTAGAAAGTATGCGAGGATTAAAAAATGGGCCTATTAAATTAATTAAAGAACAAGAAGAAATTTATAATAAAGTATTAAATATAACAAGTCAATTATATGATAAAGCACTTGAAGATATTAATAGAGAAACAGCAGTTGTATCAGTTGAATTATGCCATGAAAATGCAAAATTACCAACTTATGCACATAAAGATGATGCAGGATTTGATTTTTATTTACCAGAAGATTTTACTATTAAAGCACATGAATATGGTAAAATAGCAAAAACTGGTTTAAAAATGGCAATACCAACTGGTTATGAATTACAAATTAGACCTAGAAGTGGGAATTCAGTTAAAACAACTTTAAGAATTTCAAACGCACCAGGAACAATTGACTGCGGATACTGTGACGAAATTGGAATTATTTGCGACAATATTGGAGATGAAGATATTACATTTAAAGCTGGAGATAGAATTGCACAAGGAGTGTTAAATATAGTACCAAGAGGGGTATTTAATCAAGTAGATGATATTTTAACTGTCGCAGGTTCTAATAGACAAGGTGGATACGGCTCGTCAGGGCAATAAAAGTAGGAGGTTATCAATGAAAATAATAGAGCCATCAATAGAAGTACAAAACTTTAATGGAGAACAAATAATGAAAAATATAGAACAAGCTTGTAGAACTTGTTATAGGTCAGAAGATAAGATTTCAAATGAAAGTTATAAAACTCTATTAAAAAATTGTATAACTCGTGGACACGAAAGTGTTATGGAACATGAAAAAATTACTGTAAGAATGGTTTGCGATATTGGAGTTTATAAAGATTTAACTAGACATAGAATTGCATCATTTTCAATAGAAAGTACGAGATATTGCAATTACGGAAAAGATAAATTTGATAATGAAATTAAATTTATTAAACCTTGTAATATAGATGAAGATAGTGATTTATATGTATTTTGGGAACATACAATGAGAAGAATAGAAATGAATTATCTTCATATGGCTGAACACGGAGCAACTCCAGACCAAATGAGAATGATATTACCACATTCAACTGCGGCAGAAGTGTGTATGACAGCTAATATTAGAGAATGGAGACATATATTAGATTTAAGAACTAAAAAAATGACACACCCCTCTATTAGACAAATTTTAATTCCGCTATTACTATTATTCAAAACTGAAATGCCAGAACTATTTGGGGATATAGAATATGACACAGATTTTGAAAAAGAAAAATATGCGACACTTACGGTGAAATAAAATGAGCAAAATTAAATATGAAGATATAAAAGATGCTGCCAGCTTTCATGGCTGGGAGCTTATAACGAAAGAATATGTAAATTTACAAACTGAAATGGAATTTAAATGTCCTGAAGGTCATATTGTAAATTCAAATTGGAAAAAAGTGCGCGAAAATTTTCTATGCCCTATTTGCGAACAAGCTAAACAACAATATGGTACAGTAGAAATAAAAAGTAAAACAAAAGGTAGTACAAGAGTGTTAGCTTTAGACCAAGCAACAAACGTAAGTGGTTGGTCAGTTTATGACAATAAACAATTAATAGCTTATGGGAAAATTAGTTTTACACAGTCTGATACTGTAGAAAGAATGAGCAAAATTCGTCAATGGTTAGTTAATATGATAGAAAATTGGAAACCAGACAAAGTAGCTTTAGAAGACATACAATTACAAAAATTTGCAAATAAACACGGAAAAGAAGAAGGCGCAGTCACTACTTATAAAGTATTAGCGCAATTGCAAGGAACGTTAATGGTTACAATTTTTGAAAAAGGAATAATTCCAATAATCGTTCATACTGCAACTTGGCGCTCTCACTGTAAAATTGGTGCCAAATCAAGAAACGACCAAAAACGCGCAGCTCAATTATTAGTTCAAAAAAAATTTGAAAAAAATGTAACACAAGACGAAGCTGATGCAATTTGTATTGGTTTATATGTAACAGAAAAATATTTAAAAAATAACGAAATGATAGATTTCGATAGTTTATAAAGGAGAATTTTATGGAAATTAGTTTAAGACAAGTGGAAGTATTAAATAACACAATACAAGAATTATTACCACTTAAATTAGAATTATCTTTAGCTTTTCAATTAGCTTCATTAGCAAGAGAAATTCATGAAGCTTTTGATATGTTAAATACAGAAAGAACAAAAATAGTTACTAAATATGCTAAAAAAGATGACAATGGACAAATAGTAGTAGATAAAGAAAATAACAATATGATAGAAATTCCTGATGAAGATGTGAAAAAAGTAGATGCAGAGTTAGATGAACTATTTGCAAGAAAAATAGAATTACAAAGCAATAAAATTCAATTAGAGGCAATTAAAGATTTAGATTTAACAGTTGGACAAATTGAAGTTTTAGTGCCTTTTATAGAAAAATAAAAAATAGGGAAGTCATTTGACTTCCCTTTATTTTTTTTATTCTTTATTTTCTTCAATAATTTCAGGTTCTTTTTCTTCTTCTATATCTTCATCAATTATTTCATAATTAATAACTTTTTTAGTTGTTATAAACTTTTTATTAATTAAATTTTGGAACCATTCATATCCACCTGTTGCAGCCCATCCTAAAATTAAACCAATTGAAACTTGTTTAATAAAATCTGCCACAATAAAAATTTCTGCTCCTGTTGCATAAATAATTCCTATTATTATAGCTCCTAAAATTGGTAACACAGTTGTTAAAAAATAATTTGGTAAAGTAGTAAATTTTTTAAACATTTCACCTAAAACTATTAATCCACCAACTATTAAAATATAATCGAATGGAATATATTCAAATACTAAATTAATTAAATCCATTAACTAAATCCTCCTTAAACAACTTTTAAATATTGGCTAGAAACCCATTGATTTTCACCAATTTTTGACCAACCATCTTGTTCTTCTGTTACAGTTACAACTGTTCCATTTTTTAAAGCTCCTACTTTTGTCCCCGCTGGTGCATTTCTAACATTTAATCCTTTAGCTGTATTAACTTTCATTTTTTTATTTGTTGTTGTAGAATGTGATTTGCCTACTTCTGTTGTATAATCTAAACAAATCCACCCCATTCCAGATTTTAATTTACCCCAGTTGCCATTTGTTTCAACAATTGTATAAGTTCCTTTGTCTGTAATTTGTCCTGTAATTGCATATTGAGTTCCAGGTTTT
The DNA here is from genome assembly GCA_900548675.1 of uncultured Mollicutes bacterium. Taxonomy (GTDB): domain Bacteria; phylum Bacillota_I; class Bacilli_A; order ML615J-28; family CAG-313; genus UMGS1109. The sequence goes on from URLJ01000001.1 coordinate 76,597, forward strand.
TCTCTAATGTTTAAACAATTTGCAGTTACTTTTACTAAATAGCCTTCTACTGGCGCAGGAGCTGGTTCTGGTTGTGGCTCTGGTTGTGGCTGATTATTATCTAATCTTTCATTAACAATTCGAGCTAATTCCTCCATTTTACTTTTTAAGTATGGACCAGGACATGCTGTTGCCGCAAACATACTATGATATGTTAAACTTCCATTTGGTGTTCCGTCGAATTCTAATCTAAATCCGTATCTTCTACAAACGTCTTCTGCTAAATTAACTAATGAATTCCAAGCGGCTTCTGAAATAGACCAATTTCCACCAATTTCATTATTGGCAACTTCAACTGTAATTGCTTGTCTATCATTTAAAGCATTAGAAGATGTCCATCCTCTATAAGCTTCATCTACATATAAAGCTATTCTTCCATCTGTTCCTATTCCATAATTAGAACTTGCTCCTCTATTAGGATTTTGAAATAATTTTCCACATTGTTCTACACTTAAATTACCAGCCATGTGATGAGGTGTAAATTTACATACTTTATAACCTTTTCTATCTGAATAGTTATTAGAACTTGCAGGTACCACTACTGTAGCTAAATCAGATTTTATCATTATTCTTCCTCCCCTCTATTATTTGATAATTCTTCTTCCATTTCTGGAGATAAATAAATATCGTTTTCGTTCATTTTATTCCTCCTTGAAAAACTTATTAAAAGATATAAAATATCTTTTCTTCTTTTGTTAATGTATTATTTTCTTTTGTTTTATTCAAATTTTATAATCAAATTAAGCCGTTCTTCTCCAAATATATACCGCATAATATGGTGGCATATTATTATGATTTCCTCCGTCGCACATGTAGCCAGTATTGCCTGAAACACTATGAGTATGGTCACCAACTGAACTTGCATATAAGTTACCATAGCTTGCGTTTACCCATTGATATGAATTTAAATTTAATATGCTTAATGAACCACTTTCATAAGAAACATTTAAATAACTTCCTGCGGCTCCACCATATCTAATTGTATGATAATGACTACCTCCTCCACCAGAAGTAATACTAACAGAGTGACGATGTGAAGGTATTTGCGCTGTGGTTAGAGTATGAAAATCTTCTCCACCTTTTGAACCTGCGCGCGCATTCCATGCTGTATTTTTAATTGAACCAAAATAGGTATCTGTATTTGCATCACAATTTCCTACTCCCAATAGAAATCTACCTTTAATTTGTTCCCACGTTCCACCAATTATATAAGTTGGATTTGTATTACTAGTACTCATATAAATTGAACCAACTGGATAATGAGCTAATGCATCTCCTACATGTTGACAAGTACAAAGTACAGTAAAACCGCTCATATCAGAGACCATTGCTGTTCCCCAACCTGACCAAAGATTTTGATAACCATTAATACTCCAAGAAACATATACTTTATCAATATAAATTGTTGTATAACTCCATTGCTGGCCTCCATTGGTAAATACTAAATAAACATAACCATCAGTCCCTGTTGCCCAATGTACATCTTTTACCATTGTTCGATTATCAATTTTACAAGTACAATTATGATAAGCTGTATTTGTTCCATTATTACAAAAATAACAAGACGCTTCCCATTCAGTAACTCCACTATAATTAAAAAAATGTCCTTTTACTGTTATCATAAAATTTTCATTTGATTGTTTTACATTTCCAACTTTTAATGCCAAATGTCCAGTTATACTAGGGTCTCTTGCAAACATATGACAATACAAATCAGAAAAAAATTCTGCTGTAGTTCCTACTATTTTATGGTCATTTGCGCTTCTTGGATAAAAATTATTTCCTCTTTCATCTTTTAAAGTTCCTGCATAATTTGCCATATTTATTCTATTATTCAATTGTTGGAGGAAACAATTAAATAATTGTAACCTCCTTTTTCTCAAAAATTACTTTCATTTTAAATTTCCTCCTACCATGATGATTCTACATTAAAGCCAGTCATTGGCATACCTGCTAATTGCGCAGCTCCTCCGGTTGATTCGTTATATAATCCTCCAAAACAAATCCCTTCATCTTTTTTTGCTGTAAATAAAAATTTACCAGAGGATACTGTTGTATTTTTTATTGCTCTTAAATTTGCATAACTACCACCTTCAGCGCAGAAAGCGTCGTTTATTTCAAAACGTGCATCATATTCAGTTCCTAATGTAAATTCAATTGCAGAGCCTGATGTTCCTTCTGATAATAATGGTAGGTTAGAACATCTAAAATTATTACCATCAATTGTTAAAATACCAGAACCTAAATTATAACCTGTTTCATTAGAAGCTCCCTTTTCTTTTATCCAAACTTTCACATTTCTAATAGAATTTGCTACAGCTCCAAAATTACCATTCCAAAAAGTTCCTTCTAATGTTACGAAAGCAGATCTCCCTTCACCAGTGTTTCGAGTTATTGTTGCTACATTAATTTTAGGAAGGAAATAATCTAATAAATTAACTTCTGCAGTTCTACTCAAACCAAAATTTCTTGAATCGGTTGCGTAAATACTATAACTTTTTACAGTTACATTATTTATAGTGTGCGATGTTGCTACCGTACTAGTTTTACTTGCACTACCACCCAATGAAATATATTTATTAGTCGCATATGCTCTTGTTGTTAAAGGATTCGCTGGCGCACTTATTGTTAAACCGCTATAACCTTTAATCAAATTCAATTGTGATACATTGGTTGTTCCAGTTGCAGTATCAGAATATGATTTGGCCGCACCATTGCTCCATGAACCAGTTAAAGTTCCTATATAAGATTGAGTTTCTTTATAAGTGCATTCAGCTAATGCCGTAGGTCCACAATTTGCTTCTGATATTATTGCAACAATTGGATAAACACTCCAAAAACTACCATAAAGACCTGTAGATTGAACAACAGCTTGTACTCCAGAAGTGGCACGTAAATCGCCATGTCCATTATATGGAGTAGTTACATTTGCATGCTCTTGGTATAATTGATTTTGTACAGTAGTATTAATAGTAAAAGTCCCTGTTTGGTCTTTCCCTTTCTTATCTCCATTAACAACAGTCATGCCTCCAGAAGTACGTTCTAAATATGCTTTTGTCCCGCCATTGTCAGCAATTGTATAATTAGTAGTTACTGTTGCAGTTGAAGAGTTCCCTGACCAGGCGCTCAAATAAAAATTATTTGCAGAAGCCATTCTTGCAATTTTAGATGTTGGAATTGTCCACCAAACTTCATTAAGTTGATTCGACACTGAACGTCGAATTTGCACTCCTAAACTATAATTTGTATTAGGATTTAAAGCTGACGTTCTAAAAGTGCCCGATGAAGCATTAATATCTCCTATAAAATTCCATCCATTACCAACGCTCCACCAATGAGCATTACATGTAGCATCAGCAGTCCAATGTGCATCAATATAATCATAGTAGCCAGTCGAACCATATCCTGTAAAATTAGCTTTACGTGGCAAATTATCTAGATAAAAGGTTTTTGTACCTCCACTAACGTTAACTGCATAATCATACATTGCACCTTCAACATAGGCAGTAAAACTACCGTCTCCAGTGCTTGTATTATGATAAACAGTATAATCTCCTTCTGTAATATAAGTATCAGCATATACTTTTATATCAGATTCATTATAATATTTTTGCGCACCGTCAATTAATAACTTAATTTTTCTTCCCCAAATATAATTTCCGCTAGCAGACGAACTTCCTTTTATAGTTAATGTCCAATGAATTGTACTATAAGGAGTATCACCATTGGCACTTCCAGTCCAATACCAGTAAAAATTTATATATCTTGAATTATTCCCGGAAGACGTTGTATAAGTGTTACTTGTAAGCGTTCCATTCGTAGCCATTTGTTACCTCCTTTAGTAGAATAAAAAGTACCAATCGCCGCTTTCTGTTTGTAATTGTTTAAACACGAACGCGCCGTCTTCGCTTTTTGTTCTATTACTAATTTTTAATTCGTCATAAATTATTGTTTTTTGTAATTGTGTTTCAGCACCAGAAATTTGAAAAACTGGATTATCCAAATCTGGTTCTTTTATTGTTTCACCCTCTACTGTTGTTGTTTCCTCTAATTGATATGCCGCAATTTGATTTTCATCAATAAACATCATATTTTGGTCTGATGAAATACTGAAACCCTTTTCATCCATTCTATATTTTTTAGAATAAGATTCATCTAAATTTTGTGTCCAATAAACACTTGTGCTATCATATTCAAGTTTTAAATCTGCAATTTCAACATTTCCTACAAAATTGCTTGATATTGTAGCTCCACAAATACCAATAATAACTCTAACAGTATCAATGTTAGAACTATTTGATGTATTATCATATAAATTATTACTTAAATAATAACTTTTTGTAAAAGGATTGTAAACATAAATTTTGTTAGAACTTGAATTATAACAAATTGTAGTTTCAGCATCAGGCATAGAATTGGTTTTCGTTTGTGCGTCTGTTGTGCTTGTTGCTGTTTTAAAAGTTTCAATTGAGCGATTATAAGTTGCTGTCACAATTGTTTCTTCTAAAAGGGCGGCCGGTAATGTAACTAATCTACTATCTGATGCGCTAACAACTCCTTGAACCCCACTTGGACTTACTAAAACAATATTTGAGCCAGTTTGTGGTAAATAAGTTAATTCTATTTGACCTTCTTCTGCGACTAAAGTTTCATTTACTTCTTTTGTTACGTGAGCTTCTGGTGTTGCTAAAGGCATTGTTTTATATATATAATCTTGTGTAAAACTTGCATTAATTTTTTTAATATTTGTTCCCTCGGCTGCCGCGTAGCAATTAATAGGTACATAATATGCATTTGTAATATATGGATTGGAACTACTTGATGTAAAACTTAATCCATTGGGTTGGTCTATTAAATGTTTATAAAAAACTAAACCAACAAAACAATTTCCTGCAGAAATATTTCCTTTTATTTTATAAGCCAATAATAAATTTTCTACATTTTCTTTTAAGTCTATTGGTGAACTTAAGATAAAGTCGTATTTAACTTCGTCTGTAGTTTTTGTACGAATTTGGAAACTATTACCGCAGACAGTAGCTTTTCTTACTAAAGCTTCTTCATTATAATAAACATTTGAAAAATAATCTTCTTCTAAATTTTTATTTAACCAAAAATCTGCTTTAATAACTCCACTTGCAACTGCTGTTTTGTGTTGTTGCATAACGCTATTTTTTAATAAATTTACTCCTTTTGTTCTATCAAAAGAAATATCTAATGACTCACCAGATAATAACATATTAGAAACAGTTTGTGTTAATGCTTGTGTTTTTTTTTCGTTCTCATCAACCAAAGATACTAAAGTAGTCGCTTGTTGACTAACAACACCTAAATCTTCTTTCATTGTTTTTGTATCTGCTATTTCTTGTGCTAGTTTGTCATTAATTGCCGCAATATCATTATTTACTAAATCATTATATTTTCCAGTTAAATCTCCTTCTACTTGCGTAATTCTATCGTCTGTATCTTCTGGCGCAGGCGTCCAGTCTGTTGCTTGATTACCTTTTTCAATTTTAACTTTTTTATAAGTATTAACAACGCCATCAGAGCTTCGATAGCCAAGACGTATACCATAACAGTTTGCTGGAACTGTACAATAACCTACCAAACGAGAATATTCAGTTTTCACTGTTCCTGTTATCCATTGATAACTTGTGCGATTACCTCCTTCAACAGTAGGAAAAAATTCAATTAAACCAGTATTTCCAGTGTACTCGCTTTCACCTTTTATATCAAAACTAATTGCCCATTGTTCTCCCGGTTCACATGCAATTAAATTAGTGCTGTTTGCCGTACCATTTAAAGCTTGGGTAAATTCTTTTAAGCTATCACGTGCGTAATTCCTTGCTCCGATTTGCAAATCATCAATACTATCGACAATACCAATTGTTAAAGTATCTAGCGCATTTGTCGTTCCTCCAGCCGCATACATTGTACATTTAACTAAATTAGTTGTTTTTGTTGGTGTATAAACTTTTGAACTTTCGTTCGCACTTGAAGTATATTTTGTTGTCCAAGAAGTTCCGTTTGAACTTTCTTGAATTATAAATCTTCCAGAATAAGCTGTTGATGTTGCACTTGTACCATCTCTATAATATGCACCAAAAGTAATTGTTGCTGGTGTTAAAGTTCCTTTCATAGAACGAGTAACTGTATTTGCGCTACTTGTTACCCAATAAGTTCTTGCAGTTGTACCATTTGTACCATTTCTACCTACACTATAAGAAGTAGAAGTCGTATTATCTGTATAAGTAATTATTGTACGAGTCCATAAATATTGTCCCGCACTTACACTAGGTATTGATGTAACCCAGTCTCCAGTAGGAACTGTTGTTCCATTTGAAGAAACTTGATAAGTGATTGCAGTTGAACTAATACCTTTGCCTGCAGTACCTGTTTCACCCATTTTACCGATACTATAAGAAGTACTTGTTGTATTATCCGTATAGGTGATTATTGTTCTAGTCCATAAATATTGACCAGCACTTACGCTCGGTACAGTTAAACTCCATGTACCCGTTGGTGCGGTTGTTCCTGATGTTCCAACTTGATATGTTACAGTAGTTGAGCTAACACCTTTCCCTGCCGCTCCAGCAGAGCCCGTTGCACCAGTTTGCGCTTTGCTCCAGCTAAAAGTTTTATTAAATGTCTTTCCAACTACTGTAACTGGAATTGTTAAAACTCCATTATTCGCAATTGATGAAGTTAATGCAGTTGTTACAGCTACTGTAATTGAAGTATTTGTTTGTCCATTGTTATTAATTGTTGTTGTCATTCCAGCAGAGGGTTTCCCAGATATAGTACCAACTGTAGTTGCTACTTGTGTATTACCCTGATATCCATATACTTGAATCGTAACATTATTAGCAATAGCAGTATTATTTTTATCTGCGCGAAAAACATGTGATTCATTTGAAATAACAACGTTGCATTCTTCATGAATTTCCGCAATTGTATATTGCGCACTTGCTTTTACCATTTCATCCCCTCCTCTATAAATTTTAAAAGTTTGTTGTTGCTCGTTGCTTAAACCATGAAATAGTAATATACGAGCATAAATATTTGTTTTTAATGTGACCGCAGCTGAATTACAACTTATACTTTCTCTATAAGTCCCATCGCTGTTATACACTCTTAGTCGCCATTCTGTAATTGTAGCGCCTTCAATTGTATAAGTGCCAGCAGGGAAGAAAATTAAATCTGAATAAATAGAATTAGGATAAGAGCTGCTGGTTTCAACAGCTCCTGTATTCAAATTTAAAAAGCCAGTGTGCCATATACCATTAAAATACTGTCTTCCCATTTAAATCCTCCTTTACTCAACTTCACAAATGAAAGTTGTTTTTGTGTCTACTTCCGCGTCACTTACATAAATAACTTTTCCAGTTTTAAATACGGCACCGTTATCTAATGCATCCCCTTCAGCATCTAATCGATACCAATTATATGTGTAATCTTGAGCCTCTGTCGCAGTTGCCCAAGTACTTCCATTATATTTCATTAAAGTTACTGTTTTAGCATTTGTATCTACTTTGTACCAAAGCGTTCCACTTGTTGGACTACTTGGCGCACTTACACTAATATCTGCTAATAAACCGTCTGTTTCATTTCCATTTGCAAATAATCTACAAGTTAAAGTTGTATTTCCAATTCCGTTTTTGAAAATATTTCCACCTGTACTTTCAATTGTTGCAACCATCGAATCTGATTTATCTTCTAAAGTAATTACGTCTTGATAAGTTTGTGAATTATATGTCATTGTGCATCTATAAGTTGCTATGTTTGCAACTGAGCTACCATCAACAGATAAAGTCGCTGCAGTTCCAACTTGAGACCAAGAGCCAGAGGCATATTTTTCCCATTTGTATGTAGCTCCAGAGCTGATTGATGTCGCACCATCATAAGCTTGAGTAGCTAATGTTAATGTGCCACTTTGATTAATGAAAACTGTTCCATTTGGAGCATAAACTGTAAATACCACTGCATTTTCTCCATCTTGTCCCGCAGCCCCTGCTGCACCTTTAACAGCCTTTGACCAACTAAATGTTTTAGTAACTGTTTGGCCATTTGAAGTAATTACTAATGGAATTGTTCCACTATCTACATTTCCTAAAGTGGCTCCTTTTGTAATTGATAATGTTAAAGTAACTACATTATTAGAAGTTGCTTGAGTTGCTGTCATTCCGCTTGGTAAACCTGTTGGAGTTGTTAAAGTACAACTTGTAATTGCTGTTCCTTTATAAGCTGTAATTGGAATAGTAATTGTTGTGGCGGCTGAAATTGGATGATTTGTACTTGCGTCTGCAATAATAGATTGCGCTTCGTTGCCAATAATTACTGATAAACCTCCCGCGCCCGCAGCGCCATTTGTTCCTGCTTTACCATCATATAATTTACTAATTGAAATTATGTCGTAAACATCAGTATTTTCTGTTGATAGTTTAATTGTAGCAACATCGTCAACAAAAATTCCATGAGAAGGTTTAACATTTAAAGTCCCGCTTGTAATATTTGCATTATCAGATGTTGTTGGATAATCAACAAAATTCCCACTACTGTTTTTATATTGCCATCTAATTGTAGAAACACCTTGTATTTCTCCAGTTAAACTAATTGAATCTGGACCTATTAAAGTTTTATCTCCATTATATTTAAAAATTTGTGCCCCACTAATTGTAGCTAACCTTGCGCTTGAAGCATTTTTTACTAAAGAATAAGAAATATCAGCTTGCGCATAAACTGTTTGTCTTGTTTGTGGGTCAATATATTGTATATAACATATATAAGTAACTAATCCCGAATTTGAACTTGATAATACATTTGTATTAACAGTTAATTTTCCACCGCTTACAGTTTCTCCAGTTGTAAGAGATGCCTCTGCCCCAGAGCCATCTCTTCTTTTATAATTAATTGTTAAACCAGAGGCATTTAATTGCACTGCAGTTTGATTAAGGAAAATTGTAGGTTCAACTACTAAATTTGTAGTTGTCCAGTTAGGATTAAAAGCATTTGTATCTTGGTCTAAAATTTGTGTTTTTGGTAAATTTGATGTTAAATATACTGATAGTTGTCTGCTATCTGATAAATCAACAATCGTAATTTGACCTGAAGCTTTTATTGCCATTTATATTCCTCCTTTACACTTGAATAGAACAGTTAAATGTTGCTTGCGAATCTACATCTGCTTGCGTTAAAGAAATTGTTGAACCCATGCCTAAATGTGATTGATTCCAAGCTTCATCTCCTTCTTCGTCTTTTGAAACTCTAGTCCAAATAAAAGCAGAAGGTGATAATGTATTAGTTATATCTTCCTGTCCTTTTCTTACAACTGCCGTTAAGACAGTGTCTATATTTCTATTTTTAAAAACATTTCCGTTTGATGAAAGAATAGTTATATTATAAGCTATTGTTCCATCTATTATATTATCTATTGTATCATTTTTACCTGCATAATTGATTTTAAAGCCTTCTTGAGATACTTCAAAAAAAGTATGCCCATTCTCATTTAGACCTCTAATACCATATTTAATAACAGATTCGCCTTGTACGGTCTCTTCCCATTTACCTACCTGTACTCTTAAATTGCGGTCTTTTCCATTGATAGAAACCTCATTTGGCTGTAATACCTCTAAACCATTTTCAGAAGTTAATCTTAAAGCACCTTCCTGTGCGTCTAAACTTAAACCGTTCCAAGCCAAACTTACTGCATCTCTATAAACTTTAAAACTTTCTGTATAAATATAATCATCAATAAAAAATGGTAATTTATCTAATTCTTCTATAGTTGTAGTTACATTTTCTCCAAAAGTTGCCGTTAAGTCAATTAACATTGGCTGAGTTAATTTTAATTGCCAATTAGATTGAATTTCTGATAACATAGCAGAAACTTCATATAAATTTTGATTATTTGCTCCACTTAGCATTCCACTAATTGTTATCATACCATCATTTATAAAATAACTTATTGTTTTTGAATAATTTTGTAAACCTGCAATTAATTGATGTTGAATATTTCCATCCACATTTTCTAAACCAATTGTCGCTCTATAATAATATTTATGTGTGCTATCAATATCAATTGTATGATGTGTAATATTTAAATTTCTACTACCTACGTTTTGAGTGCTTACAAGACAATTATAATTGCCAACTGACTCAATGTCAAGTGTTGCATTTTCATCTGTGCTCCATTGATTTGTATATGTGCCTAAAAAGTTAGGATTTTGAATTAAATTACGGAATTGTGTACCTTCTTTGCGTTCTACTAATTGTCTAAATTGTAAACCATTTTGGTTGTATAGTACATAAGTATTAAAATCAGTTTGTTTATTTGCGTCTTCTCCATAGGCATAAATACCATTTTCATTCCATAAAAAACGCGGTTGTGAGCTATTCCAAATTTGGATTTGACGAGTATCTAATTTACCAACGGTCATTTTACTTGCATTTATATAACTTGGTGTAATTGCTGTCTCCCATTTGTAATTACCATATTCATCATAACTATCTGCAATAAAAATACCATTTGAAGTAATTCTCATTTTACCATAAACGCCATTTTCGTTCTTTTCTTTATTTGTTACTGTAATACCTGTTTCATCCCAAACTACATCATTAAATTCACTTAATTTCAATTCAACTTTGTTTTGCATTAAAGTATCTTCTAATAAGTTTTTATTAATATTTCCTGTTGCATCGGTGATTGTAGTTGCATAATCATAATAATCACCTTTATTTTGTAATTGAATTGTTGCCGCAGTAATTTTTTGGAATAAATCTTCAAACTTATCTTTAAAATTACTAATAGTAATTTCTGTATTTTGAGGCTCTAGCAAATTAAAAGACACTGAATTAATAAATCCTACTAATCCATAAAATCTTAATTCTTCATCGTAAATTGGAATACGCGTTCCTGCAACAGGTTTGAAATTGCTATAATCTTTAACAGGGTGTTCTAGTTGTGCTAAATTAGCAACTGAAATAGTATAAGTTACTTGAGGAATTGAAGATTCTTTCATTGTATCTAAAGCATCGTTATAATAATATTTTGAAGTTACGTCATAATTACAATCTAAAATATAGCTAGAAAACGCGCTTTCTTGGTCAAAAGACATTAATGGTACATTTGTAGTATATTGTAATTTAATTTTTGTATATACTTTACCATCAATTGTTTCTTTATAAGAATAATAATCAGTTCCATAAATTAAAGTATAAGTTGAATGTGTTAATTCTAAAGTTTCGTCATTAATATAATTAACTCCACTTGTATTAGCAGTAACTATAATTGAAGATAAAATAACATCTTCATGGTCAATTGTCAAAATCTGTTCTAGTGGAGAATAATACATTCTCGCGCGATTACCTAAATCATCAATATAAGTTTGATTATTTAAATAACCTTCATATATATAATAATTTGTTCCACGTGCCTTCGCTCTAACATAAATTCTTGTATCTGCAGTTTGTGTAAATACAGTTCCATCTTCAGGCTCGTAGAAATTAATATAAATACCTCTATTTGTTAAACTATTCTCATCGGTATTTGTATAACCATATTCTACTGTATAATCCGTTCCTTGCGTTGCATGAGTTGGCCCTTTAACATAAACTTTAAAATTTTCGTCATACTCGCTATTAACAATACTGTTGTTCATAACTTCAATGCTTTCAATATCGATTATATCATATAAATAAACATCTCGTTGAACTCCGTCAACTTGAACTTGCCCTACAATTTCATTTGGTATTTTATAACACCAATTATCAGTTGTCCATTGTTGAGTAGGTAGTAACTGTTCTGTTGGTAATTCACTTGGAACTACTTCAGTAAAAGTTTCAGTTTTATTCATATAGGTTGTATAACTAGTATCTTCCCAATAGCCCTCTCTTACAAAAGGAGCTAATAATGATTCGAATTCAGTTACAACCTCTTGTTTTTCTAATTGAGCTAAAAATAAATTTAGTTTTAATTGGTCAACTTCAATTTCCTTTTCATAAATTAAACCTGTTGTATCACCATTATCACGCCCTCTTCCTAATCGCGCCAGTTCAATTGTAGCTTCTGTTACTTTTGCTAACCAATATTGTCTTAGTTTAATATAAAATTCTAATGGATAATATTCTAAATCCATTCTAAACGCTGCATAATCTTGTGTGTTGCCAATTTTACCATTTACAATTGAAGCTTCTAAAATAGTTTCTGTAATAGGTTCTACTTTATGAACTTTTAGTTGCAAATTACTAATTGTATCATTAGTATATAAAGTATCGTTTAAATCAGCAATATTATTAGGTTCTCTAAAAGTTGCGGCGTTAGGTAAGTATTTTACACCTGTTTCGCTGAAACGAATAATCGTATAACCCGCATCTTCATACAAATAAGCAATTCTATTCTCTTTCCATTGCGCACCTTTTGGAATAAGTGCCATTTCTTCCATTGCTTTATTTGCTTGTTCTAAAGCGCTATCTCTTTGCGCCAAATAATATTCATATTGAGTTTTTAATTCAGTTAATTCTTCTTTTGCTTGATTTAATTGTTGAGAAGTTTGATTAATATATTTGTTTCTAAAACGCATATTTTGTTGGTAATCTTCAATTAAATCTTTTGTTCCCTCAATTGTGTGCTCTTCAATTGTAGGAGTAGCAAAATCAGTTACATGAAAAGTCATTGATAAATCAGGATTAATTAACTGTTTATTTTTTAAATCCGTATCTGTTCTTTCATCGCCTAAATACCAGCTGAAATCTAACAAATAGTTCTCTTTCATATAGTTTTTTTCATTATTTGCAATCGCTACAATTCCATTGTCTGTATTAGGATTTGTTAGCGGCGTTACGTACATTTTTGTAACTATTTGCGAATCATCTACTTGACGAGAAATACTTTTTAAATTCTTTGTATATCTTACTGAAAATAAAGCATCTTCTGGAATATCATTTCTGAAAATAATTGTCTTACTTGTAACTTTCTTATTTTCATATGTAATTTTGTAGTCTGCCCAAACTTCAAAACTTTCACATAAATCTTGTGTTAAATTCCAGCGATTTGATTTTTCAGCTTTGATAATTCTCTCTTTAATATCGTATTCATCTTTTTTAATTGGATTGTTATTATCGTCGTAATCTACAATTCTATCATTTTCGTAAAATTGATTACTTTGACGATTATCTTCAGCCATTTCTGTATCAACATCGTAATAGCTTTTAACTTCATAATTCCAATCTGTATTTTCCACAATCTTACTTGCCCAAAAATGAATATCAGAATCAGATACTCCTATTGGCTCTGAATCCGGGTCACTTGGGTCTACATTGTCAGGATATATATAAAGAGTTTCTTCGCTAAAAGTTAAGTTGTAGCCAGTTTGGCCAAGTTCAAACTCAGCCAAACTCATACAATTTATATCAACCATCATTTGGTCACTTTCAGAATGAGATTCTGTATAATCTCTTAATACAAACTCTTCTATCTCTTCTCCTTTGCGCTCAACTCTTATTTTATATTGGTTAGTAATATATTGCCAACGAATATTATCTACATATTGATTAGTTTTAGTATCAAAATGTCTAAGTGGTAAACTTAAAGATAAGGTTTTCGCGCCGTTTGCATTTACAGTAAGAATAGGATTAGAACACTGTCCGATAAATTCTTTATCAGAACTGTAAAGTAAATCAATATATTCATCATCATGAGAATATAAAGAAATTTTTAAATCACTATTCATCTCCTTTTCCTCCTTTTATATATAAGTATGTTTCCAATCTACATACACATTTTTTAATCTATAATTTTGCGCGCTTGAAGCTACTGATAATTTGTTGAAAATAGTATTTTCAATTGCGCTATTACTTATCGCTGTTATAGATGTAGGAAAAGGTTTTAGATAGTCTACAAATTTGCAGTTAGCAAGTGAAAGGAATGATTGTTCATCATTAAATTTGTTTAGACTAATTATTTTAGTTTTGTCTATTTTATGTTTAACATAAATTTCACAAAGCTCACTATCTATTTCAATTTGCCAATTGTCTAAATTGCCATCATAGATATCTAAGAAAGGTTTAAAATTAGCAAAGTTACTAATACTAATTAAAGACTCTTCGTTTAGTATTTGAATACCATTATCGGTTAATTTGCAACTTTCAGTTTTTATTATTAATGGACTATTCTCGGTTGGAATAATTAAATCAAAAATTAAATTTAAGTTTGCGCGAGAAGTACCTGCATTATATAAATAAACTGGTCTATTTGTGCTAATTCCAGATTTTGTAGCGTCTCCTGTGTCTATGTCAAAATAAGATTTTTTATAAATATCATTATCATGATAGAAACTTGAGTCATTTAATAGATTACTACAATTTACCATATAATCTATATAAATATTTTGTTGTGGAATATAAGTTAAAGCTAATTCTGCGTTATCTACATAAATATTATTTATTCCAGTATATAAGTAAATATTTTTTAAAGCTTCTTCTTGTTCTTGAGTATATGGAATTACCTCTTCTTTTTCTAATTCGTATTCTATCATTATTGGAGTGCCATTTTCATAACGTTCTTTAAATAAAGCTTGTAAACCTTCAATTGTTCTATTAGCAGCTGAAAAATATATATATTTATCTTCTCCCCATTGAGAAAAAGCCATATAATTATCTGAATTTACTACTTGATTTTGTGTTGTAGTTTCAAAACAATTGCTAAGTACATTAGATAAATTTCCTGTATAATCAAGCATATTTATTTTAATTTCGTTTAGCGCGGCTACTCTTTTTGACGATGTACACAATCTTGTTCCACTATCAATAGTTGTTATATATTCTTCGCCTGTAAAAATATATTGTCTTCTCGTATTGTGAATTCCATCTTCAGCCAAATAACTTCCTTCATATAATTTTTGTCCTTCAGAAAGAGGGAAAGTTACTGTTTGTGATTGATGGTCTACATATTCTGTCGCAGTTTTTCCTTGCTCTAATTGTATTTCTATTATTAAATTATCAAAACTAAAACCTGCAAGAGCATATATAATTAATCTAGGACTATAGCCATCTTCGGTAATTTTAATAGTTGTTGATAATTCTTCATTTTTTAAATTTACCGATTGCAAACTCCAATTATCAACTGTATCATTTTTAAAACTGGTATGCACTAATAAATAATCAGAAAAACTTCCTGAAACTTTTTTGCAAGACAAAGTGTAAAAATTATCTTTTTTATAATAAATATCATTATTGCCTAATAAATCATAAGAAAAATTATTAGTTGCCGTACCATTTATTTTTATTCTATGTTCATCTAATATTTCTATAGTTATTCCATAAGCAGAAATAGTATGACCTTTATCATATCCAAATGGTATTAAATTTTTATTACAAATTTGAATATCTACTTTTTCTTCTGTATTCTGAATTTCACTAGGAATTTTAATACTTGGAATTGGTGTTAAATAATTATAATGTAATTTTACATTATCATTACCAATAATATTTGTTATATTTTGATATAGTGTTGAATTTTCTAAAGCGTCTAATTGAGCTATTAAAATTTCATCTGTAATTTCTTGATAAAACGGTTTTTCTAATGGATAAATTATATACATTGGATTTCCTATATTATATAATTCAATTAGTTTAGCTTTAAAATTATCTGGATTATCATAATTTTCACATTTAAAGAAAACATTATTTCCAGTACCATACTTTTGTAATGCAAATTCATAATTTGTAAGTATATTATTAATTCCGCTTTGAACAGGATTATAAGTAAAATAATTAGAATATGCTTTACATTCAGCTTTAAAAGGATTGTCATTAAGTAAATTACCTACGCTAAATAAATTTGTACCATAAGTATTTGCAAAATTTTCATTACCAGTAAATATATATTTATACCAATTTAATTTATAATACCATTTATTATTTCGTTTTACAATTGCATCTTTAATTATTTCATTGTCATATAATTCTCTATCTAAATAAATTGGATAGGTTTGTAATTGGTGGGGTTCGTAGTCGGTTTTTGTTTTTCTCTCTAATTGCACATCTGTTACTTCAACGTAACTATTTCCTTCTGTTACTGCTGTACCTGTACAATTACTCCAAAATCTTAAGATAATATATTTATAATTAGATGTATTAAAACTTAATGATAATTCTCTTTGATTATTTTTAGTAATATCTACAATGCTTGAAGATATCTCTATCATGCTTGAAGTGTTCTCTTCATCATTACCATAAACAGATATTCCCACTTTTGAAGTCGCAGCAACTGTTTCTAAAAACTTAGAAGATATAGTTAAGTCTTCATTAGGATATATATTTTCAAATATGGAAGCACAATTTCCCCAAGTTCCAGTACTTATCATATCAAAACTATTTATTGCTCGATTTAAATATCTCGCAGCACTACCTTTTAATGTGAACACTGTTAAATCTGCTAAATTCTTATTACAAACCTCTACTTCAATACTACCTTGTCCATAAGGAGACCATGATGTTGCTTTTGTTCCTTTTTCTATTTTTATACTATCTAATATTTCTTGTTCTGTTAAAGTATCATACTGTTGCGTATAATAATAAACACATAAATATTTATCGTTTTCACTACTTGTTATAGATAATTCGTCAACATCAGCATTTGATATACAATTAGTAAACACACTATCTTGAGATGGAACATTTTCACTAGTTCCAATAATAAATCTCTTACTGATGATTTTTGATATTGTATATGTTGTATTAGGTTTGCACTCTATATATATTGATTTTTGTATCGAAGCTTCCTTAAAAGTTTTACTTGATATATCAATAGACCCATTTAAAACATTTGCATTATCTTTATCAAATTCATTAATATTACTTCCAACACCCTCAACAGGACTTTCAAATTCAAGGCTTGGCATTATTCCATATGGTTCGAATTCTGTAGTGTCTGTTATTCCATCGGCTACTAAAATACCAACTTTATAGTTTGTAAATGTTCCACCTTTTATTCCTACAACCACCCTTGTGTATGTTAAATTTGGGGCATAACTTACTATTGCACTACTTATAATCCCAGTAGCAACTATATTTGCCCAATTAACATAAGTATATATGTTAGGCTGATATGTATCACTACAACTTCCACCTAACTGGAATGCTTTTAATTTAGTTGTACTTGTTGTTGTGAATTCATTTGAAGTTAAATTAAATACACTTTCAGTTCCATTATTTGTTCCGTTAAATGTCATTATTCCGTCTTTAATTTCTAATGTTATTCCATTACTACTAAATGTTTGATTTGGTAATTGTAATTTGTTATATCCTTTTCTAGTTTCCTGACTTGAATTACCTTCAATTATAAACTCATGTTCTTTTGTCGCATCCACATCATTCAAACTAATCATCTCACCTTCAACTGTCTCTCCTTCTTCCGCCGCTCTAGTTTCTTGACGACTAACTCCTTGAATACCAATTTCAGTTTCAACATTCATAGCATCATTAACACTAATTACACCATTTGTAGAATTAACCACTTCTGCTAAATAATCATAATTCTCATCAAAACTTTGCCAATCACTGTATCCATAATTGTCAAAACAAACAAATTGAATATTAAACTCTCCTTTATAAATACCTTGTTTAAACTCAATTCCATTTACTACCTTAGTTTCTTCTAAAAAAGGCACAAAATTTAATTCTGGTTCACTATTTAAAGTAACCCAATAATATTTAAAAGGTTCCTCTTTAAAAGTTAACTTATCAATTTTAAAAGGATGTAACCATTCTTTTATTTGATTTAAAGTTTGCCCGTTAATATTATCAAAAGCAATATTAATATTAAATACCTTTTCTCCTATTTGAGATTTCCATTTGTAAACCCCTACTTTACCTGCAACTGTCGTAGTATTAGGATTAACACTACCGTAAACAGGAGGAGAATAGCGGTCTCCTGAAGAAACCGCTATTAAATTAAATTCGCTTGCCCAATGGTCTCCGAATTTAAAATCTATAAAATCTCTATCCTCCATTTTTACCTCCTTCTATTGATTTTCATATTGTTGCCGCTTGTTGCGTCTTTATAAATTGAATCTTTAACTGTTTTAACAACTTTATCAATTGAGTCTGTATCTGCAAGTTCTTTAACATCTATTGTTAAATTTTCAATTGTAATATTGTCTCCTACACTTTTTTCTCTCGTATTAATAGAAGACACAATTGCTAAACTATTTTTTAAAGCTTCAAATAATTGAGTTTGTTTCGCGTTTAAGAAAGCCTCTGGTTTACCAGCTTTACCATGCACCGCCGCAAGACCTGTATAATCTACGTATCCACCTTGGCTATAAGCTTTTAAATCAGATAAATTAAACCATCCAGTATACCCGCTTGAAAGTTTATGATAACGAACTAAAGCACGATTACCTAGAATTTTCAATACTGTATAAATTGGGTCATTTGCATAATATTGCCCATAACCTGAGCCACCATTATAGCTACTATATATTCTCGCGCTTCCAGCGTTAACTCGAGAACCTACTGCAACCTGTCCTACAGAATCTCCTGTATCTACTGGAGTAGAAACTACTGGAGGAGGTGGTGGTTCTACCGGTTTCAATGTTGGCATTTGATAAATACCATTTTCATCTATTATTCCAGTATTATATCCGCCAGCTTCAGTCTTCCCAGTTAATTCATTTAAGTATTTAAATAAAGTCAACATTGTCGCTAAGAATTTTTCAGTACCTGTTTGTACTGCATCTGTAATTGCAGTAGCATTTGAAACAATTGAAGAAGGAATTTCTGAAATTGGCTCTGAAACAAAATTTTTAATATCTTGTCTTAAATTAATGCTTTCAAATCCAATATCGTTACCTAATGTAGTATTTGCAGTTTTGATTGTATCGTTTAATTCTTCAAATTGTTTTTCTTGTGCTTGGTCACTTAATTTACGATAATCTTCACTACTTGTTAAAATACCAATAATAGAAGCTGGCCCATTGGCAATGATGTTTAATACGTCTTGCCAATAAATACCGTTTTCATCTTTAAACGTCAATAAATTTTCCATTTGGGTAATTTGCATTTGTCTATCTTCTTCTCTTTGTTGTTGTTCTCTTGCAATTCTTTCCATTTCTAAATTAATTGCTTGGTCAGCTTGTGCTTGTAAACTTTGATTAATTTGCTCTTGTAAAGAAACAATTTCGGCATTATATTTTCCAGAATTATCTTGTTGTAAAACAGATAATCTATTTTGCATTTGAGTTAAGTTTTGTTGGTCTTGAAGTCTTGAACGTGCGTCTCTTGCATCAGCAATTTTTTGTTGTAATTGAGAATAATACTCGTTATCAAGCGCACTCATTTTATCATATTTTTCTTGTAAGTCTTCAATTTCTTTTTCATCCAATGCTATTAATTCTTCATATAATTGGTCTTTTAAATCTATAATTGCATCACGTTTAGCTTCTTCCATTTCTTTAATTTGCTCTATATAATCATAAAATTTATCGTTCATTTCTTCAATTTGCTCATTTGAATCATAATATAATTGATACAATTGTAACAAATCAGCTTTTTGACCTTCAGTTAAAGTGTCACTTTCTTCAATCGCCATTTTATTAATATAAGCTACTCCATCTACCATTTCAACATATTGAGCATAATCTTTCATTAAAGTTTCTAATATTAATTGATTATTTTCTTTTAACTCGGCTAAAACAGCTTTTGAATGTTGTGCAACCGTTTCTAAATATTGGAATTGTTGTTCTAAATTACTTGAATCTACACCAAATAAATCATTTTCAGTGCCTAATGCTGCAATCTTATCTTCATAAATACCATAGAATTTATTAAGTTCATCTGTTGCTTTTTCAAAAATTTCATCTATTGTAGAAATTCTTTCTTCAAGTAAATCTTTTAATGCTTCTCGCGCAGACATTAACTGTTCATTTACTTCTTCTGTACTATCAACAATTTTTTGACTTGCTGCGGCAACTGCATTAACCCAAGTTACAATATCTTGCCAACTATAGCCTTGCTCTTCAAATTGTTTTCGGATTGCTGAGTCTTCCATTGCATCATTATTAACTAAATATTTATT
The DNA here is from genome assembly GCA_900548675.1 of uncultured Mollicutes bacterium. Classification (GTDB taxonomy): domain Bacteria; phylum Bacillota_I; class Bacilli_A; order ML615J-28; family CAG-313; genus UMGS1109. Next base: position 96,707 of record URLJ01000001.1, read on the forward strand.
TAATGTTTCATCCCAAGTTAATAGTGACTTAAATGCGCTTTTTTCTATTATTTCGTTAAGGTCATTAAAATCTCCTTCTAATTCATTAACTCCTTTTTGCGCATTTAATAACATATCAGTTGTTGTTTTGATTTGGTCTGATAATAATCCTAATTTTTCAATTGAGCCGAAACTCATTTCAACTTTATGTTCTGAAATACTATTTAAATATTCTAAACGTTCGCTAATGTCAGTAATTTTTTGTAAAACTTTGTCATAAGCTGCATTTATATTTTCAACAATTGTTGCTTGAATATTGTATAATAAATTCTGATTTTCAAGCATTGTATTATATTCATTTTGATACTCTTCTAACAATTCTGAAAATGCTTCGTAACGTTTTTCTTCTTCTTCTGAATTTATGGCAAATTCTGTTTGTTTTACTTGAATAACGCCTTCGTCATTAAAATATACCCATTCTTCATAGGTTGTTAACAACGCCTGTCTTAATGTTGCTAAATAATCAATTTCATCATCGATGTATCTGCCATATAGACTTGCTTGCTCTTTTAATAATTCATTTTCTTCTGCTAAATCTTTTATATAATAATTTTGAGTAGCATCAATTAAATTACGTTTTTCACGAATTTTATTAATTTTCTCTTCTAATGCTTCAATTTGACGTAAATAATTATAAAAATGCTCTAATTTTTCAACCATGCTTTCATAAGCATCGTCACTTCCGCCACCTTTTGATGGTTCGTCTCCTGTAAATTTAGATAAATCCGCACCTTTCATAGATTCAATAAAATCTATTCTGCTATCATATTGTCCTACTAAAGCAGAAACAATTTCTTTTTGTTTTTGTAAATTTGCTAAATTTGATTCTAGTTGGCCTAATAAAGCTGTTTGTTCTTCTTGATTAAAAATATCGTTTTTATCTTTATCAAAATTAGCTAAACTATCTGAATATTCCCAATCATTATTTTCTGATGTAATTCTTTCTGCTTCAGCTCTTAAGCTTAATAAGGCATCACCATTTCCATCTGCTACAGCTTGGTAATATTTACCCCAAGCTTCAGCTACTGTGCTTAAATTACCTAATACAGTTTTTGACCATTGTGCTTGATTATATATGTCTGCGCCATATCCTTCCGTTAAAGCCTGTACAGCCGTATCAAAAGAACTTGTAGTTGCTTTATTTGCCGCTTCAGAAATTTCAGAAGCTGCAATATCTGCCCCACCTTTGCTTTTAATAGCCTCAATCGCCGCGGCGGTTCCATCAATTTGAGCCTGAATATATGCTTCTTGTGTTTCGGCTTCAGCTTTTTTTGCTCTTAGGCTATTTTGGATATTAGTTAATTCTGCTTGAACTTGCATTTGTTGAATTGCCTGTAAAGATTGTAACGCTTCTCCGTTTGCTGTAATCATACCATTAGCTGCATCAAAACGTAATTTTAAATTATCAATTGCATTAGCAAATTGTTGCACAGTATTTGTATTATGCGTTAAATCATATGAAGCAAGTGCATCCATATTAATATTGTCAAGTACTGCAGCAAGGTCCATAAAAGTATCTAATGAAATTCCAGCATTTTCGTCAAATTCTTCAGTAATACTATTTAAAGTTCTTAAATCTGAAGAAATGCTATCAATTTCTTTTCCTAAATCAGTAAAAGACCATGCTCGTGGTAATGTTAAATCATTAAAAGCTTCATCTCGAATTTTTTCCCATTGTTCTTTTAACTCTTTATCTGCATCTGAATCTCCCAATTCTGCAATTGCATTATTGGCATATTCTACAATAAAATTCGCACGAGATTGATTATTGTCTAAAGTTTCTAATCCCGCTTGTAGTTCTCCAAAACTATTTGCATATCTTTCTGTTGCTTCAGCGCCTAAATTTTCAGTTTCATAAAGAGTTGCAACTGTACCCATATATTCTGCCGTCGTTGCTGACGTTGATTGCAGTATTTTTGCCATTTCTATACGAGCATTTAAAAGTTTTTCAGCTTCTGCATAAATTTTAGTTATTTCTAAAGGATTTATAAAACCATCTGTTCCTTCTACTCCATGCTCTTTAGCATAATTCATTATAAAACCATTACGTTCTTTTAATAATAAATTGTAAGATTCAACTAAACTATCTAGCTCTTTAGCTTTTGTATCCCCTTCTTTAAAACGAAAAAGACTAGGTCCCCAATTACCATATTGAGTAGTTGCACCCTTTTTAACATATTCCATCAATTCATCTGCGTTATTGACACTAATTTCTTCACCGTTATATTTTACTCCTACAAATGCGCTAATTGGATTATGTTTTGCTGTATTTTCATAATCTACAACTTTTTCTCTAATTTTTTGTTCCAAACCTGCTAATTGTGAATCAAATTTTTCTCCTGTCCAACTATCTTGTTCATCTTGAACTTTAGCATAAAAATCTAATAAAGGAGAATTATCAAAAACCGTCCCATTAATAGCATCTACTAATATTTTCCATTCTTCTGTAGTTAATCCTAACTCATCTCTAAATTTATTAAAGAAATTGTCTAATTCAACTTGTGCATTACTAAAAGTTAAATTATCGCCTTGTTGTTGTAAACGATTGATTAACGTAGAAATTCTATCCCAATTATTACCTTTTTTTAAAGCGTTATTAATATTATCACTAATTTCTCCAACAACATCTGTAACGTCTCCCGTATAAGCCAAAACATTGTTTTCTACATTAGTCATAATAGCAGTTTTTAAATTACTATTTAAATTATTAAACATATTAGCTGTTACGTTATCTGACGATTCAATTAAATCTTTATCTAAATCATTAATTAATGTTTTTAAAGTACCTTTATAATTATTTAAAAACTCATTATAAAAGTCTTTTACATTGTTTGTATTACCAATTCCAGATAAAGCTTCGGTTAAAGTTTGTGTTTCAATTTCATCTAATTCTCGTTTTGAAGTTTCTAATTTACTATTTAAATCATCTAACACTGAGTTTACTTCGCTAATATTAATTCGTAAATTGCCATAGGCGTCTGCAGTTGTTTCAATATTATAAGTATCTGCCATTTCTTGTATTGTAGAATTTAATTTTTCTTGTTCGGTTGTTGTTAAATATGCTTGCTGACTTAAACTTGTATAAGTACTTTTTAAATTTTCTAAATTGGTTGTTTGAGTCATTTGTTGGGAAACTTTTTCTACAGCTTCATTTAATTTAATTGCTGATTCGGTCAATCTTTTTTCTAAATTTTCTTCCCAATTTTCCAATGTTGAAGTTATTTGTTTAAAAGCCGTTACACCACTAATAATAGCTCCCAAATAATTTCCACTAAGTGCCTGCCCAATAGCCATAACTCCAGTACCAGTTCCAGATACTAAGCTTCCTGCATTATCATCAAATTGAGAAATAGCTAAACCTGCACCACTAATTGCCATTCCCGCTGTTGTAACTTTTTGTGCCATTAATTCTTTGCGTTGTTTATTTTGTTGTTTAATTAATTCACTTTCTTTTTCCGTTAATTTAGTTTGTTGCTCTTTTAATTTTTTAATTTGTTCTTCTAAAACAATTTTTTCTTTTAAATTTTGTGTATTTTGCATAGAAGCAGTTAATTGTTGAATTTCAGTATTTACCATACCTTGAGCTTCTTGATTTTTTTGCAATGCAATTTGAGTACCGTTAATTTTTTCTTTTTCTTTTCTATGTGTAATTTTATTCCAAGCAAAGTCTTGAACTTTTTTTAATTGGCCTCCCAATAGTGCAAATGCCGTTGACAATAAAGCCACTGGTTTTTGCCCTGTACTGATTAAATTTAACAATCGTGTTAAAACCGTTAATGTATCTTTAATAGTATCGCTAGAAGTTATATTGGAAATAAATTCTTGCCAAGTAACACTTAATTGCTCAGCCTTAGATTCAACACTATCCATTGCTTTGGCATGCATTAATGCCTGCTGTCCCGCACTTTCTTGTGATTCGGTTGATAATTCAAGAACTCTATCCCAATTTTGCATTAACGTAATAAAACGAGATTGTTGACGAGTACCAGCAATAATAGTTCCTAAATATGCCTGTGTATTTCTATCTAAAGAATTCCATTTTGGTCCTAATTCAGCAAATACTTCTTCTAAATCTCTTAATTCTCCATTAGCATCTCTTAACGCAATACCAACTGATTCTAAAGCTGTTTCAACTTTATTTACATCTGTATCGCCATCTTCTGTTGTTCCTGATGTTTTAACTTGTTGCATACGAGACATAATTGTTTTCAATGAAGTACCTATATTTTCTGGAGCCTCACGAGTTGCTTCAACCATAGTAGCAATATATGCTAAATAATTATCCATCCCTATTCCGGCTTGATTAGCTTGTGCCGCAGCTTTAGAAAACGCTGTAGATAATTCATCAATATCAGCCGCAGATACTGCTGCTACCTTATTAAATTTATCTGCTACCAAAGATGCATCTTCCGCACTTAAACAATAACCATTAATAGCTGCAGTTAATTTATCAGCTGCGTCTACTGCATCAATGCCTGCAACTTTTGCAAATTCTGAAGTAACACGAGTCATTTCCATAACTTCTGCGGTATTTAAACCTTGTTGATAAAATAATACTGCGGAACGAGTAACATCGTCTAATGCCATACCTGTTTCTTTTGCCATTTTTATAAAATCTGTTTTTAAACCATTAACTGCTTCAGATGATAAATTAGAAACTACATAAATTTCATTTAAAGCACTGTCTAAAGATTTATAAAAATCATATGCATCAGTTAACAATTGTTTAAAATAACTTGCAAAAGCCGAAGCCGATAATATGATTCCAAATTGTGATAAAATTTCATTTAAAGTAGTTTGAGTTTTTGCAAATTCTTCAGCTTCTCTTTGCCCTTTAATTAAAGCTTCTTCAAATTGGTCTCCCATTGAATCTGCAGCATTTATTGTTTGTTGTGTTTGTTGTTCTATTGCTTCAAATTGTTGTTTATCTTTTTCAAAATTTTCTGTACTATAAACTTGTAAATTAAGCTCGTCAATCATTTTAGTCGTAGTTATAATTGCATTATCAACAGTGTTATCCCCAGTTAATGCCGCAGCTTCAGCATTTTTTGCAATAATATTATTTTGATGCTGTTCAATTTGTTGCAAATGCATAATCACATTTTTTAATGCTTTATTATCTATTCCAGATGCTTGAAGAAAATTTTCTTGAGTTGGAGTAAGCTTTTGTTTATTTGTTTTACGTTGCTGTAAATCTAAAAGCATATTTTTATTTTTAGCATTATAACTTAAACCAGTTTCTGCTTCAAATTTTTCTGTGGCATTTTTTTTATATCTTTTAGATGTATTTTGTTCTTTACGCAATTTTTCCAATTGTTCTAATTGTTCTTTATAAGCTTTTAATTGTTTAATAGCCTTGGTATTATCACTACCTTTAAAAATGTTCGTTAATTGACTTTGTAAAGAAGTAATATTTTCTAAACTATCTTGAATTTGAGAATTTAATGTTTTAAAAATATTGGTATATTCTTTACTACTTAAACCAGGTTTATTTAAACGTTGACTCATTTTGTCTAAGTTTGTATAAACTTCTTTAAAACTTTTATTTAAAGAGGTACCAAATCCTTTAGTTAAACCACTGTCTAGTTTTAACGAAGAAGTTGATTTTTCAAGCTCTTTAACAAGATTTTTTGTGTTTGCAACAAAAGATACATCTATTTGCATATTGGCTTGAACATTCTTTTTACCCATTTTTACCTCCTTATTTATTATTTACTCTATTCTTTTATTTCCTCTTCTTTCGTTTGGTTTATTACATTATTTTTTAAATTATCAGTAATTTTTGTTAATTGTTCTTGAAGTTTTTCTGTTCTATCTCGATAAGCTTGTTCAGCTATTTTTGCCGTACCATTTAAAACTTCTTTTTTATCTTCTATACCCATAGCTTCAATTGAAGTTAATAAAGCATCTAATATTCCCATAAATGAATGTTGTTTTTCATAAAGTTTTTGATAATAATCGCTAAAAATACGTTTAACGTTATTAAACATTGTTTCGTATTGACTCTCTTTTTCTATTAAATTTAAAAAGAAAGGCTCAATTTCTAACGCTACAATATTATTTAAATCTCTACCATCGTTGTTGCATTCTTGAATTAAATCTTCTTCAATAATTGCATTAACTAAAGCAATCATTAAATAAATATCTTTTTCTGTTTCTAATGCTTCCTCCCTTCCACTCATAAGTGTAATAGCCTGTGTTAAAATATTGTGTTGTAATACTAATGATTTAGTATTTACATTCTCCTTTAAAGTTATTTTCATATTATTCCTCCTTTAACTCTTATATGTAGTCAATCCTTTAGCTTGACTAATTAATAAATTTAATTTAATTTCATTTACATAAATTTCATCGTAAGCTCGTTGTCCCATTTCGGTACCGACTTCTCTAACTTCTGGGCCATATGCTTCTGGTCTGCGCGCCGCAATACCTGCATTTATTTTAGCTTCGTGATAATATTCCTCATCTAAATCGGCCCTAGAAACAGCAGCTACATAAATTTTATTACCTTCATCTTTGATTAATTTTAATAATTTAGACATAGGTAATAAACCAATACCTTCAATTAAGAAAAAATCTACATTGTCATTAGCTGTAGTAATATCATTAACTAATTGAACTCCAAACCACGCGGCCGCCAAACTTTTAACAATGTTTAAAAATTCAACAACTGGCTCAGATTTTTTAAAAGTTGTTTTATGCAATGCTTCATTGACTAAATTATAATAAAAATTATCTGTTGTTAATCCATCAGCAATTTCATTAACAGTGTTAGTAATAACACTATTACCTGTAACACTTCTTAAATCGCGTAAACGATTAACAAAAGTATTGAAATTAGTCCCATTGCCTCCTCCTTGTAGTGTAAATGCCAAATGCCCTGGGCTCGCAGCTTTTCTATTTACCGCTGAAAAATTAAAATCTTTTCCATTTTCTAAATGTACTGTTAAATGTGATTTTGCGCCCTTCCCACTTGTACTAAAATTCTTTAATACTTTTACATTTTTTACATTGTCAAATTGAGTTAATAAATGACTTAAAGCATGTACCGTTGCTTGATTTTTCCACTGTGCAAATGCTTGTTCTGATAATTTGTATAATTCTTGATATTCTAATTCTTTATCGTCTGTAAATGAATTAAAAACACTTAATAAATCACTTCGCACTGCCGATAATTGTGTTCCACCAGTATTAGCTGAAACTAAAATTTTATCAAAATTTTGAGAATAGTCAGCACCTAATTTTCGCATTTTTTGTTTCATTACTTTATCTAAACCTTCTTGTATTTGTTGGCCTTTAATCGTTCCACTATTTTTAAATGCATCAAAATTATTTGCTCCTAAACCTGCAAGTGCGCCATCGCAAATCATTTGATAAAATTGTTCTAAATCATTTGTAACAAAATTACTAATTCCTTCATCTGTAAATAATTGTTGATTTAATTGTTTTAAACTCTTTACACCCAATTGTTTTAAAACTCCAGTTTCACGACGCGCTTGAATTGCAATAATTTTATCGACCAAAGTGTTTATTTTTGCATAGCTAATAATTTCATCAAAGCCTACTTTTTGAGATTTAATAATTTGAAAACGCTCATAATCATTATGTAAATATCCTTCATCTACTAAATAATCACTTTGTCTTAAAGCAGACTTTGTAACTGAATTGTAATTTCCCAAAATATCACCTCAATAAAAAAACGGGTTAGCGCAAAGGCTAACCCGTATATTCTTTTCTTTAAATATCATTATCAATATCATCGCTCAATAAATACATTTTGCTTACAACCCATTGATTTTTCTCCTTTATTGGTAAACCAATTACATTAAAGACCGAAATTGTCGGACTTGCCTTTTCTCCCATTACTATGTCTAAATTAGATGTAATTTTCATTTTTGGTATCTCAAATAAAAACGTCTTATTTAGCCCAGTAACTTCATCTTTAAAATATGCTTTACCTTCTAAACAAAGAATTTCATCAATTTTTTCACTACCAATTATATAATTAGTATAAGCATTTATATATTCAAAATAATAATCAATAACGATTTGTTTATTATTGTATTGTTCTCCTACAATAATTTTTCTTCCATCAACTGTATAACTTCTTATTTCTTCTTCTGTAACTCCATCGTCATTTAAAGCATAAATGAATAATTTTTCAGTTAATGGTGCATACATTGCAGTAACATATCCGCCATAAACCGTTAAAATTTCTCTCTTTGGAACTTTCTTTATCATTTCTCCAGCTTCTCTTTCGAAAGCCCCAGCATTAGACAATATGCTAAAACTAGCTTTAGACAATACACCTTCTGTCAATCTAAAACGAAAATCTCCAAAGTTTTCCCAAACAACGTGAGGATAGTTTCCATGTCCTCCACGTGCCATTATTAATTTTGTATTTTCTTGTAATTCACTAATTTGAATTTTTTCAAAATATAAGATTGGTTCTCCGGCTCTATAAAATTTTGTCCCAATAGTTGTATCTTTATAAGCTCTAATAACAACCGAGTTTAACTCTTTTAAACCAAAATATTGCTGTGTATTTTGCATAGTGTCCTCCTAAAAACAAAAAAGAGGGAATAGGATGACTCCTATTCCCTTCATTTTATTTTAACCTACATAGAAACTGTTGGCATATTATATTTAATCATTTTAAACATAGCACCGTTGTCGTCTCTTAAAACTCTTAATGGTAAATTAAATGTAGCTGGGTCACCTTCAGCTTCCATTGTGAATGTTACTTCAGATTGGATTTTAGCTTTTTCGATTACGAATTGGAATGGTTCGTCTTCCCCAGTTTCTTTACTTCTTACGATTGTATCTCCAACTACTCTATATGTTCCACCGAATTTACCAGCGTCTATAGTAATTGTTAAAGCACTTCCGTTTGTTCCGTCAACTTCTGTTTTGTAGAATACTCTAATTAATTTTCCTTCATCAGCTGCTTCTCCAACTGTGATTTCAGCTGCTGCTGCAACTCTTACGTATTCTCCATTAGCTTCATCTAAGTAGCTTACAGATGTTCCTGCTTTTGGAGCATAAGATAATTTTACTTTACCAGTAGCATCGATTGTTAATTCTTCGTTAATATCGATTGTAGCTTTAGATTCTGCAGATGCAACGTCAATTCCAGCTCCCATTATTGTTCTTAATGATGCAGCTGAGAATAAAGCATCTTCTAATGTTACATTAACTTCTTTGTTATAATCCCAAGAAATTAATGCTGGGTTACCCCATCCACCTCTAGCTTCTACGTTTTCAGCTGTTGTTTCAATTGTAGATACTTTTAATGTGTCTAAAAATAAAACTGGCATTCCTGTTTTTATATCATAAAAAGTAACGTTTGCAACTTCTTTTAAACCATATTGTTCAAAAATGTTCATTTATTTTCCTCCTTTATGATTTTTCATTATTTATTGGTCTTAACCAATGTTTTAATTCGACCTTTTTAGGGTCTGCGCCTGCTAATAGTGATTGTCGAGAACTTTCAAATTCTTCAATCATTTGCATACGCTTAAATTGGTCGTTAAATGCATAATAGGTTAAATCCCATACATTTAGTGCATTTAAACCATTGCCTTTGGCCGCAAGTGAAGCAACCAAATCTACAAAAGATAAGTTAGAGTTAGAATTTTTCTTTTCTCTAATTTTTCTTCCTTCTTTAAGCTTTTTAATAATCTGCTCAGCCTTACTGTTAGCTGGATTATTCATTTTTTCTTCAGCGCTTTCTTTATGCACCACATTTTGCGCGGCAACTATGGCACAAATTGTATTAAAATCTTCTTCCATTATTAGACGTTCTTCACGAATATCTCCTAGGACTATAGCCTCATTACCTACAAGAATCGTAATATTTTCTTCATGCAAAAAGAATTTAAAAGCTTTTTGTAAATTATTAAAATATTGCTTATCTTCATGAGCATTTATTAAAGTAAATTGAAAAGGAGTAACTTGTACTTCCATTTTTTGCTCTTTTAAAAAATCGTCAATATCTTCTTTTTCTAATGTAAAAAAACTAAGATAACTGTAAAAGTTTTTTGCGCCAATTTCTGCAATTTCTCTTACTGTTACTGGATAGACTTTACATATATTTTTAATTTCTGTTGGAATGCCAACAAAAAATTGTTCGGGATTAATTAAATTCTGTATGTCCATACTTTAACGAATATCCTGATAAATATGGAGATACTACCAAACGATTTGAACTTATAAAAGATAAATTGCCAATACCAGCCAATTTCTTTTCATTAAATTCTTTATCAATCTCATTCATCATTAAATAAGGTCTTAAAGATTTTCCGTTTACTACCCATCTATCCATTGGGCATAAAACATCAAAACGTACAGTAGCAATTTTAAAATCCGCATTTTGAGGGTCTACTATATATTTATCTAATAAAATAATAATATAGCAATTCTTGTCTTGGTCCTCGTCTGGAATTTTTGGTGTGATTAATATATTTTTATGCAACATTTTATCTATTTCATCTTGAGGAATATCAGGATGAGATAATGGGTCACGATCGGTATATTTTATTAACTTTAATAAATTTTGATTTTGTAATAATTTATTAACGATTTTAAAAATATCTTCCCCCATTACTTCAAATCGTCTTTGAGTGCCTATTTTTGTCTCAGCCATAATTCACCTCACATCCATAAACTTGTTACATTAACTGTTTTTGTTATAATAGAACCATCTTCAAAAGTACATTCTATCATAATTGAACCAGTTTTATTTTCTGTATTTGCTGTAATAGTTACTGACGAACTACTAACCTCATACGATTGCAATACTTCATCTATATCAGTTATAGTAAATGTTGCCGCACTAGGTTCTTCAACACCATTAATAACTTTCACGGCTGAAAGAACTTTTGTTCTACCCCATTTGATACTAGAATCACCTTGTATAGTGTAATAATAGTTATCTTGAGATTCTGCGCCAATTGTAATTACTAATTCCTTATAAACTTCATTATTTTCTTCCATACAAACTCTTAACTTAACTTTTCCTTCTTTATTGCAAGTAAGTTTTAAGTTTTCATCAATTGAAACTAAATTTTTGCCTTGAATTATCTCAACAAAAATTGCATCTGAATATTTGTTACCGTTTAAGAAAATTTCTCCATTAATTTGATACTCATCTCCTACACCCAAATTAACTTCAGTTGCGCCAATTTCAACATCAAATTTATTTAAATCAACAATATTAGCAATATTGTTGTCCAAATCATCATTATATAAATCTTTCTTATCTTCTGTTAAAGATAAGTAAATAATATTTTTTACACTAATATAATCGCTTTCTACTACAAACCATGCAGTTTCATCAACTAAGAATTTTTGTCCTAGTTGAATATCTCTACGAGAAGTAATAATTTCCATATATTTATTTGGCTGCGGTGTAATCATATTGTTCCAAGTTCTAAAATTAGCTTTAACTTTATCATCGTTTTGAGCAACCAAATAACAAGGTACTTCTTGAAGTATACCATATTGATTAACCCATTTGATATTATGTCTACATTCAAGACCTTCAAACTTATCATAGGCATTAATTGTATCCACAGTTTTTCTTATCATCAACCAAACGGTATTATCCCAATATAAAAAGTCTCCTATTCTTATCCCATCTTCAATTGCGCATAAAAAATATCTTCTTGTAAGAGTATCACTTTCTTTACTCTCAATTGTGGCAACTCTAGTTTGTGTACCAGTTACCTTATTAATATTAACTTCTATTGCGTTTGGTGAACTTTGTAGGAAATATTTAAAATCATGGCGCGCTTGTGCTTGAACGAGATTTTTAAATCCCTTACCATGATTTTTCCCTCTTTTTTCAAATACTTGATAATAATCAGTCATTAGTCCATACTATCATAGATACTTGAGATTAAATTCATACATTCAAAAATAGTTTTTCTAAAGTATGAAAATCTTAAATATCTTAAAGAGCTAATTTTTGCGCGCAATGTATAATAATTAATTGACGCAAGCTCATCTTCTAAACCAATTAGTTCAATTTCAATAGTACCAAGAAACTTTTCCCATTCACCACGTTTCTCACGTTCGCCTAAAAGTCCATATAATTTATCTTTAAGCTTATCTCCATAAGCTACTTTAAAAACTTTATTATCCACTATTTTCCTCCTCCTGCTAGCTGTGACCAATTGAAAGGAGAGTGATTTTGCATACGACTATAAACATTTGTCATATTTAAAACTTCTCTATTTGATAACTCAACTAAATTAATTAGTTTGGCCATATGATTAGCTTGAGATAGGAATTCAAAATCTTTAGTATGATATTGTTGTTGAATTACTCTCCAAGTTGCTAAACATCTCTTTAACCATTCATTCTTCATTAACACAGCTAAAAATTGTATTTCTCCTTGACCTAATTCTTCAACAAAGCATTCTGACTCTTCATCATACTCTAAACTTATTTTTGGAAACATAAAACGTGCGATAGCCATTTTCATTAATTCAAACCAATCTCTTTTCAAATCAGCTAAATCAGTTGTTAATGACCACTCATCTTGTTCTATTCTTCCAAGAAAAGCTTCATTTACCACTTTGAATGGAGTGCCCATTTTACACCTCCATTAATTATTGGTCATTGTTTTTAACTAAAGTAATAATATCTACTCCTAATACATCTTTTATAATTTTTTGTTTATTATAATCTACATTTTTTAATGTATAAGCTGTACTAATTAATGTTTCGATACTTCCAGGTCTTAAAGAACGAACTTTATTTTCAAAAACTGTTAAATCAGTTTCATCTACTAGTAATCTTCTTGCATCTGCTACTGAAAATGGTACAACCATATCTCCGCCTTCGTATTCTAAACCAACTAGTTTACGATGGTCTGGATTAACAATTCCTAAATAACCTTGAACAAATAAATTGTATGTTCCTTGGTCATATATAGCCTCTTGTAATTCATCAGCTGGGATAGGAATTTGTTGACCTTGTCTTTTCCATTCTCTTCTAACGTGTCTAGCTTCGCAATTGTACACTACTGAACCTGGTACTAAGCTTTCAACAACCACTCTAATTTTTCTTAAATCTTCTTCCATTTTGTTTCCTCCTTTAAACTCATTCGCGTGTGGGCTCGGCGCCCACCGCAAACCTATTTTGAACTATTCTCAAATTCAAATTACATACTTAAAACATCTTCAGAAATTGAAGTGTCTTTATAAATTCCCCAGTTGTTGTAATATAACATTCCTACACCATATTTTTTGTAGAATTGCATTTCTAATGACCAGTCTTTATTTACCCAATCATTCATTTGTAATTCTCCTTCTAATACGATTTTAACAACTTTTTCTTTTCCTGCTGGCATAACGAAAGCGTATGCTGGGTCATAAGCCCATTTTAAGTTAGCTTCTGTTTCTGTAGCCATAGGTAATACTACTACTGGTGTTCCATGATAGATACCAATATAACCTTGTGTTCTTACTTCCATTTTGTCTGTATCATTTAAATAAGTTCCTTTAACTTCATTGTCAATGTTTCTAGCAAATAATGGTGTACAGAAGATTATAGCGTTATCTCCATATGATTTAACAACAGATATTAATCTATCCATTCCTAATTTATCGAATCCATTAGCTGTAACTTTATTAGCTGAAGGCATTTTTACTGATGTATAAGCAGCTATTAATTGTTCATAAACAGCTTTATATATAGCATCTTCTAATCCTTCCATAATAATGTCAACTAAATCAGCCATATCATCTAAACCATCTAAATATCTTTCCCAGTCGATGATTGCAGCTGCACCAACAGCTTGTGTTGTGATTTCGATAGTTTCGCTATCTAATCTGAAAGCTTCATATGTACCAGCTGGTGATACTTTTGTTATGAAACTTTTAGCTCTTTGTTTTCCAAGTCTTTTCTTGAATGTTGCTTTATTTCCTTGTCCAACTTGTTGTACTTCAGCAAATTGTCCCATTATATCAATTACTCTTGTAGGGATTATTTCATCTGCTGTTTGTTGGATTAATTCAAATAAATCCCATTTATTTTTTTGATAATCTTTCATTGAACCAGCTAATTTTCTGATTTCTTCTCTTAAAGCGAATTCAGAATCTTCTCTAGTAAAGTTTGCAACTGCTTTACCTGTAGCTGCAGCCAATGCTAATTCTCTTAAATTTTTATCCATTATTGTTTCCTCCTTTAAAAATTAACTGACTAGTCAGCTTTGATTACTGCAAATTTAATTCCAGCGTCTCCGTTTGGTATTGTTGTAACTTTAACAACTTTTAATACTACTTTTCCTGTTGGAGCTGTTTTTGTTAATTCAATGCATCCTTTGAATCCAGCAACTTCACATGGTTTTCCATAAACTGCTGTTCCAGCTTCTACTGTTGCAGCGATTGCATCAACATCAGCAAATACTGCGTTGTCATATACTACTGTAGAAGTAGTGAATCTATCATTAACTTCTAATTTACCTAATCTTGGCATATATCCATATTCAGGTGATAAGTAATGTTGGTCTAAACCAACTACGTTTACATCATATTCTTTTTCTGCGCTATCTAAAATCATTATAGCGTCAGCGCTTGTAGATGGATATTCAATTACACCTTTAGCGTAATTAACTCCTAATAACATCCCGTTTTCAGCTTTTGTAACTGATTCATCTAATGGATACATAGCCATTATGTTTCCTGTTCTTGGGTATGTTACAGCATTTTTTTCTAAAACACCGTTAGCGTTAGCTACTAATCTTGTATTAACTGTCATTTTGTTTCCTCCTTAACTATTTTTTAACATATTGAGCTACTATTGCAGCCGCACCTGTTAAACTATCTTTGTGGTTATTAACCAAACTGTATTGTGATGTTTCATCTTCTAATTCTTCGTTGCTTTCTTTATCTAATATGCAAATTGCAATATCTTTTTTAAGTTCAACTGCAGAATCATAAGAATCCATTTTAGATTTAAAGCTTTCAATTTCTTCTTCTGTTAATTTGTTAGAATAAGAATTTAAAACAGTTTCTTTTTCTTCTTTAATTTTTTGAGCTTTATAAGATTTTAAACCTTCTAATTCTTCTTTTAAACTAGCGATTTCTTCATCTTTTTTAGCTAATTCAGCATTTAAGTCAACTTCAGGTTCTTCTTCAGACTCTTCTTCTTCAGATTCTTCGTCTTCTTCTTCACCTTCTTCTTCGTCAGACTCTTCATCAGATTCTTCTTCTGGTTCTTCTGAACCTTCTGTTTCTTCTTCTTCAGATTCTTCCTCAGATTGTTCCTCAGAAGCAGCTCCTTCTTCAACTTCTTCTTCAGGTTTAGCTTCTGCCGCACCATCTTCTAATTCATTGTTTGCAGGAACTTCTTTTTCTTGTTCTTCTTCAGGAGTGATAGTAGACTCTAAAGCATCTTTGTTTTCTTCTTCCATTTCTTGACCTCCTGTTGATTTTTTGTCTACGCCGTCTAATGTATTATATAAACTGAACATTTCTACTAACTCTTTACTAAATTCAGCTTTTTTATCAGCTTTATTGTTTAATTCATAGAAAGATGACCCTTCAAAACAAGGTTCATATTCTTCTCCTAAAACACATAAACCAAAAAATTCTGCATTTGTAAATTGATAATAGAATTCATCATCTTGTTCAACCCATTCACCTTCAATAGTGTTTGGATTTAATTCCATTGAATGACTTTTACCAACTATCCTTGAGGCTATAGGATAGCGCCCAGTCCATAAGATTATATCTGTGCAGGCATATGTTCTATATACTCCATCTGGGTCTAAATTCATTTCCCAGCTAAAGTTCATTGTTTCTGGCACAAATCCATAGGCTTTTAATTCTTCAGGAGCCCATGGTGAATGTCCTTCAAAATCATCTTTTTCTCCTTGAAAATTTCCAACAATTGGAGTTCCAGGTAAAGAAGCGATTAATTTCTCAGCGATTTCTTCAGTAATATATGAACCATTTCTGTTAAGTCCTTTATAAAATATTTTTAATCTTGCTTTTGAAAAAGCAGAATTATTCAATGGAGTTAAGTTTCCATAGACTGTCGCAACAAAATTTGTTGGAGTAGATTTATTATTTGACATATTCTTCCTCCTATTTAGACTCTTCGTTCTGACGAGTCTTATCTGATTTTTCCTTGTCTTTCTTCTCCGGCGCACCACCATTATCAGATTTAAGAGTGTTGCCCTCTCCTTCTTTTCCACTTGTCGTGTGAGAAGATTGTAGTGGTACCATTCGAGATGCTAAATCTAAGAACTCATTTTCAAGAGTTATTAAATTCAATAAGTTACTTTGTTTTATACCTGATGCAATTCCGGCTAATATTTTACTATAACCATATTGAGCACCTTTCAAATATAAATCAAACATTTCCTCTCGATTATAATGTGTTATTGGTAATATAGTAACTTCAAAAAAAATCTTTTTGTCAGCAAATTTTTTGTTAACGTGATATGTTAAAAATGCATCAAACATTTTTGCTATATCTAATACTAATGCCATGTCTACTTTTTGAGAATATTCTAATGCGGTTGTTCCATCTGAAGCAAATAAGTTTTTACTTACTCCGGCTTCATTATAAACTGAACGTTCCATTTTTTCTAGATTATCTCTATTAGCTTGTTTACTATCTTGTAATTCTAACATTTCAACTTCCGCAAAAGTGGTTAAAACATCAACGTCAGGATTGTTTTTTAACATTTTTACAACTGCTTTATGTATTTCTAACGCTTCGTCAGTTGTAAACAATAATTCTCCGTTATCATCCATTGGAATTTTTTGCAATAAAATTTTCTTTAATTCTTGTTTGTCTAAAGCTTTTTCTATTCCTTTGTAATCATTTAAATCTTCAATAGCTTTAATTGTACTTGCGAATAAAGGTTTTGTATCTTTATAATAAAACACAATTCCTAAATTATCTGGTATAAGCATCCATCTACTATTTAATTTTTTATTTTTTAAATAAGTTTTACCGTTTGATGCTCTATCAGTAATCTCATTAAAATATTTATAATATTCGTTTCTTACAATTTTAGGATAAAGTTTTAATTCATCAACGTTAGTCATTACTTCTCTTCCTTTTAATACTATAAAATAATTTAAATCAAATTCCAATACAGGTAAATCATTCATAGATTTGTATCTGCTACGACAATAAGTTGGGTCTAAATCTTGGAAAATAAATTTTCCATTTGAGCATTCTTTAAAAAATCCATAATATGCACCATCTACTAATACAGATGCCACAATTCTAGATAATTCTTTTTCAAGATGTAAGTCATCAATAAAATAACATGCGTCATTTAAAACTTTAATTGTTTTAGTTTTGTCTCCATCTTTTCCTGCTTTAATTTTTGGTGTTACTAACACATCATAAGTTAACATAGTAGCTAAATAGATGATTAAACGTCTATAAAGGCCACTAATGTCCCAATATAAACGAGAAAGTGTTCTTAATTCTGTTTCGTTTCCGCGCTGTAAAATATCTTCAATTTCTTCTGATGTTTTTCTAACATTAAATCTTTGTTTTTTGTTAGTTCCATTGTAATAAGTATTTAAGCTTTCTGCCGCAATGTCTTCAAGAGCTTTTTTAAAAGTAGTAAAGTCTCTTTTACCTGCTACGACTACCGCATTTTCTGGCGCAGATTTTTGTGTTTTTTCTTCGTTCAATTATTTTCCACCTCCTCTTGATGAAAATAACATAAATTGTTTTAAATCTCTTTTTTGCCTAGATTTTCGTTTCATATATTGCATTTCATGTTCTTTAATTCTATATAAACCATATTCAAAAGCTGAAAATTTATCCTTACTCATACCTGTATTAATACGTTCTAAAGTTAAATTATTTTGATTAATATTCCCATCTTTAATACGCATATTTAAAATTTCTTCAATTAAAATTCCTTGTAAAGTATAAGGGCGTAATTTTCTAATTCTCATTTCAATCGGCATTTTCATTCCTTTTTCAGTTGCTAACAATCTATCTTTAGCATCTTGCTCTCTAATTAAGAAATGAACTTTTCCACTAACCAGTTCAGAAAAACAAGTACTGTTAATAACTCCTTGATTAGTTGCTCCTGCTTTCATTACATAAATTAATTTTTGACAATCTCTAGGCTGTTTTTGTAAATAATCTTCATCGTTAAAAGAGCCATAAGGCGGATAAACTTGTTTAGTTAAATCGTGTCTACTATATTGTATCATATAGTCCATTAAACCAACACCCAAACCATTACCGTCTATTACAACCTCTTTAGGTTGATATGCTACAATCATTTCTTTAATTCTTGCAGCTTGATGTTCAAAGTGTAGTTTTTCTGGTAAAACTTCTAAATTAACCAATTTTTTAGTAAATCCGTTTTCGTGCGCTAAAACTTTAAACACACAAATCGTGGTTTCCGCGCAAAGTCTGGCTACATCTATACTTAAGATGTAAAATTGTTCAGTATTATATCCAAGTTTTTGCGCATTATTCTTTGCTTTAAATTCTGTATTAACAACAACTCTATGTCTTACAAGTGTGTCGAAGTTAATCCAGCTATCAGATGAACCTCCGGTCCATATTGACATATACTCACGAGCAAAATCGTCTTCTTTAAACGTCCCACTCATTTTTAATTCAGATACATATGTCTTAGGTATAAGTCCTGCCATTACAGGAATCCTATAATCACAGCCCCATACAAAAGCTTGACTCGCATCAATTACCGAATTTACCATTAATTCTTTCATTCTTTCATATGCATATGAATTTTTACTTCCCGCAGATGAAATATAAATTTGAGCTTGATGCGGTTCATTGTTATTAAGTTCTCCATTAACAGTTCTTCTATTAACGTTCATCAGTGGTAATACAACTGAGTTAAGCATGTCTCCGTCATGGTCACGAACTTCGTCTATAATTCCTGCGTGTCTACGACCACCACGTTGTGCATCTTGTGCAGCAACTATATCAAATACAGAACCGTTACGAAAAACTATACGTACTAAAGTGGCTTGAAAGTTTTTACTAATAACTTCCTTTTCTAGAATTGGGAATAAGTCCCACAATTCTGTTAATTTTTCCATTGCAATTTTAGTACCTTGTTCTTTACCTGGCGCACAAATAAACACTTTTGAACGAGGTAAGAATATACATCTTAAATACAAAGCTAAAATTGATAAGAATGATTTGGCGAACGCTCTAGGCGCCGTACAATAATGATAACGATATCTCATGCAAGCGCGCAAGAATATTCTTTGATATGGGAATAATTTAAAGTTTGAGTCTTTAGGTGTAATCATATCAACAAATAAATCTGGGTAAGCAGTAAAGAAATTAACATACCAAGTATATAAATCATAATTCTTATCAATACGGTCTTCGGTTAAAATAACACCTTTGTCAATTTTAATACCTTCGCGTGTATCTTCTTTGTCTACTACAATTTCTTTAGTCAGTTGAATAGCCATTAATCATCCACCTCGAATTCTTCATTTAATTCATCTGCTAATTCATCATCAATTGTCACACCATTATATTTCTCATCTTCAAAATTATCATCTTCTTCAATTCTATTCATTTGTTGAATTTGTTCTAACTTATTATTAAGCTCTTCCGCAATGTTGGTTTCTCCAATAACAATACGTTTTGTATATTTTTGAAGGTTTTGCATAACCTTATCAATCTCATCTCTTGGCGCCCAATCGTAAAATTTATTTTTATAACCACGTTTTTCAAGGAACGCGCATAATTCACCAATTGATTCGAAATCTCCAACATTCTTTGCAGTTTTTGGAGTAAAATCGGCAGCTTTAGCAAGTTGGTCATATGCTCCAATAAGAGCTTTAACTTCAGTTCCAGTTTTGTTATATCCTTCTTCCTCTTTCCAAATTGCTTTCTCAATTTGATAAGATAACATACACATTTTTCGCGCGTTATCTCGTTGAATAGCAGTTGTAATAGATTGAGTTTTATCAATTTCATTATACATATTTTCAAAATATAATAATTGTTCTTGAGTAAAATCTCTTCCCCATTTTTCTTGCAAGTCTTTAAAATCTTCTTGACTTAAAAGTTTAATACGAGAACGAGTTTCATTATTTTGAATAATCATATCCCACTCGCGCTGAACTTCTTTCCAATTAATAGTTTCATAAATTTTACCCCAGTTTTGAGTTGCATACAACTTGAATGCACCTTGACCATTGCTATCAGCAAGTGTCATCCAAACATTTGGGTCGAATGGTAAATCCGCATACTGACAAAACTTATCGGCTTTCTCAATATCATGACAATCTCCAAAATATTTATCTAAACACTCATTACAAATATCAATATAACCGTCTGGAAAGAACCAAGAAGTACTGGCTAAATAACCATCTTGTCTGCGGTATTCACCACATTTACGGCAATTCTTGCCGACAATTCGTGTTGCTTTTAAAGGTTCTACTCTATTACTATTATCACTAATCAAATCTTTAAAATCCATTATTTAGTCCCCTCCTTAGCTTTCTTTTCTTTCCTTTTCTCTCTATCACAAATCTTACATCTGGCGGCAAGGCCATCTCGTGAGTTTTGTTTCTGCGTAAAATTACGAATATCACGTAATAAGGTTTTCCCGCAAGTTGAACAAACTTTAAACTTTGATGGGTCATTTCTAGCTTCCCATGCATCTCGCGCCAACTGAGCAGTCTTTGCAATTTGGCCGCAAATCATTTTGGTATAAATTGTGCTAATATAGTTGTCACTATAATTTAAACCAAATTTTTGTTGTAATTCTTCTCTAATATATTCGTTTGTTGTTTTGTCAATTTTCCTAATTAAAATATAACGACGAGCTTCACTTAAGTCAGCTTGGTCAATATAGTCCTCAAGTTCCCAAACTAAATACTTAAGGTCAGAATTCAGTTGCTCATAAGTTAACTGTTTAAGCTCTCCATAAAATTCTAAAAACCAATACACATGTGTCGGATTAGTAAAGTCAATATAATTCTTACTAACCTCAACCCATTCCCAACCATCAATGCCGTTTCGTAGTTGTTCGGCAAGTTCCTCTTGCTCATTCGCATACCATGTTTCCCCAAAATGCTTACGGTAATGGTCTGCGCGCCAACTTTTATAACACCAATCTGTGTAAAGGTCTTTTACATAACCCGTATCAGATGTATAAACAAATGGCACAGCACTACTAAAACTGAATTTTGCGCGAAGAGGTTCAACGTATGCGTCCTTAAGCGCAAATTGTTCTTGTCTAAGTTGAATTAGTAAGTGATTTTTCTTATAAAACTCAAGTCCAAGTTTTTGTTTCTCCTTAAGTTCCTTAACTCTAGCAGCCAAAGGGTCAATAATGTCCCATAAGCCTCTCATACCAGGAATTTTAGCGTCAGGTCCGTCAGGGTTACGACTAATTGTCGGTTTAACTTTTTTGTAACAGTTGCGTTGGACAGGCTTAAACTGGGTTTCGTTTGTTAAGGGGTCTTCCAGTAGGGCGTCTAACGACTCAGCTTTCTTACGTTGGTAAGCGCTGTGAGCTTGCTCAATTTGAATTTCTTTAGTCTGGCAAAAGTTTTTGTCAGTTTTAGGGTCTTTGCCGTAAAGTATAAAGTTAGCAATTTTTTCTAAGTCAGCTTGAACAGACGGACTATCATAATTGGCTTCGTAGTAGTTGGCGGCGGAACCATTATTTTCTGAAAAAAGGTCGGAAACTTGGTTGGCACGGTCAACGTTCGAATAAAGGTTATAGTCTAAGTTTTTACTAATTAAGTCCATAGGCTGTCATATTCTCCTTTATAAATTTATATTGTGTCATAGTTGTGTCTCCTTTTAAGTTTAGTAGACAAGTAATTGTCTATAATTAAAGTATAAGGGAAAGTTGACGAAAAGTCAAGTAGGGGAGTTAGTATTAAAATAAGTGTAATTTCTGAAAAAAATTTTGGTCGGTAGGTGTAATTTTTAAAATAAAAATTAGTCAGTAGGTGTAATTTCCAGGTGACCCCGATACAATTTTGTCAAAAAGTAAAAGTCCCAAAACCCTTCCCCCAGTAGGATTTGCGGGCTCGCCTTTGCACCCCTTGTCAGAAAGACAACCGTTTGTCTGAGGTATAGCGTTTGTCAGAAAGTCAAAAAAAAGTTTGTCAAAAAAACAACTTTGTAATAATTTTGTAATATTGTAATATAAATGTAATGTAAATGTAATGTAAATGTTCTTGTATTTTCGACAGTTTTCGCATATAATAACATCATCAGGAGAAGGAAGGCGAAGGACTGAACCAAAAAGACAAAATATAATTATGTAAACCGTTCAGGTATTATGTAAACTATAAATAAAATATGGCGTTTTGTCAAAAGGTCAAAAGGAGCTGGGTTTTGGTCGAAAAAGCTGGACTTCACCAGATGCAAAAAATTTAAAATTTTTTTCAAAAAAAAGCAGGAATTTTAAATTTTTTATAGAATATTATAATATAAAGATATGAAAGGAAGGAAGAAAAAAATGGACGAAAAACAACTTTTTTTAGGAATAAGTAAAGAAAAATGGCTTGAATTATTCGAAGGGCTAGGAGGTTGCAACTGCTACGAGTTGTACTTTATATTTAAACATAATCTATATAAAATCGAATTGAAAGAACTAGAGAACGATATAGTAAAAGTAGGAAGAGAAAGCAGTTCAAAAGGAGGACACTTAAAACTTAGACTTTATGTAAACAGTGCAAAGAAGCAACAATGGATAATCAGCAACAAAGCAAAAAAAATTATGTCAGAAGAGAAAATGATAACATCAGCTAAAGAATTAAATTTAAACAAAGGGCAATTTTGTGAATACCTTTCAGCCAAAGCTAGAAAACAAGAATACACCCTAGATAATGTAAGATTTGACAAAGCTGGAGACGTAAACTTAAAAAGAAAAAAGATACAAGTAAAATTCGAGAACGCAAGTCTAACACAATTAAGAACAATAGCAAAGGTTGCTAAGCTAAACTTAGCTTAGTACCTTGCAAATATGATATAAAATAAATAAATAAAAAGGAGCTGTATTATTATGAAAAAATTATTAGGTATGTTATTAGGAAGTATATTATTAGGAAGTGTTTTAATGTTAATATTAGGAGCTATAAACTGGTTCATTGACTGGGCTACTATGGACGAAGGAAGGTTTATCCTATCAATGATAATCATAGGATATGTAGTTGTTAAAATGATAAAAAGAGAGCTAGAACTATAACTAGCTCTTTATGTAAACCGCTTCTCGCGGCAAGTTTACATAAATACTTTACTAAATTAATGAATTAATTAGTAGACTTATAAGTTTACATAATAACTTTACAAATAAATAAATTATTTTTGTATAAACTATTGACTTCTGGATAAAATAATGATATAATATAAGAGTAGAAAGGAAAGGGATAAATATGGCAAATAAATTTATTAATCATTTTACAGTTGCAGAATTGGAAATAATAAATTGGTACTTAAAACAAGCCCAAGAACAAGAAAGTAAAAGACTAAATGAAATGGGAGAAATAGCAAAAAAGAGATATATTGACTTAAGGTTTATAATTGTTAAAAACAAAAACTTAATTAAAAAATACAAAAAAGTTTAGCAAAATGCTAAACTTAATATAAAACAATTATAATGGCATTTATTTACAAAGTAATTTTATTTTTCAATTTTATTTTAATTTTAATTTTGATTTTGATTTTATTTTGATTAACCCCAGCCCCTAAAATAGAATTGCTTTAACCCCTATTTTGATTATAACCCCAAAATAATTTTAAAAAAATGTATAAAAACACTTGACAAAGGTTATAATATATAGTATAATATATATATAATAAATAAGACAGATGATAAAGTCTTTAAAACATAGAAGGAGAGATGTTTATGGAAAAATTAACAATTGCAAAGAAAAATGAAATTTTAAGAGAAAGAGCATTTGATATGCTAATTAAGGAAGGTTTACTAAATGACAAACTATTTAAGGTTGCAGGTTCAAAATTTATGGTAAATGTTGAATTTGAAGGAGAACAAGTTCCAGTAAGAATTGATTTTGTAGTTCCAAAAATTGACCCAGAAGATACTTGTCAATTTGCAGAAGATTTTGCAGAACTTTATGAACAAGAACAAGAAGGAAAAAGAATTGCAAAAGAAGAAAAACAAAAAGCAAAAGAAAAGAAAATTGCAAGAGATAAAGCATTAAGAGAGAAAAAGAAAAAAGAAAAAGAAGAAGGACAATAGTCCTTCTTTTTTTATTTTATTGTAAAGATATTATGTAAACCTTTATGTAAAGGTATTATGTTAACCGCTTCCGGCGCCCGAAGTTTACATAACAACTTACAAATAATTTAAAAATATTTTAATTTTTTTTGCATATTTTACTTGACATTTGGAAATAATTATAGTATAATATAATTACAAAAGGGAAAGGTAAAAGGTGGTTAATATGAAAAAAATATTTTTAGATTTAGATGGAACATTAGCAAAATTTAATGTAAGAAATGCTTTACAAAGATTTGATAAAGAAATTGGCTTTTTTGCAAAACTTGGAGCATATAAAGGAATTGAAACAATAAACGAATTAGCAAAAAATGGAAATGTATATATAATTTCAGCAAGTCCAAACACACAAGCAGATTTTGACAAAATAGTTTGGATAGAAAAATATTTAAACAATATACCAAAAGCAAATAGGCTAATTTGTAGAGTTGGAGAAAACAAAGCAGAATATTTAAAAACAAAAGGAATACAAATTGACAAAAATTGTTATTTGTTAGATGATTACACAAAAAACTTAACAGAATGGGAAACAGTTGGAGGAGTAGGCATTAAAAGAATTACAAAATGTGCTGATAATTCAACAAAAAAATGGTTAGGTTTAGAATTAAAAGATTTATGTAAACTAAGCGAAGTTTTGGCTTAGTTTTTCTTTTTGACAACCCGCTTCTGGTAAAGTTATTATGTTAACTTGGCGCGCCGTCCAAAAAGGTTTACATAATATGTTGCAAATAAATTAAAAAATTTTTGCATAAACTATTGACAAAAGGGAATAATAGTAGTATAATTAATACAACAAAGGGGGAATATAAAAATGAAATTTATAAATATGATAAGAGAAATTATGCAAATGGATATTGAAAAAGGATTTAAAAGAAAAATGTTATTTTTGGGTTGTTTAGAGGCAATTTTAGGAGCTTATAAACTATTAATAAAATTACCAGTATATTTTTTTGGTTTACCTTTTAATATTTTACACAAAATTGGTGAATTTGTTGCTGATGGTTGTATGAATATAATGTGGGCTATTGATGAGTTACCAGATGTCAAATTGGCTAAAAAAGAAGACAAAGATATATTAGTTCAAAAATTAAAAGAAAAATATAATAGAAAAGTATTGACAAAATAAAATGTATATGTTATAATATAATTAAGTTAAGAGAAGGGAAGAGATTAAAATGAAAATTGATAAAAGAAAAAAATATTTAATGGTGTTAGATGTTGAAACTGCAAACTCAAATGTAGAAAAAGGTGCAAAAAACGATGGTTTAGTTTATGATTTAGGACTAACAGTAATTGATAAAAAAGGACAAATTTACGAAAAGAAAAGTTTTGCAATAAAAGAAATTTTTGACTGGTCTGAGCTTATGTCAACTGCTTATTATAAAAATAAATTACCAAAATATTATGAGAAATTAAAAAACAAAACAATGGAAAAAGTAAGTATTTGGACTGCACGAAAAATAGTTAAAAATTTAATAGAAAAATATAATATAACAGAAGTTTATGCTTTTAATGCTTTATTTGATTATACAACATTAAATAACACAGTTAGATATTTAAGTGGTTCAGGTTGTAGATGGTTTTTCCCTTATGGTACAAAAATATGTGATATTTGGCACATTGCTTGTCAAGTGTTAGGAACACAAAAAACTTTCCAATGGGAAAATGTTAGAAATGCAAAAGGAAATCTAATAACAAACGCAGAACGAATGTTTGGTTATATAGACCAAAATGAAGATTTTGAAGAAGAACACACAGGACTTGCAGATACACTAATTGAGGGGCAAATACTTGTTCGTTGTTTTAATAATCATAAATCAATTGATAAAAAAATCAATAGAAGTTGTTGGAGAATACCACAAAAAGTTGCTTAGGCAACTTTTTCTTTTTGACAAAATAATATTATGTTAACTTATCCCGCCGGCGCGAAAACGAACAAATGTTTGGTGTAACCTTCAGGTTTACATAATAACTTACAAATAATTGTCAAAAAGAATTTTAAAAAATTTTGTATATTCTCTTGACTTTTGCATATAATAGTAGTATAATAAATATATAAAGAAAAGGGGATGATAATATGAATGAAATAATTAATAGGTTAGTTGAAAATGCAATACAAAAATATGGATTTGAACACAAAAAGACAATAGCAATTGTAAAAAATGCTGAAAACTTAAAAGAAAAATATGAGTTAGGAATTTTAAAAATTTGTTAAAAAACTATTGACAAGATAAACAAAGTATGTTATAATATAAGTACAGTAAGAAAAGAAGTCAAGACAAAATAAAAATAAAAAGTTTTAAAAAAGTCTTGACAAACACAATAAAGTATGTTATAATAAATACATAAAGAGAAGTAAAAAATCTTGAAAATTCTCTGAAAAGATTTATAAAAAAATTAAAATTTGAAAGGATTAGGTGATGTTTTATGGCAAAATTAACAGTAGCAAAAATCAATGAAATGGCAAGAGGAGTTGCAATGGAGGAAATAGCAAAAAATGGCTTAGTAAACTTCCTACAAATAGAAGGAACTAAATTTGCAAAAGATTTTGAATTTGAAACAGAAGAAGGCAAAATGACAAAAACTGTAAGAATTGATGTAGTTGTTCCAAAATTAGAAGAAGGGGAAAATGCTGAATTTCTAGCAGAAGATTACCAATTAAGACTAAAAGAAAAAAAAGAAAATGCTAAAGCAAAAGCAGAAGCAAAGGCTAAAAAAATTGCAAGAGATGAAAAAAGAAGAGCAGAAAAAAAGGCAAATGAAACAAACCCAGTAATTAAGAGAACTATAAAAGAATAGTCAAAAGGGCAAAATGCCCTTTTGTTTTTTGTTTGGTAAAGATATTATGTAAACCAAACATTTGTTCAGGCCGGCACAAGTTTACATAAAATTCCAAAAATTTTTTAATAAAATTAGTATAAACTATTGACATTTGCACATAATAGTAGTATAATATAAATATAGAAGGGGAGTTGATAATATGAAAAATAAAAAACTTATGGAGGCTAAAAAGTTAATTAAATCAATAGATAATGATATTCAAATCATTGTAGAAAGACACAAATATACAAGAGGGTTAACCTGTGAACCAACAGAAAAAAGAATTTATTTAGGTTTTAGGGCTACAAAAATTGAAAACCAAACATTCATAGATTTAGTTAATGAATTAGAACCTAATTTCTTCCAGAAGTACAAAGTTAGTTTATGGCTATTAAGTGTATTACACGAAATAGGACACATTCAAACCCACGATGAAGAACTTGAAGACGATTACAATTTTTGTGTTGATTTTCTTAATGAGTTGAAATTAAACAATGAAATTACAGAAAAAGAACAAAACGAATATTATGTAAGGTTAGACTTAGAACAAATGGCAACACAATGGGCAATAGATTATGTAAAGAAGGCATTTTAGCCTTCTTTTTTTATACCATAATTACCATTTTATGTAAACTTGGCTTGCCGGCGCGGTTTACATAACAACTTTACATAATGCCGCACCAAACATTTGTTTGTCAAATTTCAACTCTTTATTGCCGGCACGCTCGCAGCCTACTGTCAAATTTCTACCACCCTCGCCGCCTCCTAAGGAGCTGCAAAGGAGCTGGGAGCTGCGTTGTCAAATTTTCGCCAGGAGCTGCGTTCAACCTCCCAGGTTTACATAATATGTTTACAGGAGCTGCAAAGCCAACGTTTGACTTTTAGTACAAATTCATGTATAATTATATTATAGAAAAAATAAAGAAAGGGTTGATTTAAATGGGTAATAGAGATAGAATAATTAGATGGGACGACGAAAACAATGCACACAGATATTTTGTTAATGGCAGATTAGTAGGATGTGGATATGACTTTTTAGAAGTATTCGAGAAAGCTGCACCATTCTTACACATTGGCAGAGAAATAGTAACTCGTCAAGTTTGTCTTTGTGATATTGACAGCGACTTATCAGATACAAAAACAGGTATGATAGTAGATTTCTTAAACGAAGCTAAAAGATTAACAGAATTTCAAGAAAAAGCATTATACGAATTTGACTTCACATCTTTGTTAGAATTGATATAACGCACATTTGACTTTTAGTTAAAAGTGTTATATAATATTATTATAGAAAATAAATAATATTTTCTTAGCGATGAAAACCACCGTATCAGTGGCTAGTCGCACACAAATCCTTAGGTCAGTAATTAAGCGCAGTCATGATGGGCTTAGTGAAGGATAAGGTTGACTGTTAGTGAACGAGGACTATCAAGTTATCAGTAGGAAGAAACTGTTCCCAGGTTGTTGGAATCGGGGTGAGAGAACCAACCAGACCGAAACTGAAAGAGGCTCCGCACCTATGCGTTAAATGGCGATAGCAGAGATTAGTTATCTGCGAGTAAGAGACATATTATTTAATTAGTGCACACTCTCTTGCGTGCGGGGTTTGTATCATTTAGAACTATAGTCGCCCCGCAATTTATATGCATTAGTATGCAAACTGGCAAAGCAGCTGGTCTTAGAAACCAGTGTATGAAAGTTCGACTCTTTCCTAATGCACCAAATTATGGTTTGCGAGGCACCCATCGGTGAGAGCTGCACATCTCACATGAGAAAACCTCGGTGCATATGCACCTTTGGCGGAATAGGCAGACGCGTGGGACTTAAAATCCCATGGACGAGAGTCCGTCCCAGTTCGATTCTGGGAAGGTGCACCAGCAGGGCGAACCCGTAACGTCCCTTTGCAAATAGAATATCGGGTGGTGTGGATAAGCGAAGCTACAATGCTCAATAATAGTAGTTCTTGTTATTTATTTTTTCGTATACCATTTGGGTATACAGAACGCGCGGCGTCGCAAGCGACAGCCGTTTATATGGGTCTTTGGGTGAGCTGGCTAAAACCGCCAGACTGTAAATCTGGTCTCTTCGGAGTACCCTGGTTCGAATCCAGGAGGGCCCACCATTATATTCGCGGGTGGTGTAATTGGTAACACGACGGACTTTGACTCCGTAGAGTGTTGGTTCGAGACCAGCCCCGCGAGCCACAGCTACGCAAGTAGCGAAACACACCCCTTTCTTTTGTAGGTCAGCTGTCTCGTGTAGACCTGACAGCTGGCTAATTTCAAATTTGACTTTTAGTGTGAATTTTGATATAATATTATTATAGTAAAAGTAAATATAGTCCGTTAGCTCAGCTGGTAGAGCATCGCCCTTACAAGGCGGAGGTCGTTGGTTCGAACCCAACACGGACTACCATTCGAGGATAACTAACTGGTCTCACCTCTTTAAAAATGAGAACTCTGCTGCGGAGCGCGTACCATCGCAGGGACAAATAAATTAGGCGGAGCAATGCCCTAAATGCTCTGAACAAATATGGGCACTTATATAGCGGGGTGGAGCAGTTGGCAGCTCGCCAGGCTCATAGAAAATTGTGGCTCCATGTAGAAATACATAGATGAACTGTGGATGAATTCAGAGGAGGCTAAGTCTTTTGGAAAAGAAAATTATAGGTTATGATGATGTATATACAATAGATACTAATGGTATTGTATATAGAAATGGTAAACCAATGTCCCCAAGGGATAATGGTATAGGTTATCAGCAAATAGGATTGCGTTTAAATCGCAGACGATACAATGTTTATATTCACAGATTGGTTTGGGAAACTTTTAAAGGAGATATACCAAATGGATATGAGATTAACCATATAGACCATAATAAACATAATAATAACTTAGATAATTTAGAGTTAGTATCTCACTCTACCAATTTAAAAAAATCAGTAGAAAGATATGGATACTATGGTTCTATGAATAGACCAAAAGATATGCGAACTTTGAGCCAAGCCGAAGATACATCTTCGGAAGGTGCAGAGACTACTGGAGAGGTATAGTCCTCTTAATAACCAGTTTAAGTATCCACTACCTAAGTCGTAAGATATGGTAAAGACATAGTCCACTCTATAATGAAAATTATAGGTAAGTAAACCCGAAGGTCGTAGGTTCAAATCCTACTCCCGCAACCAATAGAAGATCATAGAGGTTGGTAAAAATGGCAATTATCTATTATATAGACAACAAAGCAAACTGGAAAGGATATGTTGGTTGTTCTAAAACTCCACTATCTCATAGATGGGGGAAACATAAATATTTATTAAGGCATAACCTACATTCTAACAAGGAACTGCAAGATGACTGGAATAAATATGGAGAGCACAGCTTTAGTGCTTTTGTTATAGAAACCTGCCCAGATAGTAAGATGCTAGAGAGAGAAAAGTATCATATAAACAGATTACAAACAAATGTCAGAGGGGTTGGGTACAACCAGAAGTAACTGATTTTTAAGAGGGATAGTTTGGTGGGCACCTCACCATTAAGAGCTGGTGCTGAATTGGACAACTATTATTTGCTACCAATTATTTGAAAAAAGTTTTAAAAAAGACTTGATTCAAGGTAGCAACATAGTTTATAATATAAATGTAAAATGAAAAAGGAAAAATAAAAAAGACTTCTAATCCTTTACCATTTAGCGTAATAGCTCTGGTTTATTAGAAGCAAAAAATATTTATTTTAGAAAGGGTATCCAATTGGCTGCTATAAGGTTGGATATTAGGGTGAAAATTATGGCTAAAGAAAGATTTAATGTAATGGGAAAAGAACTTACTGCAAATGAAAAAGCAGTATATGAATTCGTAAGGGACAACGGAGTAGTTGATTACAAGATGGTTGCTGAAAAACTAAATATCAGTCCAAAGAGTGCATCAAGCACACTAGCAAGACTAGAAGCAACTCATTCACTATTAAAGAAAAATGCTCCAAAAGTTGCTACAACTTATGAAGTAGAAGCTGAAGCTGACGAAGTTGAAGCTGAATAGTAATAGGAGTATCGGCTTAGCCGAGCTCCTATAATATATTAAGGTTTTTATTCTTCACAATATAAAAGGGGTTGCTTGTGGTTGCCCCAACCAAAAACATAAGTGGTGGTAGGTTTGCTCGTTAGGGGCTGCGAGGGTAAATAAAGAACAGCAGAACTGGTTGCATAATACGAGTGGCAAGGCAAGAGCCTTGTCTTTTTTTTATTTTTTAATTTTAGACTTGACAAACGGTACTTGCATATGATAAAAAAACTTTTTTATTTTTTTTTGCAAAAAAGACTTGACGAGATCCCTTAAAATGAATTATAATTATTATAATGGGAGTGATATATATAAAAAAAAAGAAAAATTTACGGAGATGATATTATGTGGAAATCGTATGATGATATATATGAGATAAGCACTGGTGGTAAGATAAGAAATAAGAAAAGTCCTGATAAGATATTAAAGACATATGTTAATAATTGTGGATATGAGAAATTCAAGGGCCACAATGTACATCAGTATGTACATAGAATGGTAGCGGAGACATTCATACCTAATCCATCTGGTAAAGAACAAGTGAACCATAAAAATGGGGATAAGCTGGATAACAGGGCAGAAAATCTTGAATGGGTAACTCGTAGTGAGAACGTATCTCACGCTTATAAGTGCCTAGGAAGAAAACGTAGTTACTGTGGTTCAAAAGGACATAATGCTAAAAAGGTATATCAGTATTCATTAGAAGGTCAGCTCCTTACTACCTATAATTCGGTGGGTGCAGCTGCAGAAGCTGTCGGAGGTGCAAGTCCTAACATCAGCAGATGTTGCAATGGGCATATTAAAACATACAAAAACTTTGTATGGAAAAATGAATAAAAATACTTGACTTGTCCTTCCTTAAAGATTTATGATATAATGGGAGAGTATTATTAAAAAAAAAAAAAATAGATCCCAGCTCCCTTAGCCTGATCCAGCTCCAAATCCCAGCTCCCACCTAAGGGGTTAGCTATGAGGGCGCAGCTCCAGATTGCTACCAGGGGATAGGTGGCAATGAATTATTTCCTGGGAAATATTTGCTAGCAAAAAATGGGTAGACTCCCCCCTCCCCTTCTTCTGGCAGTTAGATCTCATTACACGGCTCGGGTCTAACTATCGCCCACATAATTAATTTTTCTTTTCCTCCTTTCTTTATAATATAATTATACATCTTTCAGCTCCCAATAGTCAAGTATTTTTTGAAAAATTTTAGCAGCTCCCATTGCCCCCCACCTTCCAGCTCCCATAGCGCAGCTCCGGTAGGTAAAGCGCAGCTCCCACCCAGCTCCCAATAGGTGGCAATGCCAGCTCCCTGCTACCAAATTATAGGTGGCAACACCTGATCTGATCCACCTTGACCGGATCTCTTGCCCTTGGGATAATTTTTGCAATAAATTTTTAAAAAAGACTTGCATTTTACTCCATAATTTGATATAATTATATTGTAAATAAAAAAGAAAGGAAGAGTGGTAAAATGAAACAAAAACTAATTAAAAAATTGCACGATCTAATGCTACAAATAATTACTTGTAATGATGCTGAACTTGACAAGATAGGAATTGAACTTGCCGAAATAGAAAAACAATTAATTAATTGGCAAGAAAAAAATCTCAAAAAAAATAAAAAAATACTTGACTTTAAGGACAAGATGTAGTATAATTAATATATCAAATGAAGAAATAAAAGAAAAGTAAAAAAAGTTAAAAAAATTAAAAAAAACACTTGACTTTTAAATCTGAATTTGATATAATATATATGTAAATAAAAAAAGAAAGGGCATTAACAAATTAGTCGGTTAATGTAATGGTGATTAAAATGGCTAAAACAAAAGAATTATTTAATGTTAGAGGAGTAAACTTAACTGCTCACGAAAAAAATGTTTACGACAAAGTAAAGGAATTAGGCACTGTTGACTACAACCAAGTAGCAACTGCTTGTAATGTATCTACTAAGTCTGCTATTGCAACATTAGCAAGATTAGAAAAAACTCACGGTTTATTAAGAAAAAATGAACCAGTAAAAGTAACTACTTATGAAGTTGCTGATGTAGAGGGCGAATAGTCCTCTTTTTTTATTTACTGTAAAGCGAACAAATGTTTGTCAAATACTTGACAAAAAATTTTTTTATTTTTTTTATTAAAAATACTTGACTTTGTGGGGGAAAGTGTGATATAATTAAAGGGGAAGTATTTTTTTTTTTTTTTTTTTTAGTAGCTTCGCAGCTGCCACAGCAGCAGCTCAGCTCCCAGCTCCGACACACCCGGGTGCGTTGTTGCCCCCCGTTAGGGGGTAAGGGGCTAGGTGGTTGCCCCTGGGTTGGGTTAACCCAAGATCTGATACGCCCGGTTGAGTTGTAAGATCTTTTTGATCCGGGAGAGGATCTCACGATACGCCCGGATGAGTTGTCTTTCATTATTATAATATAAAAAAACTTGAAAAACTTTTATAAAAATGCTTGACTTCTTTTTCTTTATTTGGTATAATTAAGATGTAATAAAGAAAGGAAAGGTGTTAAAAATGACTGAAACACAAGAATTGATTTTAAATAAGTTAGGGGAATTATGTAGAATTTATCCACAACAAAGATTAGGACAAATAATCTATAATTATATTTTAAGGTATTGTCCTAATAACGATTGTTTCTTTATAGAAGATACTAAACTTTTAGAATTATTAGAAACAATTACAAAAGAAATTGAAGAAAAGTAAAAAAAATACTTGACTTTAATTTCTACCTATGATATAATTAAGATGTAATAAAGAAAGGAAAGTGATAAAAATGGCAATGACACCTGCAAAAAGACATCAAATAAGAGCAAAGCAAGAGGCAATGCAAAAAGCAAGAAAAGAGGAAAGACTTGGACTTGCTAAAAAAACAGCAAAGAAAAAGGGAAGAAAATAATTTCTTCCCCCCTCAAAAAAAATTAAAAAAAGTTAAAAAAGGTATTGACATTTGACCTAATAAATGTTATAATTAATATGTAAATGAGAGATAGCCACTCTCAAAAAGAAAGGAAAGTGATAAAAATGGCAAAAACTAAAGAAACTTTTAATGTAAGAGGTGTAGAACTAACTGCACACGAAAAAAATGTTTATGAAAAGGTTGTAGAACTTGGAAAAGTTGACTATAATCAAATTGCTACAAGTTGTAATGTAAGTCCTAAAAGTGCGATAGCAACACTTGCTAGACTTGAAAAAACACACGGACTTCTAAAGAAAAATGAACCTGTAAAGGTTACAACTTACGAAATCGCCGAAGATATAGAGGACTAGAAACCTCTATATTTTTTTATGTTCTAATACGAACAAATGTTCGCTTTTGGCCCCCCCAAAAAAAATTAAAAAAATTACAAAAAACTATTGACTTTCACTTGCATTTTTGCTATAATTATGTTAGAGGTGGAGGAGAGCCCCTTATAAAAAAGATCTTCCTTTAGATCATCTGATGATACGCCCGGATCAGTTGTATGGGTTGGGATGCTCCCAAAAAAATTAAAAAAAATATAAAAAAAGTATTGACTTTTGATTTGGTCTATGATATACTTAATATGTAATCAAGGAAAGACACCAAAGAAAAAAAATAAAAAAAATTATAAAAAAGTGTTGACACTGATTAGAAAGTATGTTATAATAAATATGTAATTAAGAAAGGAAAGTGAATTAAATGGAAACAAAAGGTTATCCACAAAAACAAAAAAATATCAATGTTAGAAAGGTTAAAAATGTTTTAGGAATTGATACTGAAACTATAATGGACTTACAAAATGCAATGCCATTTGATATCGGTTATGTTGTTTACAATAACAAAGAAGATAAAATCGAAAAACAAGGAACTTATCTTGTTAGAAAGTTTGTAAATAATAAATACATTATTTTATCAAGTTGGAGTGCTAACAAGTACGAAAGATATTATAAACCACTTTTAAACACTAAAACAAAAGATGTTAAAGTTGAAAGTGTAGAAAAAATAGCAAAAGAATTTGCTAAAATAATTAAAAAATATGATATCAAATATATGTTTGCACACAATGGACAATTTGATTATCAAGCACTTAAAAGATTATTTGAAGATGTTGGAGTTAAAAACCCTTTTGAAAATCTTGATATAATTGATACAATGATGTTAAGTTATAAAACTATTACAACTACAAAAGAATATGAAAACTTTTGTAAAGAAAATAAAAACATCACAAAATTACAAGATAAAAAAGTTGTTAGTCGTTTTATTACTGATAGTAATAGAGTAAGACAAACTGCCGAAAGTATCTTCGCATTTATAGATAAAAATATTGATTTTGAAGAAAATCACACAGGACTTGAAGATATAAAAATTGAATTAGAAATCTTTAAGTATTGCAAGGGTAAAAAAGCAATTTTCCCTATCAATACACAACCAACTTGGCGTGATTTTGCAAAATTAGAAAGTTAAAAAAACTTTCTTTTTTTTGTAAAAAAGTATTGACTTTATACCAAAACAATGCTATAATTATAATGGGGGTGGATGATGATGATATATATAACAACGCCGCCTGGCGTGTCATAAACGTCCCCCTTGGGTTAACCCAAATGATACACCTGGATGAGTTGTAGACAAAAGCCTAGAATAAAAAAGTTAAAAAAGTTTTAAAAAACTATTGACAATGACCTAATACTATGCTATAATATATATGTAAGATAAAGAAAGATATATCTTACAAATGATTATTTAAGAAAGGAAAGTGATACAAATGAATAATCAAAAAACTAAAAAAAGAGTATTAAAGAAAGGTGTTGAAAAGGTATTCAGTACAATTGTTGCTATTTGGTTTTTTTGGATAATGACTACAATTGACACAATAGACAACCCATTTAATGAAATTAAAAGTTATTTAATCATTACTGGAATATTAACAATACTTGCCTTATTTAGTTTCATAATGCTAATGAAATACTCTAATTTATTTGAAGATGCCGACTAGTGCATCTTTTTTTATTATTGCATCAGGTATAAAAAAAATAAAAAAAAATTGCAAAAAAGTATTGACTTTTGTTTCACAAAATGATATAATTATAATGGGAGAGAATAATAATAATATAAAAAAAGATCTAGGGGTGGATCTGATGACACGCGTGGGTGAGTTGTAAGAAAGTTAAAAAAAATTAAAAAACTTTTAAAAAAGTATTGACTTTAATCTAATAAAGTGGTATACTTAATATGTAATCAAGAAAGGAATGAAAAAAATGAATTATAGAAACTTTAAAATTGAAATGGAAGAAAAGGACTTAAAGAAAACAAACTTAATCTATAAATGGTTAATAACTATGAAAGATGGAAAAGTTGCTACTTATGTTGGAATATCAACAAGACCACTTGATGAAAGAACAAAAGAACACATAAGAGATAAAAGAACATATTTTGATAAGTTCTTAACTGAAAATGAAAACAATATCAAAAGTATTAAAATTGAGGTTGTAAAAGAGTTAAAAAGAAACTTTAAAGATATGAAAACACAACTTGAAAAAAGAGAAACTAAACTTATAATAAAAGATAAGTTAGAAAATGCTTTTAATCTTAATAGTAAAATTGATAAAAGATTTGCATAAAAAGTATTGACTTTTAAAAAGATATTTGATATAATAATATTGTCAATAGGAAATGAACTTAATAAAAAAAATTAAAAAAGTTAAAAAAACTATTGACAATATCAATTATATTTGATATAATAAATATGTAAATAAGAAAAGAACTTATTTACAAGTAGCAAAGAAAGGAAAGTGATATTATGGCTACAAAAAAAGAATTATTTAATGTAAAGGGTGTTGAAATGACAGCACACGAAAAAATGGTTTTTGATAAGGTTGTTGAACTTGCAAGACCAGTAAGTTATAAGGAAATTGCAAAAGAGTGCAACATTAGTGAAAAAAGTGCTTGTGCTACACTTGCAAGATTAAATGCTACAAAGGGAGTTTTGAAGAAAAACGAACCTATCAAAGTTACAACTTATGAAATAAATGAAGATATCGATTAAGATATCTTTTTTTTTAGTGCAAAAAAAAATTAAAAAAATTTGCAAAAAAGTATTGACTTTATACTTAAAGAGTGATATAATTATAATGGGGGAGAATAATAATATATAAAAAAAACGATCTACTTTTGGATCACAAAAAAATGAAAAAACTTTAAAAAAAATATTGACTTTATACCATTTATTTGGTATAATATATATGTAAGATAAAGAAAGGAATGATTAAAAATGAAAAAGAAAAGAGTGTTAAAAAGTTGGGTTAAGGAAACATTATTATTTATTGCTTGTGGTATTGCTTTATTTGGTTGTTTCAAGTTATTACAATTACAAGACCAACACGAATACAATAAAGCAATTGAAAGATGTGGAAGTGTTGAAAACCTAAACACACACTACACACAACAAGGCGACAAATACTACACTTGCAAGGTTGAAAAATAACCTTGTAAGTGATAGAAAAAAAACTTAAAAAAGTTTTAAAAAAGTGTTGACTTTATACCAATAGTATGATATACTATATATGTAATCAAGGAAAGGAAAGTGATAAAATGATTACTAGAAACCATAAAAACATTATGAAATATGCAAACATAATGACAAACATTAAAGATATTGCAAAAGCAACTAAACAAACTGAAAGTCAAGTTGAAAGTGCAATAATCACACTTGCAAGAAAAGACTTAATGACAAAGTCAAAAGCAAAAGAACTTTTGAAAGACAAGAAGTCAGTTAAGTTCATAGACTTGCCATTTGGAAGTAGACTTGCAAAACCACTTCCAGTATCAACTGAAAAAGTAAAGACTATTTATTGCAAATAGTCTTTACAAAAAAAATGAAAGGAATTGATTAAAATGAGAAAAGCCGATAACCTACCTATTAAATGGGTGTTAGATATGGACGACACACTAGCACACTTTCACGAACAAAAAAACGCACTTGAAAGATTTGCTACTGAAAAAAACTTCTTTAATATTTTGAAACCTAGTAAAATGACAAAGTTTATCAAACAACTTGTTGAACGCAACGAACTTGACGCAAAAGATATTTTTATTGTTAGTGCTTCACCTAATGAACAAGCCGACAAAGATAAACTACAATGGATTGAAAGACACTTGCCTGAAATACCAAAAAGTAACATTATGTTTACAAGACTTGGAGAAAATAAAGCCGAATTGTTTATCAATAAATACCACTTATCAAAAGATGACTTCAAGTATTTTATGCTAATTGATGACTACACAAAAAACCTTATTGAGTGGAAAAACTTTGGTGGAATTGCTAAAAAGTACATCAATGAATACAACAACACAACAAAGAACTATCTTAACTACAACATCAGTACAATAGTATTATAAATGATAAATCAAAAGACTAATAACAAAGTCTTTTTTATTATAATAACTATAACACAAACAACACAAACACAAACACAAAGTCAAACACAAACAACACAAAGTCAAAGACAAAGTCAAACCAAAATACTTAAAACACTATCTGTACCACCTAGCATAGCACGATACGAACAAAACGGAACAAAAAGACCAATTATATTATAAAGATAAAACACGCCTAAAAACGCCCTTAAAATGCGTCTAGTGGTGTATTAAAAAAATAGGGTTGGATCGATAGGAAATAAAAAAAGACTTTTAGAAATTAAAAAGTCTTTTGCTACAAACTTATGTTTGCTATTTCTTGCAAGTTGCCAAACACCGAACAAGTGTTTGAGTCTTAGCATTCTAATCCCGAGAGTGCCAACATAAACACGAACGAACAAGCGTTCAGCTGAAGGGGGGATATGTTTAGTAATGATACGCCTGGGTGCGTTGTTATGGGTGCATGCGTCCTATACGAAATCACATATTCAATTTTCTGTACCTATACGAAATCACTTACTCAATTTCTGCTAGTTCACTCACTCAATTTCTCATTCCCGAAATCACTTACCCAGTTTCTACTTCTCGGGCTCTCCCTTTAGTATTTTCAGAATACTTTCCTCTCTGTGTATAGCTATGTTACATTTTTCGTAAGCGCCTTGGCTATCATTTTCACAAAAAGTAATTCCTCTTTCAAGTTCATGAACTGCTTTCGCTATTATATCTTTCAATTCTTGGTTTTGTCTAGTCAAAATTCTTACTTTTCTTTCCAAGTCTTCTATTTTTTCATTTATTTGATAACCGCTAGCTACATCTCCATCAGGACTTGTGACTAAACATCCAGATTCATAATCATAAAACATTTAATCCACCAATCCGTAATCTTTTAATATTTTTACTAATTCCTGTCCAATTGCACGTTGCATTGGGTCGGGACTGCTTTTTAATTCATTTGCCTTATGCACCATTCCATCAATTTTGTCTTTTTGCATAAAATATCTACCATAGTCGCCAGTCATATCGTTAAGCGGTGCGATTGGAATTCGTTTTTCTTTTGAAACAAGAAAAAGTGCCCTGTCATCAGCTTCTAGAGTTAGTTTCTCATTTGGCTCGATTGCAAAATCTTCAACTCTGCCGCCAATAGTCTCTATCTTAACACTAACATTAACTTTGTAACTAGTAGTGGTAAAATCCATTGCTTGCCAATTATGAGTGTCGAAGTTTACATAAGTTGTATTAAATCCATTATTCATTTAAGTCCTCCTCAAAAAATTTTTTTAGCCTTTCTTGGCACATACGCTCGATTGGGTCGTTTGTTTCTTTCGTAATAAAATTAAAAAGTTTTCGGCAAAAATCATTACCATAAAGCCCAAGCATTTGCGTTGGTGTTGCAATTACACGTTTGTACCAACCTCCAGAATATTTTTCTATATATTCAATTCCATTTGGCGTAATACTAAGCTCGCCCGAATTTTGTATCACATAGTCATTAAGGTTATTTGTCACATAAAACTGGTGTTCATCTTTTAGGTCGCATGCGGCAATAGATTTTCTTGGAACAACTTTAATTACAGGACTTGAGCTAAATATCGTAAGGACGTCACTGTTTTGGACATTATCAATTGTGCCCATATAATCACGTACAGCGAAACCATTATAAGTACGCATTATAAGGCCACCTGCTCTATAAATATTGTTCATATATCTAGCTAAACGGCATTCGTCTTTGTTATAGCAAAAAACAGGGATAGCACGCCATGGATTTTCATTAGTGATAAACAAAAAGTTGTCGGCATCCAAAATACTAAATACAGGGTGATGGTAAGGAAATCCTTCACGATAGAATTTTTCTATGTCTTCTGGCGTTGATACGTCTGCCCATTTTTGCAATTCTATTAGGGCGTTGCGGATTTGATAGTCCAAACTAATCACCTTGCTTTCCGGCTGCCATTGTGCGGATTTTGTCTAGTCCCCACATATGCTTCATAAACTCAATAATACACCAATTAACTTCAGTAATTTGGGCATCGGGTTTGTCTTTTTTATAATTAGCCCATATGTTGCATAAGCCCAAACTATATACAAGCAAATCATATAGCGTGTCTGTGTCATTTGAATAAACATATGTATTTTGGTCAAATGCCTTACATTTTTCGGCAAGGTCAAACACTTCATTGACCGTAAGCTCGGGTTTGTCTGTATCTATTTTACCGATTAGGTCTTGCATAAGGGCATCTAATTCTATTTTAAGAGTTTCTCTTACTTTCATAACATAAACCTCCTTAGCTTTTTAAGAAAAAAACCTGCAAATTTTTATTCTTCTGCAGGCTTTTCTACTTTGGCATTTTTAGAGTCGAATTCGGCTTTAAAAACGGGATCTAATAAGCAAAGTAAATTTGCATAAGAATTAGCATAGCCGCTTTCAAATCCATTTTGGAAATTATCATAAGGACTAGCTTCCACATCTTCTTTTGTGAATAAGTCATTATCACTAATGTTTTCACGAAGATAATTTGCTAAGTCTTTTAAGTTTTCTATTTTTTCCATTTCTTCACTCCCTGTTAGTTAAGACTAACACCAATTATTGCATATCTATATCCTAAACAGGAAAAACCTGTATAGTTCAATTAAGTGCTCATTGCGTGGCTAAGCACAATGAGCGTAAGAAAGGGGTGAATACCGTTGCATTAAACAACGATAAATGGTTTACCATCATTGCGACTTTTTGTGTAATTGTTAATCGCACGGACGGGACAAGCCGTCAAGTTAATATTTTTAAATTAACATTTTTTCTTTTTTTTCATTTTCTAAATATATTATAAACGAAAATGATATATAAATTCAAGTCTTTTTAAAGAATTTTTGTAAAAAAGTTTTTTAATTTTTTCTCTTTTTCTTTTTTACAATTATATTATAAAATATATTTCTATAATAAATCAAGTCTTTTTGTAAAATTTATCTAGATCTTTTATTATATGAAAAATATTGATAAGAAATTAAGCTTTTTTCTATTTCTAACAATTGTTTGCCCATTTCATCTAGTGTTTTATCATCAGATGTGGCAATTTCCATTATAATTTTATGTAGCCACTTTAGTATTTTCTTTTTTACAATCATGAGAATTACTCCTTTCTTTTCTTTTTACATTTATATTATATCATTCATTAGACAGTTTTGTAAATAATTTTTATTTATTTAATGTAAGAAAAAGAAAAAGAAGCAAAAAGAAAAAGAATATATTTTTATTATATTATATATATAGAGAATAATACTCGCTTCGCAAGCTACGCTCGTATTATTCATTGTATATAATTATAATATTGCACTTTTATTTTGTAAAGTTTTTTGATTTTAAAATAAACTAGAAATGAAATTACACAAAACTCTTTACAGAAATCTTCTAGAGTGTTAATATATAAGTAAGAGGGAGGGATTGGCATGAAAGTTGATGATCCTAATACTATAAAAGTTAAAGGTAATAAGAAAAAAATTGTATATTCATTAGATTGGACAGCACAAGCCTATGAAGACAGACTTGCTTGTGTAAAGAATTTAGAGAGTGAAGGACTATTGAATGACTTGAGTCCGACACAATTGAACGAAGTTTCTAATTATTTACTTTATTCTGCAGATGTAGATTGTGATGTTGAGTTGAAGCAACCTTCGAAAAAAAGTGTTTCTTATGAGGAAATGGTTGAAAATGGAGTTGCTGACATGGCATTTCATAATGCAAAATATAAGAATATATATAAAACTTATAAACCTTTTATAGATAAAGAAAAAGATAAGGACATTCCAGGAATGCAAGATTTATGGAAAGAAATGGAAAAAATTAAGGTTATATATGATTATTTAGATGATTGTCTAAAAGGGAGAAGGGAAAGAGATTTTACGAATCCATTAGAAATTAATTATGTAAATCATCATTACTACAAAAATTGGTATATAGATTTATGTTTACAACAATATACTTTAAAAGATGCATATCGTCCAGTTATGCAATCACAACAACAAGGTTTTATTAATATTAGACCTGATGATGATATGTATTTTGGACTAAGAGTTGGAGAATTTATCATATGCGAATCCGATGAAGACAAAATGATAGATTTATCAAATCCTCTTCATGTTTATCTACTAATGAAAAATTATAAAACCATAAGATATGAGCATGCG
Organism: uncultured Mollicutes bacterium; assembly: GCA_900548675.1. Lineage (GTDB taxonomy): Bacteria > Bacillota_I > Bacilli_A > ML615J-28 > CAG-313 > UMGS1109. The sequence continues at coordinate 139,427 of URLJ01000001.1, forward strand.
AACAGAGTTATTGATGATTGGAATGAAATATATGATTTATTAGATAGAGCTATTGCAAGAGTACAATTTAGTGATTGTATATGGGATATATTGGAAATGAAGATTAACGGAGAAAGAAATGATATCATAGGAGCATATGTAAGAGATAAATATAATGTAAATTATAATGATAATTATATTAGCACTCTATTTACAAAATCAATTAGTAAGAAAATAGCCAAAGCTGCTGTGATTAATGCAAGAAGAGATTTTCATAAAACTGGAAAAAGAAAATGTATAAGATGTAAAGAAGAAAGATGGGATGATGAATTTTTCTCATTTGCAAAAAGTTGTGGATATTGTTTACATAAATTAAATGGAACTGGTAGAAAAATTCACTTAAAGGGGTGATATAAATGGATTATGGGACAAGACGATGCGGCAAATGTTCTCAAATAAAATTAATCCAAGATTTGGTTCCTTGTGGTGAAAATTGTTTATTTGGAACTGATGGAGTAAGCACAATTTGTTATGACTGTGCTTTAGAGAGTATAAATACAAAAGATTTAACTATGGTCGATAAGCTATGTCAGTTTTTAGATATAGCATTTATGGCTGAAGAATGGATAAAAATATCGAAAACATCTGATAATGAAAGATATATTTTAGAAACATATATTAAAACCGTTAAAAGCAGCGAATATAGCAAATCATCTTGGAAACAATATGACTTATTATGGGAAAAAGCGAGAGAGACTGACTCCGTATTGAGCAAATTACCTACATTATCTGCTGATTTATTTATTTATTTAAGAAAGAAGTGGGGCTCATATGACGATTTTGGTGTAGAAGATTATTTGAAAATGGAAAGCTATGAAAAGAACACCTTAAATTATTATAATTTTAGGGACGAGGCAAGGAGAGACATGATTCGTAAGCTTGCTTTGGTATCTGTTTTAATAGATAAAAAGTTAGCTTCTGGAGACACTCGTGAAGTATCAACATTAATAAGTTCTTATCAATCTTTAATGAAAGAATCTGGTATTCAAAATGCAGTACAAAATGATACTGAGACTATTGAATCCTTAAGTGAATTAATAGCTTTTCTAGAAGAGCATGGATGGTTAATGGATTATAAAGTTACAGAAAGCAGAGATATTGTAGATGCAACAATAAGAAATTTTCAACAATATGTTGCTGCAATAGTTGCGGGTTCTGGAGAAGAAATTACTCAGATGTATAATACTAAATTAATGGAACAAAACTCAGGAACAAACGTCAATGAAGAAGATATAGAGAGCATGTTTGAGACACAAGAAGCTCAAGAAGAAAGATTTGAAGATGAAACTCTAAATGAAGAAGAACTAATAGATATGTTTAAGGAGATAAGTAAAGAGTATGAAAAATAGTTTAGATGAATTCATAGATGCTTATCATCATATGTATTCTGAGCGTAATGATATAAAAAGAATTGTTGTTACGCCAGATTATGTAATGAATAATTGGGATAATATAACTTATGCAATGCGAATATTGTATCTTTATCCAGATTATTTTATAGATATCGTAAAAAGGAAAAATACATATTTACAGCAAGTATTCTTTTATCAAAGAGTTTTTTTAAGAGTTATGGCGAGATATCAAAAAGTTAGCGGAATTTTTGTTCGTGCTTATTCAAAATCGTTCTTAAATTTCATATCAATAAATATGAAAGCAATGTGGCAGCCGATGAGCAAATTATTCTTATGTGCAGATACTAAAAAACAAGCGGCAATGATCACAAAGGAAAAAATGAATGAAGTTTATTACTTAATTCCATTTTTTGTTAATGAGCTTGATATAGCTGATTTTGATAAACAAAAACAACATTATTCAACAGGTGGAGAAGATCAAGCTAAGTTAAAATTCAGAAATGGTTCCGCAATAGATATCGTTTCTACAACAGATAGTGCCCGTGGAGGACGTAGACATGGAGGTACAATCGAAGAGTTTTCATTAGCAAATCAAGATGAAATTGAAAATGTTGTTATTCCGTTATTAAACGTTAACAGAAAAACAATGTGTGGTAAGAATAATCCAACAGAACCGCATGCTTCACAAATAATGATTGGATCTGCTGGATATAAAAATACCTATGCTTATAATTTAACAGTTGAGATGTTAGTTGATATGGTATTTGAACCAGATAAAGTATTTGTTTTTGGTGGGGATTATCGAATTCCGGTTATGCACGGACTATTAGATAAACGAAAAATTTTAGATAAAATTAAATCTACTGGTACTTATAAATTGGAAACATTTTTAAGAGAATATATGTCAAGATGGGCTGGTGGTAGTGAAGAGAGTTATTATTCTTATGATTTAATAGATAAGCGTAGGAAAATATTAAGACCCGAGTTTGAACCGGAGCATAGAAGCGATGTTTTTTATACGCTTGGTGTCGATGTTGGTCGTTTTAGTGATGAAACTGTTTTAGAGATATTCAAAACATATACATCTGGAGAAAGATTTGTCACCCACCTGGTTAATATAATAATAATGCCCGGAATAGGTAGACATTTTCAAGACCAATCTATTAAAATTAAACAGCTTGATTCTATATTTAACTTTAGAGGAATAGTTGTCGATATAAATGGACCAGGAGCTGGTATTGCTGATTTCTTAATAATTGAGCAAGAAAAAGACGGCGATTATTATCCTGCATATGGCTTTAGTAATAAGCCAAAATATAAAAAGACCGAAATGCCAGGATGTATAAGAAAATTATATGGCGTCGAGGCAAGTCCAGGCGCTAACTCAGATTATTATAAGAATGCACATTTGATGCTTAGTTTAGACAGAGTTCGTCTCCTTATTAATGAACGACAAGCAAGAACTTATTTTGCTCAGTTTGATTATTGGAGAAAAATGAAAGTAGACAAAAAAGCCACTCAGTTAATTCCTTATATATCTACAACTAAATTGCAGGATCAATTGGCGAATCTGAAGGCTAATATTGAAACTGCGACAAGTAATATAAATGTTCAAAAGATTAAGACAACAATCGGAAAAGACTTAGTTTCCTCATTTATTTATGGTTTGTGGTTTATAAGTCTAGAAGAAGAAAAAGAATTAAAAAAACGTGCCGGAAAGGGTACGTTAGGACAATATTCTTTTTATAATTAGGAGGTGTAGAAAATGGAGAAAGAGAAAAAAACCAATACTTTTGAAGACAAAGACAAATTAATAGCTCGTTTCCAAAAATTGGCTAAAGCAATAAATAAATATGATCCTAGTTATGATAAAGTTTTAGACCTAGACCGTGTTAGGGGATACAATCCAAAGAGTATAACTTATGAGAAGTTAATGGAATTATCTCCAGAAGATCCACTATGGATTACTTTATCAAGGGTTTATTATAATGAACCACAATATCAAAGAATTATACTTTATTATGCAACACTATTTTTAAATTATTATTATGTGTCTCCTGTTGATTTATCAAGTACAGGAAGAACTGTAAATAAGAAAAAATTAGAAAAAGAGTATAATGATGTTTTAGCATTTTTAGACGACGAGATAAAAGTAGAAGATTTTACTGTACGTACTTTAATCGATATTCTTGTAGATGGTAGGGTTTTCTATTATTATGATTTTATTAACATGGATGGAAAACCATATTTTCAATTATGCAAATTGCCATCAGATTATTGTGAAATAATTGGAAACGCAAAAAACGGACAAATGCCAATTTTTGAATTAGATATGAGTTTTATCGACCAAGTTATGGCATCTTTAGTGTCAATTGATCCTAATATAACAAAGGAGGATGTATTAAAGCAATATCCTAAAGGATTGCGAACTGCTTATTACCGTTGGAAAAATAATGGAGAAAGAAAAATATTAGTAACTCCAGTACACGGTATTGGCTTTACAAGTTATAATGGAATGCCTCCTTTTGCCGGCATATTAAGACAAATTGTTAGAATGAGAAAATTCGAAGATGTACGAGATAATTATATTGAAGATAGTCTTCAAAAAATCTTGTTCCAACATGTTAAAATCGATAGTAATGGAGATCCTGAAATCGATTTAGCGCTTGCTGCTGAATTTCATGACAACTTAAAGAAAATCACAAAGAAGATGGAAAGAGTAAATGCTTTAACATCTTTAGCAGATGTAAGCGTATTAGACTTATCTGATACTTCAAGAGAAAATGATTTGGACTTTATTGACAAATTTGAAGAAAAGATGTACAATGAAGCTGGTGTTCCTCAAGCTATTTTCAATGGGGACACTGCTGGAGTGTTAGAATTCTCAGCAAGAAAAGATGAATCATTTATTTGGAACATTATGGAAAAAATAAGTACATGGTTATCTTTTATTTGTAATGCCGAGATAGGTGCAAGAGGAAAAAGAACTTACAATTTTGTAGTTTCATATTTACCGATTTCCTATCGTAATAGGGAGAAAATGATGGACACTTATTTGAAGAATGCGCAGTATGGATACAGCAAAATCATTCCTCAAATAGCTGTTGGTGTTAAGCAAAGACACTTTGAGTCTCTTTTATATTTGGAAAATGATTTATTGAAGCTCGACAAAAGACTCGTTCCCCTAATGAGTTCTCATACAATGAGTGGAAAGGGTGGAACCGCTGCTCAACAAACTGCAGATGCAGCTAATAATGTTGAGGGTGGAAGACCACAATCATCAACAGATGAAAAGACAGACGGAACTCTTAAAAAAGAGGATAGTCAATAAAGGAGGCAAGTGATATGGACTTAACAAAATATGCTGCCCTAAACATCAAGATAACTAAGTTTTCTAAAGTTAATAGTCAATTTTCATTGGGAAGAGCAAGAGTATTCTATGAAGGACCAAATGTCAATCGTACTATTATTGATGCAGACGTAGCTGAAAAGTTGATACAAACCATTCCTGGTACTCCTATTGTTGGAAGATATAATTCTGAAGAAGGAGATTTTGAAGGACACGGCGAAGGTCAAATAGCTTACGGCTTTGTCCCATTAGATCCTCATCCTATGAGGGTAGAAGTTACAGAAGAAGTTTATGGTTTACCTGTAAAAAGGAAATACTATGAAGTAGATGCTGTAATATGGGACGGAAGATTTCCTGAAGCCCAAAAAATTTTGGAAGAGGAGAAATCTCTATCAATGGAACTTAATCCTGAAACTATGGACGGTGAATTTGAGATTTATGATGACAAGCATTATTTAAGAATTACTAATGCCGAATTCTTCGGAATTACTGTTCTTGGTGATGCACACACTCCTTGCTTCAAGGATGCCAAGTTCTTTCAAGCATATGCGAGTATGCTTAGCGCTTATGAAGCGTTAGAACAAGAATCGAATATAGGAGGTACAAATATGCCAAACACAGAAAAAAAAGTAGATGTTGTTGAAGTTAATGAAGCAGATTCTACTATAGTTAATGAAGAGGCTACTGTTGAAACTAAGACTCCTGAAGTTGAAGAAACTGAAGCTGTTGAAGTAACAGAAGACGAAGCGGCTGAAGCTACTCCTACTGAAGACGGTGTTGAAGAAGGAACAGAAGAAGAAACTGAAGCCGAAGAAGAATCTGAAGACGAATATGCTTGCAAAAAGAAAAAAGAAAAGTATGAAGACGAAGATTCTGAAAATTCTGAAGATGAAACTGCTGAAGAAGTAGAAGAAACTGAAGAAGAAGCTGAAGAAGAAACTGCTGAGTCTGAAGAAGAACCAGAAGTAGAAGAAGAAACAGAAGCTGAATCTACTGTTGAAGATGAAACAGAAGCATTAAAAGCTAAAGTCGAAGAATTAACAGAAAAATTAGAAGTATATGAAAATGCAGCTAAAGAAGAATTAATTAATAAATTCTCTGCTAAAATAAACGATAGTGATTTTATGTCTGACATAAAAGAAAATATTGGTAATTATAGCATAGAAGATTTAAAATCAACTTTAGGTGCAAAACTTGCTGAACAAGTATTGGTTGAAGAAGAAAGCGATGAAAATAAAGTAAATGGTATGATATATTCATTTAATGGCATTGCTAAAAAAGAAACTAAAAAAGGATGGCAAGAATTAGTTAGAGCTACAAAAGCTGCTAATAAGAAAAATTAAATGGAGGTAATTAAACATGGCTCAATATAAGATTTCTGGTCATGGTGTTGTTGAACACAATTTCTTAGCTTCTGAAGCTACAAGACAAATTGAAGCTCAAACACCTGTAAAAGATGGAATTGAAACATTAGAGAATGGTATGATCCTTTTCATTGATCGTAAGAAAAACGAAATCGTTATGGAAGAAGTTTCTTGTCCTTATTTAATGCATTCAACTGTAAGATATTACAGAGCAGGAGAAAGAGGACTTAATCATTTTGTTTTCAACGTAAACAATGAAGAAGAATTACCAAGATTATGGAAATTATCTGAAGGAGACAGTTTCCATACTAATTTAATTTCTGGAGACTATGCTGATAATAAAGCTTTCGATGATGCTTTCGCAAACGGAAGTTTATATGGATATCCAGATGGTAACGGAATGATAAAAGTTACAGATACAAAAAATAACGATGCTAAATGCGAATTCATCGTTAAGAAAAGTACAATGCAAAATGACGAAGTAGGATTCTACGTTGTTGTTAATAAAGCGTAAGGGAGGTAGAAAGATATGGATAACATGAAAGATATCGTTGACTTAGCAGTTGCTACAATTACTAAAGAAAATATCCCTTCTGAATTCACTGCTGCTGACCTTGAAAATTCACTTCGTGAACAATTAAGTGCTTTCCAAGATTACAAATATCTTAGAAAACATGCAGCTGATTTATATGAAATAATCGAAGAAGTAGCTAATATCGTTATACCAAGAAAGGTATTAGAACAATTCGGTGGTTTCGCTGAAATCAGAAGAAAAGGATATGGAGAAAAAATTAGCTTCACTATAAGAACTGGTAAATACAGAGGTAAAAAATTCGTTACTAAAGCAGGAGATCAAGGTATTTATAAAACATTTACTTTAGATAACAAAGAATTAGTAATGCAACCAAGAGTATATGCTGGTGCTACAAGATTAGAAATTGAAGACTTCTTATTAGGAAGAATTTCAATGTCTGAACTATTAGATGTATTAACAGAAGCTTTAGAAGAAAAATTATATATTGAAATTCAAAAAGCTTTAATCGCTTCATTCAATGCTCCAGATAGACCTGCTGCAAACAAATATGAAGGTGCTGGATTAATTATGGATCAATTCGATAAGTTAATCAACACTGTAAGAGCTTATGGAGACAGCGTTAATATTTATTGTACATTTGCTTTCGCAAGTAAATTATACAATAACCCAGGATGGACTACTGTTACAAATCCTAAAATAAGCGACAGAGACGTTGAAGACATAAGAAACCAAGGATACGTTGGAACTTACAAAGGATGCAACGTTATAATCCTTAACCAATCATTCACTGATGATACTAACACTGAAACAATCGTAAATGATGCTTATGCATACATTATGCCAGTTGGAGCTGAAAAACCAGTTAAAATTGCATTCGAAGGTCCTACATTCGTAAGAAACTTCACTGACGCAGTTTTATCTCAAGAAATTAGTCTTGAACAAATGTTTGATGTTGCTGTATTATCTCACAATTATTGGGCAATCTACAAAGACACAAGCTTAGAAGCGTAGTTATACAAAAAGAGCCGAAAGGTTCTTTTTTATTTATTATAAAAATATTTGACAAAAAGAATAAAATATGTTAAATTATTATTAACACGGAGAGTGCCTACTATACTGTAGGAAAAGAAAAAATCCGTAAAAGAGATGATGGAGGTTGAAAAAATGGACAATAAATTTATTGAAATTAGATTATTAAATGTTGGCGATTGCGGAGTTGGATTAAGAGATACTCAAGGAAGATTTTATAATATTCCTATGAACAGTCAATTAAGAATATCTTTAGATAGTTTTAAAAATATCTTAGATTATCCAGTTAGCAAAAAAATGATTTGCCAAGGATTAATAAAAGTAGAAGGAATCACAGAAGAAATGTTATATGGAAGTATTCTTAGTGATGAAGAAAGAGATTACATTTTAGGAGATCGTGTTTGCGAAGTTGAAGAAGATGCAGGAATTCATCAAATTCATGTAGAAGAAGAAACTGCAGAAGTTCCTATTGTAAAAGCTATTACTTTCTATAATTGGATTAAAAATGATAAAGAAGATAAAATAAGAGAAGCTTTAAAAAATCCAGTAAACTATGATACAATCAAAGAAATTGTTGCAAAGAATGATAGATATAACACAGATTTAGTTAAAAAAATATTATCAGAATAAGGAGGGATAAAATGGGAACAAAGTATATAGAGATATACGAATCCTTTCTTAGTGCCGTAACAGATGATAGATTTGCGGTAATGTCAGAAGAAGAATTAATGACAGATTTATTACCTCTTCTAAAGAGATCAATATATTATTTATGTAGAATAGCAAAAGAAACAGAATATAGAGTATTGCCAGGATATGATCTTCATGCAAGGAATGATGAAGAAGGATATTTTGAACAATCTTTATCAGATCATGAAATAGAATGTTTGGCTTGGGGTATGGTTGTTTCTTGGACAGAGCAACAATTAAACTCAACAAGATTAATAGAACAACAATATTATGATGCAGGTATTAAAACTTATTCACCAAATGAAACGATGAAGAATTTGCTTGAATTACATGATGGATATTATAAACGCTTAAAAAATAGACTTACTGAATATGGCTATAAAACTATCGATATCTCTACATTTGGAGGTAATGAATAATGCAAGATAAGTATATTAGAGAACATATAATATCTATGGTATATAAGATGCTTTGTTGGAGAGAAGAAGGCAAAGAATGGGAAAGACTATACGATGAATTAATGATGGAATTAACAATGAATAACGGACTCTTAGATAGTCTTACAGCAAGTACAATTGCTTTTAAGGTTGCTCCATTAAAATATTTAGATGGAGATTGGTATAAGAGAAGAGTTTTTGATGTTATAAATTATTTAAACGGTATAGCTAAACCTCAATAAGAAGGGGGTGCCAGATATGGGTGTATTAGAAAATTATAAAGCCAGAGTTACTGGCACTGTTGGCTCTAGTTTAAAAGAATATGTTAAAAATCAGGTAAGGACTAATCTTGACACTTTTTTAGAAAAATCTCAATATGGTATGGACGTATCTATTTATAATATAGACACCGAAGAATGGAATCCAAATCGTATCGGTATTATGACTGGCGCAATGACAGATATTAGAGATGAAGTGTTAGTTTTATCTAAAATAGATGTACTTAAAATGGGAACTCTATTTAAATGGGATAATGAGTATTGGGTTGTTGTAAAAAGAGAGGCTCGTGTAATAAAAGAATCTTTTTATGGAACTGCTTATAGATGTAATGTAGACTTAAAATGGGTAGATAAAGAAGGAAATCTTAGAACTCAAAAAGCATATGCCAAGGGAAGAGGTATGAGTTCAATATTAGTTGAAAATAAATATACAGATCCTCCTGTTATGGCTAGAGAAGTAGATACTCCTATAACAGTAATAACACAAAGAAATCTAAGTTTGGAACAAGATATGCGTTTCTTGTTCAATGGACAACCATATAGAGTTACATTCGTAGATAATCTGTCTACGGATGGAACAACAATATTAGGTATGTATGATGATATATTGCAAGATGGTGATGATGTCGAAAATAATATAGCAAACTACAACAGAAGATATGAACTTAGATTGAATTTTGATTCTGATGTAATATTAGAAGTTGGTAAACCATTTGAAGTTAATTATGAAGTCTTTAAAAATGGAGAGATTACAGATAAAAAAGACATTGTATTAACTGTAGAAGATCCAAACGATGTTTCTATAACAGGAAATGTTATAACTCCTCTTGTCGCTAAAGACATTGTTGTGAAAGTTAGTCTTAAGGATAATGAGTTAATATATAAAGAATTTGTTATACATTCTGGTGACGAGTGGATTAAGGATAATATTTACATAATAGGACCAGATACAGTTGTATGGAATGGAAGTGCAGAATATTATCTTAACAATAAGGAAGATGCAGAATTTGTTCCTACTTTCCCATCGAAAGTAAAAGGAACATATAAAACTACTAATAATTCTATAACAATTTCTATAAAAGATAAGTATTCTGGTACAATAAAACTAGTTGTTATGACTGGAACTGACATTTATACAAAAGAAATAAGAATTGTAAGTGTAGAGGGGGTGTAATATGAGTGCTTTTTCTAGTAAAAATCAAGAAGCGTCTTTGTTTCTCTCTCTTAATAACGATATCACAAGATTGGCTGCTGTTTTAGATTCTACTCCAGAGATAAGAAAATTATTATATTATATAGATAAAAATGCGTTAGAACAACCAGAAGTAAAAATGTCTCTTGTTGATAAGACAATTTGGAGAACTCCCTTAATTCCATTACATAATGAGACAGATGTTGATGCAAGTTATATTTCTATCAATTTGTTAATGGAAGATATTGGTAATGAAAGGAATAACGCTATAACTACAATAGCAATTGATGTATGGACTCCACCAGAACAATGGATAATTAACGATGGGTTGAGACCTCTTGTCATATGTAATTATATAGATAAGGTAATGAGAACGAAATTTGTTCAAACTTCTGGCGTAAAATATAGATTAGATCAAGTTATAAATGCTAAGTTATCAGATAGACTAATCGGTTTTAGGATGGTTTATGAAACAATCCTTGAAAATTAATATAAGTAGAATACTAACTGGAGAAGGAATAGAATTAAATTCTAAGATTACTATTTTCCAACCGACGGTCAAGGATATTGTTATTTTAGGAAACGAAAGATTTGGGAATCTTTATGCGATATGGAATTTATCAAGAAAAGATTTAGTTCCAGAAGAGACAGATGAAACGTGGAATCTTGAGGACTGGGACGTATATAAAAAGTTTATAATATATGATTTAAACTTACAAAAAATATTTAAAGACTCTGTTTTATTCTTCATGCATAAAAAAGTTGAGTTTTTAAAGATGCAGAATTCTATATTTATAGGGGAACTAGAGTCTGGGATAGAGCTCACTGAAGAACTTTTTTCAGAGATTCAAAGTGTTATCAAACAGATAACATCGCAAAAAGAAGAAGATACTAATATACAAAATGCACCGCGATCTAAACGTGCTCAAGAAGTTCATGATAAGATTGTTAAAGGCCAACAACGTTTAGCTGAGATAAAAAAGGAGAAGGGCGAAGATGACCTTGCTTCTCAAATTGTTGCTGTTGTTGCTCACGGACATTCTTATGAAACGGTATATAACATGACGTTATTACAGTTTAGAGCTGTGCTAGAAAAAATAGTACAAATTGAAAACTATCAAATAGCTTGCTTATTGTCACCTTATGCTGATAAAAAGCATAAATCAAAGACTAAGCATTGGCTAGAATAATTCAATGGAGGTAAAAATTATGTTTGAAATTATGGGACGTAAATATGCTTCTGTTACTTGTGCTGATGTTGTATTATACGATTTAGTTTGTGGAAATCCAGTTGCTAAATTTGATACTTTAAAATTATCTACAATTGAACAAACTGCTGATACAAACGACGTACAAGGTGGTAAGGGTAATCCAATATTAGCTCGTATCGCTTCAAACAAGGCTGTTAACTTAACTATCCAAGATGCTGTTATGAGTATGACTTATTTAGCAGTAGTTACTGGTGGAGAAGTTGTTAAGTCTGGAGATCAAAGCGCTATAAGAATTGCATATAATGAAAAAATTAAAGCTACTGACACAGGTTTAAAATTAACTCATAGTATGGCTGCTGGAACTACTCTTTGGTTAGCAGAAGTAAAAGATGGTATCATAAGCGAAAGAAAAGCTCGTTACGATAGTAAAACAGCTGTTCAAGACATTGCTTTAAATGCAGAAGCTTGGAGACCAAGTGATTATACAATTGTAAAAGACAAAGAATATCAAGTATTCTATAGTTATGATATAACTGAACCAGAACAAGCAAGAGAACTTACTGTATTTAGTGATATGTTCGCTAAAACTTATAGATTTGTAGGAGATACTGAATTATATAATACATTTACAGGACGTAATGATGCATTACAAATCGAAGTTCCAAGATTTGCTTTAGACAACAACTATACATTTGAATTAAATGCTGACGGTACTGCTGCTGTATTTGATATGAACGGAACTGCTTTAGCAGACGACGACAAACGTCTAATCGTTTATAGAATTTACGGAGAAAATGGTACTGGTGAAGCTACTGAATGTATCGAAGCTGCTACTATATAATATAAAGAACCGCAAGGTTCTTTTTATTTGACACAAAATTTAATCTATGGTACAATGAATGAAGTAAAGGAATACAAAGCCTACTAATAGACAGAGAGGATATTGAAAGAGGTGAGATAAGATGCTTGATCGATTAAGGTTTCAAGAGGTTGAAAAAGCCATTTTCAGAGTAAGAGAAGACGGACGATATGGAGACAAATGTCTAAAAAAGGGAGAACCTTTTATGGTAATAGACAATGCGTCTATTTCGAGTTTCGTTGTTGGAGAAAGAGATAAGAATATTGTCGGTAGAAGCACTGAAGCGGGTACATCAACGATTAAACATGTTAGTTTTAGTTTAATGAATGGAAGTATGATGTTAAATTTGTTTAACAGTATATTTGGAGAGACAAAAATAAATCAAAAAACGAAGGCAACAATAACAGACACTGTTCTGATGAATGACCAAGATATAATTAAATTACCTTCTAAACCGATTGGAGAAGTATTATTATATTTAACAGATGATTATGGCAATTTAACGAAAGTTGCTAAAGATCAATTTGAGGTCGTTGAAGATGAAATACATTTAATTAAAAAAGTAAATCATTTATTTACATATCTCTATGAAGAAGAGAATGAGGCAAAATCTTTAACAAGTATAAAACAACTTGGAGCAGAAGTAATAATGTCATTAGAAATGCAATGCCAAGCGATGGATATTCTAACAGAAGAGAAAATGAATATAATTATTAGATTTAATAAAGTGTCTGTTGGTACTAATTTTTATATAGGATTTAATAATTCAGAAAAAGCATATGGCTCTACGGTATATGTACAAGGTTTGGCAGATGATAATCAAAATGGAGTAAATAAAGAGATATTTACGATTGAAGTGATGTAATATGGCAGCAGAAGTGAGAGATGGAGGATACTACGGTAGACCAGGTTATTTACATAGATATTATTTATTTTGTAGTCCTTATTGGAAAAAGGCTCAGTCTATCTCCGTTAATCCACAAGAAGACAAAATAAGAGCTGCAATAGAGAGTTTTAAGGAAAAAGAAAACGCAGCTTTGATAGATTTTTGTAGTTTATTTACATCTGAAGAAGTAACACCAGAGAAGGGTATTGAAATTTTAAATAATTTATTAACTGATACGAATAAAGTATTCGATGAAATATGGAAAGAACTTTCTTCCAGAGACAAGTTAAATAGAACGGTATTAGATTCTGTAAAAGAGATAAGTAAAAAAGCGCTACATGAAACTATAGAAAAAGGAAAAACAGATAACAATCAAGAGGTAATTTCACAGATTAAATCAACAATAACAAGAAGTATGAATAGGCTATTGGGTGTTAGTGAAGGAATGATGGTATCTGGTAAAAGCGCTACATTGGGAAATTGGTTTGAGCGTTATTTTTCAACTCTAATTAATGCTACTTATATGACAAAAATTACTAAGGAACAACCAGAACTAAAAAAATGGACAAAAGAAATTGCAGTTCAGAATACAATAGCTGGATTTAAGGGTTCAGAATCATTAATCGCTCAAACTGGAGATTCTAAATATGGAGAAAAGAAAAGTACTTATGATATAGAAGTTTCTGCTGAAGGGAAAAATCCTTTACCTATTCAGATGAAAGCTGGTAGTACATCGGGTAAAAGAATTTTGTCATTACCTGCAACTAATTTAGATCTATTAATGGATGAAACAATAGATAGTAGTACAAAAGATATCATAAGATTTGCAATAATACATCAACACGCTTTCTCAGATCCAAATTATATATCTTTGGTTGATAGTGTTAATGAAGATAGAAAAGCAAGAGGGATTACTCCTACTGATATGTATACAACAGGCTCTAACCCAAGTGCGATTGAAAAATTAAATGCAAATCCATCTGGCTTATTAGATAATAGGTTTATCAATGTAATTAATGTATTAAGGTATGCAATAGCTGTAAAAACAATTGCAGGTATTGCAGAAGGAAAAGAAGCTCTTATATATGTTATTTCTAAAACAGGAACAAAAACAAAAGGACACACAAGAGATGCGGTACTAAGAGTTTCTGATATGTTAGAGGCGACTCTCGGAACAAAAAATAAAATCACTTCCAATCCTTGGCCTATTAAACAAACTGGAGATAGTTTAACTTCAGTTCCTGGAAATATACTTAAATTATATGAAGAAGAGCCATTAGAAACAAGAAAAGAATGGTATGATGCAACAGCAGATACAATGTTGCATGCAGTGAATAAAATAAAACTTAGCATGGAATTTAATTATGCTAATGTTGGGAGGATAGATAAAAAATGAAATTAGAGAGATTAGAAGAATTAAAAAAAATAAGTACAAAAGATGTTATAGTTAGACAAACTTTAAACAATATAGAAAAAAAATATTACCATAATAAATATGAACTAAAAATATCATTAGCATTAACTTTATTCAATTTATTAGGTAATACTGAAATGCACAAAGCAATGGAAGCAGAAGATATTAATTGGATAGATTTTATAAATGATAATTATAGTTTAATTGAAGAATTAGAAAAGGGAGAATATTCTAAAGAATATGAAGAAATTTTTAGAGAGATTGAAGAAGGGGCAAAAGCTAAGGCTAAATATTCATTGACCTTAATGTCAGTTCTTGAAGATTTAGGACAATCTTTTACAGAAGAAAATATAAATAAAATTAAGGAATTATTAGAAAGTAAAATGGAAGAAGTAGAAAAAGTTAATGAATAAATTTAGAGAGGGGTGAGTTAAATGGCAGCAGGTAATGATACTGTAAATATTAAAGTCAAATATATACCTGATACAAGTGCTTTGAAAAACATCAAAGAAATAAGGATGCCAGAAATAAAAATTGGTGGCAAAGATGCAGGGAAAGGTGTTTTTGATTCATATAATAATGCTATTAGAGATCTTAATAGAGAATTATCAAAAGGCACTGATGCTTCTGCCATTACAAAAGCATTTAAGACAGTTGGAGAAGAGACCCAAAAAGTAAGAACGCAAATCAATAGCATGAAGGAGGCTATTAATCAGTCTTTTCAGAGTCCAAGTAATCAATCTTTAATAAAAGATTATCAGGGCTTAGAAAAGCAATTAAGGAAATTAGATACTGAGTCTCAAAAACGTCGTAAGAAATCTGCAGAGCTTTCTTCTTTTAAGAGTCAAAATAAAATGAGCACGCCTCAGGCTAGAAAAGAAATCTCTAAAGCAGAAGCTTTAGTAACAGCAGGTGAAAAACTTACTAAACAAGATCAGGAACGCTTAGAAATAGCTAGACAAATTGTCGCAAAAGAAGAAGAGCTAGCTAAGTTAAGAACACAAGAAGAAATCAGAAATGCTCAGAAAGATATTAAGAACCAAATGTCAGATTCTAAATATGATTCTATGATCAGCAGCACAGAAGCAAATCGCATATTGGGACAATACAATGATATACTATCTCGAGTAGGGATAAATTTAAATGGTGTAACTGGAGAAAGCAAGAAATTTAGTTCATCGCTTGACGAACAGGTTAATCAAGTTAAAGCAGCAAAGAAAGAAGTCGTTAAATTTGGTGATATTGTTTCTGGAACTTTCTTGGGAACATCTTTGAATAATTTATTTCAAACAGGATTAAGTAGAGGAATTGAATTTTTTAAAGATTATGATGAAACGCTAACTCGTACAATGATGGTTACTGGTCAAACTAGAGAGGAAGTTAATGGTTTAACATCTTCATATAACAAGTTAGCAAATCAATTAAGTTCAACAACTAAAGATGTTGCTGCTGCTCAATTAGTTTTCTATCAACAAGGTTTAGGAACTTCCGAAGCATTAAAAATGACAGAAGCTTCTATAGCAGTATCTAAAACTGGTGGGATTGATGCCGCTGAGGCTGCAGATAGATTAACTGCCGCAGTAAGAGGATACCAATTAAGTGCCAACGAAGCAATGGATATAGCAGATAAAATGTCTGCATTAGATGCTGCTGCCGCTTCAAGTGTAGATGAGTTAACAGTTGCTATGCAAAAATCTGCATCTCAAGCTCGTATGGCTGGATTAGATTTAAATTATTACATGGCTTATCTATCAACAATGCAAGAAGTAACTCGTGAAGCACCAGAAAACATTGGTACTGCGATGAAGTCTATAACTTCTCGTTTACAGGAAATAAAAGATATCGGAAAGATAGAAGAAGACGGAACGACATTTAGTAATGTAGCGAAAGCATTGAATAGTATTGGAATTGCTGCTACGGATAGTTCTGGACAACTAAGAACTTTACAAGAAATTATGAATGAACTTGGTCCAATATGGAATACGTTAGATCGTAATCATAAAGCTTATGTTGCTACTGTATTGGCTGGAAATAGACAACAATCACGTTTTATCGCATTGATGGATAATTATGATAGAGCGATGGAATTGGTGAATGTTTCACAAAATGCTAGTGGAGAATCAGCAAAACAATTAAGAGCTTATAATCAG
Organism: uncultured Mollicutes bacterium; assembly: GCA_900548675.1. Lineage (GTDB taxonomy): Bacteria > Bacillota_I > Bacilli_A > ML615J-28 > CAG-313 > UMGS1109. The sequence continues at coordinate 156,212 of URLJ01000001.1, forward strand.
GGATTGGAGGCAAGTTTCACTAAATTAACCAATGCTTGGCAGCAATTTGCTACAAGATTAGCAGACTCTGATATGGTTAAGGGAGTCGTTGATTTATTAACTAGTTTTATTGAAGTACTAAATAAAATTCCAAAACCAATCACTCAGACAGTAATACCATTAATGGCATTATCAAAGGGATTCCAATTATTAAAAAATGCCGGTTCATTATTTAATGAATTTAAAGGGGCAATAGGAAAGAAATTAGGAATAGATAGTTTTACAAAAGACGCCGAGACAATGAATGGTGTATTGTTAAATAGTACATCTTTATTGGGACGTTGGGGAAATAAGATAAAAGATGCTTTTGATGGTTTTGGCAATAGAAGCAAAGAGATACAAAAATCTACCGCAGCGATAAAAGACAATACAGAGAGTGCTGAATTAAATTCAGCGGCTTTAATGTCAAATGATACTCAACAACTATCAGAAACAGGAGCTTCTAGTAAAAGACGCTGAAAAGAAAACTACAGATGCATTAACAGCGTCATTAGAAGCACAAAAAACAGAAATGATGAGCAATGATGATGCTTATTATCTTGAAACTCAACAAGCTTACAAGAAAGCTGAGCAAAACTTAATTGATGCAAAAAAGGAACACGAAAGAAATGTTAATAAATTGTCATCAATAAATGTTCAGGCAGAGGATTCTAAAGCAGAATATCATCGTAAAACATCAGCCGCTTCGCAAGCGTATAAAGAAGCTGTGCAACCAGAAAATTTAAGAAAGCAAGCCATTTTTAATTTAAAAGAACAAGGCGTGTTAAGCGATAACGTTCAAATGTCTCTTTTTGGAGATAATACAGAAAAGCAAATTAAGAGAGAAACTGAAAGAATAAGACGTGAAATTGGGCAAGCTTATCATGAAGTCGTTGAAGCAAATAAGTTAGAATCTCAAGAAGCTTCAAAACAATTTAAAAAACAAATAGAAGATGCTAAAACTCAATTAGCCTCATCTGAAGGTAAGATAAGTATAGCAGAAGAAGAACTTGCTAATACGAGAGAAACTCTTTTAAGAAATAGAAGAAATAAAAATCCAGACAATGGTAATAATATTCCGTCAAATATAAAAGAGTCTTTTGATTTTAAAAATATTAAAAATATTTTGTCCGATGATACAATTGGAAATATTGATAAGTTAAAGGGTTCATTCGGAGAATTAAGTAAGGTCATTAATATAAGCTCGATTGCTTCTGGAATAATGATTGGTTCTCTTGTGAATATGGGAGGAGAAGCATTAGGTTTAGATGATGATCTAAGTGGTGCCATTGGGACGTTTGCTGGATTAGGTAAAACTCTTAGTGGTTTTGGTCCTTGGGGATGGGCAGCCGCAGCAGGCATAGCTGCACTACAATTCGGATTTAAAAAATTATATCCTTCGGTTGAGGATGTTCAAAAGAAGTTGACAGAATTAAGCTCAGAAAAAGATGGGATTACTCAAAAAATATCCGACATAAATACTGCCAAAGAAACATATGAAGATTTGGGTCGAAAACTGAACAAAACAGAAGAAGAGCAATCTCAGTTTAATGATGCGATAGAAGTTCTTCAAAAAGAAGTTCCAGGAGCAGTATCTGGATACGATTCAATGGGCAATGCTATAATTAACTTAACAAAAGTGACAGAAGAATTAAATAGACAACAAGAAGAATTGGTTGCTAATTCTAAAAAAACTTTAAAAGAATTCACTAATTTACAAAAAGCAGAAGGCAGCAATGGATGGACAATTGCCGGAGATGTATTATCAACCATAGATTATATTACGAATTTACCTGTTAAGTTAGCTGAAGATTTATCAGGACAACCGATTACACTTAGTGGCTGGTTGCAAGATACATTTATTAAACCCCATGAATTGGAAGCAAGAAAGAAGGTATGGCAAGAAAATTTTTCTGAAATATATAGTAGCATGCAATCTTTAGTTGCTGATGTTGTAGACAACGGGACAGCGGAGAATCAAGCATTGAGACAAAAAGTGTCTAATAGTATATTGAATGCTTTTACTGTTGATGGAATGGCTGAGGGAGCAAAAGTAGAAGATGTTCAAAAAGAAATTCAAGCGTTGTATGAAAAATTTCATTATGGAGATATGGATGCTATAACTAAGATAACTCAACAAGTTGGTGTTAATGCTGAAATAACAGATAAATCTTGGGATGAAACTAAAGAAATGATAACAAATCAATTAGAAGCGAGATTGAAGACCTTGGATTTAAGTGATGAAGAATACAAAATGATTCTAAAAGCTACGATTACAATGGCTTATGCTGGAGAAGTAGATTTGACATCTGTATTTGATCAGATCGATGCTGAAATAGCCAGAAGAGAAGGAGATTATGATTTTGGTATAAATGCAAATCGATTTAAGGTAGCTCTCGGTAAGATGGATTCTTCTGTTGTAAAAACTATGGACGAATTAAATCTGTTAAATTCTACTATGATCGGTTTGTTTGATGAATATGATAATGTAGAAGATATAGAAAAATTATTTAAGGGACCAACTGGTGAAATAGATAAGCAGAGAGCGGGATTACTTCTTTTAGATAAAGCATATAGTGATTTGGAGAAAGAACAAAAAGAACATCAACTAGAGGGCGAAGACGGTCTGTATGCTCAGAGAGACAGCTTAGAAAAGGAAATCGAAGAAAAGAAAAAAGAAGTTGATAGTCTAAAGAATAATGTTGGTCAACTACAAACACAGGCCGCTGGTGAAGTTGGTTATGGTCCTATAAATGAAAAGTTAGATTATGAAGCTAAACCACAACTTCAAGAAGCTCAAAAAGAACTCGAAGAATTAGAAAAAAAATGGGAGGAAATTAATACAGAAACCGAAAAGTCGGAAAACGCAGTCAAAGATTATCAGACCGTTATTGATGAATTAGTTTCTTCTTTCGAATCGGCACAAGCTCCTTCATTTACAGAATTAGCTGAAGATATTCGAGGAATAGCCGATGAATTAAAAAGCATTCAAGATTTAGCCAAAGCGTTGGATGATCAGGCAGGAAAAATGAGCTTAGATAACATAGCTGACATGTTTGATATTTTAGGATCTTATGAAAATGAGGCTATGACAAATGCACAAACATGGGATTTATGGAATGATTCTATAGAAAAAATAAATGCTGGGTTGAGCGTCCAAAACGGAGAATTAATAGCTCAAACTAGTGTAATTGAAGGATTAAATAATTTGAGCCAAGTTAGTGCAAAGATGAAAATGCAAGAAATAGAGGCTACAATAGAGCAAAATCAATTGGAACTTCAATTACAAAATGCTGCTCTTGAAACACAAGCTGCCGCAATAAGAGCTGCGATAGAAAAACTAAAAGCAGGAAAAAGTACAGCAGAAGCTGAAAAAACTATAGATGACGAAATGGCGCAGTTAGATGCTAATCTTAATGCTGTTAAAACTAGTAATGCGAAGGATTCATTTAATCAAATATTATCATACACGTCTCACTTTGCTAAACAATACTCTAAGATTATGGCAGCTGCTTATACTGGTAATTACGATGGTCAATATGAGAGTATAGATGGAAGTTTTGAGAAAATACTTAATTCATTTAAAAAAGATTTAAGTACAGAATTAAAGAAAGACATTGTAGATGGAGATGCAACAACATCTATTTCAAATCTCGAGGCAAGATTAAAACAAATAAACGGGCAAATAAGTCAAAATAATAAAACTATTAATAATACTCTTGAGCTGAAGAAGAAGATAAGTGGTTATTTGGCTAGCGATAATACAAATTTAGCAGGTCAAATTGATAAGACAACAGAATCTCAAGAAGATTATAATGAGAAACTTGAACGAACATTAACATTATTAGAAAAAATTGAAGGACTTCAACATAAAATAGATGAAAATGAAACTTTTAAAGATTTGTATAATGGATATAGTGGAGAGGATTATGGACGTTTACTAATGTCTAATTTAGGTTTAGCTCAACAACAGTATGATGTATACAAAGACTTATTCGATATGCAACAAGAAATGACTAATCAAGCAGCTGGAGATTTGTTAGATTCTCCTTATGGACAGATGTTTAAAATTCAAGAAAATGGAGATATCGGATGGGCAGATTTAACGATGTATGATAAATACAAAAATCTTCCTAATGATATGAAAGAAGATATTGACAATTTAGTAGAAGCTTTCCAAAAACAAAGAGATGCATTGAGAGACACTGAAAATGATTTGACTAAATATGCTCAAGAAGTTAAAAAGGTCAGAGAAGAATTGGTTCAAATGCAAATCGAGATAGAAAATGAGCTTGTAAACGCTATTAAAAATAGGGAAAAAATATTACATGATGCCAGAGTTAAAGCACTAGATGATGAAATAAATATGATCGAGAAAGCTGTCGAAGCTAGAAAAAAGGCCCAAGAAGATGATAATAGTAATAAAGAATTATATAAAGCCCAAGAAGCTTTACGTAGAGCGACATTAGATTCTTCTGGTAAAAATAATGCTCAATTATTACAATTACAACAAGATTTAGAAGATAAACAATTAGAAATAGCAGAAAAGCGTTTTGAAGATGACATGGATGATCGCAAACAATGGTTACAAGACACAAAAGATGCCGAGACAGAAACTTATGATTATCGTTTAGAAAAGATGACATGGTATTGGGAACAAGTTCAAGCTATTCAAGAAGAAGGCACCGAAGCCATGATGGAAACTTTAATTCATTGGAATGAGGAGTATCGTCAACAAAGTGCTTTGCAACAATCTGAAATGGAGAGAGAGTGGAAAGAAACAATGGATGCTATGAAAGCTGCTACGGATATGGGAGCTGAATTAGGAAAATTAACATCAGATATTGTTTCAGTTACTCAAACTGTTGAAGCTATGGATATTAAAATCCAAGCGCTTCCTGGTTCTTGGCAAAAAGCCACTGATGCTGCGAATGCTTATGCAAATGCCGCTTCAAGAGCTTCAAGTTATTCATATGGAGGTTCTGGTGCTGAATTCAACAATGGTGGAGGAACGCCTGACAATAATTCAGAGCAGAAGATCCCAAAATTTGTTTCTTCTTTCGGAGTAGGTGATATTGTTTCTGTAAAAGATGGTACTTGGTCATTGACTTCAAAATATAACTTGAAAAATGGCAAAATGAAAGGTGCGGGTTCAACTGCTGGATGGAATTTGGATAATGTAAAAGTTAAAGAGATTTATTTTGATGAAAAAGCTAAACAATTTTATTATAAGTTTGATAAGTTTGGAGATTGGTGGTATAAAGGACTTCAATTTAATTTAAAAAAGAGTAACGGAGGTCAAAAGAAAGAAATTTATCGAGATGGTGGTATAGTAGATTATACTGGACCAGCTTGGGTAGATGGTAACAAAACACATCCAGAGGCATTCTTAAGCGCATACCAAACTGAGCAAATCGGAGCATTAGCAAAATCACTAGATCCTTCTACTGTTAATAATGCTACAACAAATTCTAATGTTACATTCGGTTCTATTAATTTCAATGTTGCCTCAATGTCAAGCGCCGCTGATGGCAAGAAAGCTTTAGATGTATTCGTACAAGGAGCAAATGATATGATGGCAAAGAAAGGAATTGGAACTAAGTTAAATATAAATATGAAATAAAAGGAGGTAAGATTATATGGCTGCACATGAACCAGTATGCGGAAGAGCAAATATAATGGATGTCATAGACAAGGGAGAAATATATCTTACCTTCGTCTTTGACGGAATAGATTCAAGTCAGATAGGAGTGGCGAGTGTCTCAGATGGAAGTACTTATGACACTCCTATCCTTCCTGAATTTAGTGATAATAGTTTAGAAGTTGATGGATATGATGGTAAATATTATTTTAATACCAGATTATCTCAAAAAAGTTTTACTTATAATTGTTTTATTGATAATTTGTCAGCTTTTGAATTTGATCAATTGAAATCTTGGATAAGACCAAAAAAGATTGGGAAATTAATAAGACCAGAAGAACCTTATAGATATTATTGGGTAAAAGTAAGTTCTGTAGATAATTTAGGAAATATTCCTTTAACACATCCGGATACAGGCGGAGTCAGTTATACAGGAAACTTTAGTATAACTTTCACGACAGTTGGACAAACTTGTGGTTATGGAATGTTATACTATCAAGATGATTTAAAATATTATGAGTATAGAGACATCTTTGATGGTACGCAAGACTACTATTATGATGAGGGATTATTATATAGAGAAGAAAGTTTACCAATGTCAGTGACAATGGCAGGTGGAGAAAATGAAGTTCAAATATATAATCCAGGAACATATAATTCAAAAATAAGAGCTATTATAAGTACTGATACTGCGATAGATTCTGGGGCAATGATATTGCGCAATGAAACTGTTGGAGATGTTAGTGTTATTACTTTAAATGGATTGACAACTGATAGTAAAATGATTCTTGATTGGGGCGAAAATATATATACTCTAAACGGAGTAGATTGCTCAGATAAAGTTGAGGGCGATTTAATGTATTTGCAACCAAGGAATTATGTTGAAAGACAGGAGAATGCGTCTATATCGAATGATGGAACTAATACGATGGTAAGTTTCGATGAAAAAGTTAGACAAGTAAGAACAGATGATATTGGAAAGACAGTCATGTTCAAAGATGAAATGAATGTAAACTCAAAAGATGGCGCAGGTGGAAGAATTATAGGAATAGATAAAATAACAAATCGCTTTATACTTGATAAGAGTATTGGACTATATTCTAATCCTAATGCTGCTGTCATTATAACGAAATTAGACAAATTATCTTGCGAACTAAATATTCCAGAAGGACAATCAATAAATGTAGAATGGCAAATAGTGCCAAGGTACTTATAGGAGGTAGAATTATGGCAATATCTCAATTTCTAAGAGATATTGGTGGAATAATCAATTCTACCGACCTTAATTATAATTTTAATAGAATGGCGGAAGATTTACAATTAGCCGTAGAAGGAGTTATTTTTGACAAAGAGTATTCTCAAGTAGAAACTATCGCAGACAGAAATAATATTCCTTCTGATCGACTAACTCAAGGATTCTGGTGTGCCGTTAGTGAAAATGGTGTTGTGTACGAATACAACAAAAGGAATGATTTAGTTACAGCATCGACCGAAGAAAGATATTTTGGAATCAATGACGGTGATTTACCAAACATACCTTATGTTGTGGATGGAGATCCAACTTCAGGAGTATTATTAAATGCCAAATATATCTGTAAAGCAGATGGAAGAGATAACAATTGGAAATATACTTCTACAACAACTGGAGATACTTATGAAGATAGTGATTGGGCTATCTATGTAAAAGAAGATTATGCTGAAGAAGGTCATTGGATAAAGATACCAAAATGGATACCAATAATGAATGTTACTTCAATATTAGAAAACAACTTAATCGGTAAGCTAGAGAATTTACACACGGAAGATAAGAGCAGAATTGTTAATGCAATTAATGAAATTCATGATGATTTAGGCACAATAGAAGAATTAACAACAAAAGATAAGAGTACTGCAGTTGCGGCAATTAATGAACTTGACAAAGAGATGGGAGATTTAGAGAATCTTACTACTGCTGAAAAAAGTACTATCGTTGGAGCAATTAATGAAGTAGATACAAATGTTGGACCTGTAGAGGAGTTAACAACTACAAATAAAATCGTTACCTACGCAATTAATGAGCTAGACGGTGAGATGGGAGACTTATCTAAGTTGCATACTGAAGCAAAAGACAATATGGTTAATGCTTTAAATGAAGTTCATGATGATTTGGGAACCATAGAGGAATTAACAACAGATAATAAAAGTACTGCTGTGGCAGGTATAAATGAATTAGATAAGAGAGTGGGTAAACTTTCAGAATTAAAAACAGCAGATAAGTCAAGTGTTATTAATGCTATTAATGGACTTGGTGATATTAGTAAGCTTGAGACTACTACAAAAGAAACTGCTGTTGCGGCAATTAATGAATTAGATGGCCGTGCTGGAGAATTGGTTGATTTAACAACTGCTAGTAAAACTAATTTAGTATCTGCTATAAATGAGTTAGATAAAGATATTGGTAATGTAAGTACACTAACGACTACTGCAAAAGATAATACTGTAAATGCCATTAATGAATTAGATAAAGAGATCGGTCCTCTTAATACATTGACTACTACAAACAAAGAAACGGTAGTAAAAGCCATTAATGAGGTCGATAAAGATATTGGTAATGTTGGAAATTTAACAACCAATAATAAAACTGATGCAGTTAGTGCAATAAATGAATTAAAGTCAATTACAGATACATTAAGAGGGGCAACAATTTTAATTGGTAAAATTGACTTGAATACCAAAGATGTAACTCCTGAAAAGTTAACAGCTAGAGCATTAGAAATAATGGGTGGAACAACAGTTCAAGCTGGTTGGCAGTTAGTTGACAAAGAACAACATGAATGGATTTGGAATGGAAGCAACTGGCAAGATTTTGAACAACCTAATATTTATCCAGCACAAAATGGAACATTAGGAACAGTTCGTGGAAATGCTAGTGGTGACATTTCTATAACCGATGGAAATATGACCGTTTTACATGCTGCCAATGCAACTAAGTTAAATAATCAAACATCAGATTATTATGCTCGTTCAGCTCATTTGGGAAATATTACATTATTAACAACAACAAAAAAAGATAACACTGTGAATGCAATTAATGAATTAGATGCAGAACACGGAACGTTATCAAATTTACATACAACAAAAAAAGATAATTTTGTAAATGCTATAAATGAAGTTAGAGATGATATCGGCACATTAAGTGATTTAACAACAACTGATACAACTAATATTACAGGTGCAATAAATGAGTTAAAAACAGGTTTAGATAATGCGAATGTGAACATTAACAAGAAAGCTGATAAGGATAATGTATTAGAGTTAGATAATGTCAATGCTTATGAGCCAACCAAAGATTATCATCCTGCAACTAAAAAATATGTTGATATGATTGCTGGTGGAGCTTCATGGGGTAATATATATAACAATATAGAAGACCAAGAAGACCTAATGATGTTAATAAATGACAGACCAACAAAAAATCAAGTATTAACGAGAGATAATACACTTATGTATACTCCTACGAGTGACTATCACCCAGCAACAAAGAAATATGTTGATGAGACATTTACAAAAAATAATAAATGGGGACAAATAAGTGGAGATATTGCAGACCAACAAGATCTTCAGAATGAATTTACAAAAAAACAAGATAAGACAACTGCTTGGAATACAACTAATTTAGTTGTTGGAACTCAACAACCTGAGATTCCAGAAAATGGATACATAATTTGGATAGATACAAATAGTTAGAACAAGGGGTGAAGAAATATGGCAACAGTATATAGTGGTCAAAGATGGAATGGCGAAGGGTCCTGTTATTGGCGTATCCGTGTAGATTATAGCGATAATAGTGCTAATGTTTATGTTGACGTAGGTCCTTCTGGTTGGTCTATATGGCTACGTTTCACCTCAGGAAACAATACTTTCACAAAAAATGCTACTACTTATTATGCTAGTAATAACGGAAAAAGTGCAAATCTTTTAGGAACACTTTCTATAAGTCCTTATAGCGCAACAACTGTATACCAAACCTGTTCTGGTAGTACTTGGGGAGGTAATGTAAATGGTGAATCAAGTGTTACAATACCTCAGCAGTATTCTCCAGCAGGTCCTACTTATTCTCGTTCAGTAAGTGGAATTACTAGAACATCTGCGACATTAAATGTATCCTGCTCAAGTAACCCAGCAAGTTATTGGAGAATACATTGGTATGATACAAGTGGAAGTTGGGTTGGATATTCTGGAAATGGGGCAACTGGAAGCTGGACTTATACCCAAGACAATTTGACTCCCAATACATCTTATAATTTTTATACTCAAGTAACAAATAATAATGATGGAGAAGGAACAGGATTATCTCCTATTGAATTTACTACTACGGGAAATGCTCCAACTATAAATAGTGTTGCGGTTTCTCCTTCAAGAACTTCTGCAATTTTTAATCCAAATGTGTCTTATGATACAAATGCAAGTTTTAGAAGCTACTCGATTAGATATGGAACGTCGACAAGTTATGGGTCAACTTCTACAAGTACCACAATAAGTGGATTAACTCCAAATACTACTTATTATTACAGTATGACCGTAACGGATAATTGGGGAAGAACATCGATAGCTAAGACTGGTAGCTTTAAGACAACTGGAAATAATCCGACAATTAATTCGCATGGAGTAAAGACCTATGCTCAGACTTCTGTAGAAATGCAGTATTCAGCTTCTTATGATACTAATGATTTATTATCTTCATATAAGTGGGAGTATGGCACTTCCACAAGTTATGGAAGTTCGGTTACTGGAACAAATACAATAAGCGGATTGAGTGCAAATACTACTTATTATTATAAGTTGACTGTTACGGGTATTCAGGGAAGAAGTTCTACTGCTACAGGTTCTTTTAAGACAGATCCTGCTACTGTTACAATAAGTGCTTTAGGTATATCTGAAATCACGGAAACGACAGCAAAAGTAGATTATACTTTCAATAATCCATCGAATGTTGAACAGTTTTATGTTATAGAAACTGTTCTTGAGAGAGAAGATGGAACTAGTCAAAATTATCAAGCAAACAATATAATTCCTCCTTATACCAAAGTATATGATAATTTAGAGCCAGGTTCTAAATATACTTGCAAAACTAGAGTTGGCATTAAAGGACAGAGTGGAACGGTATATTATTCTCAATGGGCTTCACAAGATTTTGAAACATTGGCAAGTACTCCTTTTGTGAAAATAGATTCTAATGGTGTAATTAAACATTATAAAGGATATGCTCTCGGAAAAAGTGACATTTATAATGGATATAGCTCAGAATGGAAGAATGGGAACTATTCAGAGACGGTCAATTCTACTATATCTTTTAATGGAGAGGGAACGGGCGTTTCAAAAGTAAAATATATCGAGATAATGCCTAATGATACTTATACGTATGAATTTCCTGTCGAGCAATTCACAACCTCATCTGGTATAACTCTTATATTAACGAATGTTTCAGATATTATTCAGAAAGTTGTAAAAGTAACACCAGGACAATCCGGATCTATAAACACCGGTAGCAGTACTCGTTTATATATGACTTGTACAGGAACAGATTTAAGTAAAGAAACAGCAAAATATGTTCGTTTTAGTATTTATAGGTCTATAAAGAAAGTTCCATTGGATAAAGAATCAATAGTTACATTAAATAATAAGATAAGATATATAGATATATCGCAAAATGGATATATAAAAGGAACAACAACGGGTTCTGACGGAAAAATTATAGAACTTGATGTTTATGATAAACTAGGTAATAATATTGCTCTTAATAAAAACGTTACAATGGAAAGAGGTAGTGGAAGTAATCTTGAAAAAATTACTGATGGTAATCATGATGGTTCTTCTTATTGTACTTTAAATGAGAACAGCGCAGGAACTACAGTGAGAGTTGATTTGGGCCAAGAATATTCTTATGACCAAATAGATAGAGTTGTATTATGGCGAGATGTTGATTGTTTATATCAAGAAAGTAGATTATTGGGATTAGATGCAAACAAACAAATAACGTGGAAATTTCAGTCATATAAGAGTGAAGGAGTTTATAAAGAAACTTCTGAAGGATATACTGCCAGACCAAGGAAAGCCAAAACAAAGCATAATATATATATAACATCATTACTTAATGAGTTAGATAATCCTCCTTTTGCAGATAAAATAACAATAAATGCAGATTGGAATATATCTATTCCTCCTGTAATAGCAGACTTGACAACACATAGAGTAGATGCTATAATAGCAGCAAATAGTGGTAGATTATTAAAGAATGATGTTGGTGATCTAACGGCATTAACAACTACAGAAAAATCAAATTTAGTAGATGCTATTAATGAGATTTGGAATGGTATAAATAAAACAGAAGAAGAATTTACAGTATTAGATTTCGTATTAGAATCTATACTATGCGGTTAGGAGGGAGATTAATATGGCAGAGAAACATCCAGATGTAAAATTTGAGTATTCGTTTTCTGATGGTAAATATTGGTCTCCTTACGACCATTGTCGTGTTTGGGAAAATGGTACTTATGATTTAATGATAAGAGACAACTATGGTCAGACGGCAAAGAGAGTTTATGAAGAAACCAATGTTGTCGAAGATAAGGAGATACCGTTTAAAATAGAGTTTATTGATTTTATTGATTTCAATGACAATCCTATAGAATATTATGATGGTATAGTTGTAGCTAGAAGTAGTGGCAAGATGGTTATTACTATTCAAGGAAATTACAATAACCCTGTGCTTTATGAACGTATTAAAGGACAGGACGTATGGGAAAGAAAAGGGAGTTTTGTTAATAATAAACTTACGGTACGAAGCTTACATCAGGCCGAATACTATGTAGCAGATTCATATGGCAGAAGGTCAAAAACTTTTACTTCCGAAGTCGTCACGTATACCCCTTACTCTCCTCGCCCAGCTATAACAATATTACATGCAGATTCTGGTGTGCTCATTACAGAAGTAAGAGACGATACAGAGACGAATGCTGTTCCAAGAAGATATGCAATTAGTTATGATGATGGAAAAACTTGGTCAAATTGGCAATTGGGTAGATATTTTCAAAAATTAAAACCATCAACGGGGACTTACTGGATAAGAGTAAAAATAAAATATACCACTGGAGTCGAAAGTAATTCTGTGGGTAAAATGGTAACAATAAAATAATGGAGGTGTTAATATGGCAATTTATGTTCCTAATATAATTGATAATTTAACTTCTACTTCAACTAAAGATGGATTATCTGCAAACCAAGGTAGAGTGTTAAAAGAGCAACAAGGAGATTTAACTGAATTATATACAGGTAATAAGGGGAGTCTTGTCGGAGCAATCAACGAAATCAAAGAAATGGAAACTACTTTAGCATCTCTATTAGATGAGATAAATGGAGAAGTGATATAGCGTAAAAACCATTGGTGTTTTTGCGCCTTTTTTTATGGAGGTTTAATTATGGACGAAAAAGAAATGATGAACAAAATAAAATACCTAATAAAAAAGAAAAGACCTTTGGAAGATATTCTTTTAGAAACTGGATTAAAAGAGTATGAAGTGTTCGGTTTTGTAGAAATGTTGAAACAAAATGGGTGGCAAGCAGAATATAAAGACGGCTTCTTCATTTACCAAAAGGAACAACTTATTAAGGATAGGGACGTTTATAAAATGGCAGCTGGTGAGAAGCATAAGTTATTGTTTATTAGCGATACGCATTTGGGAAGTAAATATGATAGATTAGACATTTTAAGATATTTATATGATTTAGCAGAAGATGAGGAAATAAATACAGTGTTTCACGTAGGAGACCTATGTGATGGCGCGTATCCAAATAGACCAAATCATACTTATGAATTAAGAGCACATGGAGCAGAAGAGCAACTTGAATATATCGTTGAGAAATACCCCTCTAAGACCGGAATTAAGACAATGTTTATTGGAGGAAATCACGATTATTCTCATGTAAGAAATGCCGGTTTTGATATAGGAAAAGCAGTTGCAAAGGAGCGTCCCGATATGATTTATTTAGGACAAGATGTGGCAGATGTTGATTACGGAAAGACAAGATTGAGATTGTTTCATGGTTCTAAGGGTCAGAGTTATGCAAGAAGTTATAGAATGCAAAAATATGTAGAACAAATTCCTACAGAAGAGAAACCAGATATATTATTAATGGGCCATTATCATAATTCATTTTATATGAAGTATGCAGATGTACATTGTTTCCAAGTTCCATCTACAATAGATCAAACTCCTTATGCAAGAAGTCTTGGATTGAATAATGAAAAAGGAGCTTGGATTGCAGATTTGACAACAGATAAACAAGGTGGTATAATGACAATAGAACCTGAGTTTATAGACTTCAGCGGACAAAAAAGACTTGTAAGAAAAAAGAAGTAATTAAACCTTAATTTATACTAACTCTATCTACTAAGTAACAGAGGGAAAAAAGTAAGAAAGAGAGGGGGTAAGACTATGGACGCAGTTATAGAGACAGCGAAAACAATAGGCATTACTTTGGCAGAGATTATTTTAGTTATCTATTTCTGTGTTAAGTATATAAATGCAGCTTTGAGAAAAGAAGATATAAGCAAAGGTGTTAAAGAACAAAGTAATCTTGATTTACAAATAATTGAAAAAATGGATTATTATAAGGAATTGCTAAATGCGGACAGAATATTATTATTTGAATTTCACAATGGCCAACATTATTCTAATTATAGATCTGCATTGAGAATGTCTCCATCATATGAGGTATTTAAAGCAGGACAAAAAAGCAAAATGGTAGAGTGTACAAATATTCCGATATCTGTTATGCCTAAATTGATATATGAAATTACACACAATGGATATTCGGAATGTAAGACAATAGAGGAGATAAAAGAAGATAAGGGAAACACTTATGAATTTAAAAAATCTATAGATGTATACTCTTATTATGATGTAGCGATTAGAGATAAAAATAATAACATTATTGGATTTGTTGCCGTAGAGTGGGCATCAGAAAGACCAGAAGATGTAGATGTAATTCAAATAGAAAGATTGGCTGGTTTCTTAGAAGACAAAGTTAATGAAATAGTAGAAAATAATGAAAAAAGAAAAAAGAAGAAATTCTTAGGAATTTTTTAATGGAGGTGTAAAAAATGGAAGAGTGCAAAGAAGTACTTACTTGGGAACAAAAGATACAAAACATTGAGAACGCACCTGAAGAAGCAAGATTAATGATTGCAAAGGCTTATATAAGAGATGATATACCAGATGAAAATGTTCAATATGAATTTAATACAGATAGTCCTGAGCAATTAAATGAAGATGGAGAAATTGAAAATTTAAATGCAGATGATCCTGAGGGGATAGGAGCTACAGGTTTTATAATGAGAACTACAAGACCTGCAAATAATAAGAATTTTATTACTAGAGGTTCTGGTGGTTGGAATACTTGTATAAAAGGAAATCCTAGATATCAATATGCAGATGCTTTAGCAAACTGTGTTGGTTATGCTAGCGGTAGATTCAATGAAATTATAAATATTGCTAGAGAAACAACTGGCTGTACTTATACAACATTAAATTGTAACGCAGTGGGATTTAAAGAAAGAGCAGAAGCGGCTGGATTAAAAACAGGTTCTACTCCAAGACGTGGTGCTATCATGTGTTGGGGCAAAGAAGGTGCTGCTGGACACGTTGCTATAGTTGAGAGAGTTAACAATAGCAATTCAGTATATACTTCAGAGTCTGGATGGGGTTCAAGTGCCATATTCTGGAACAGTACAAGAAGTAACAACAATGGTAGATGGGGAATTGGAGCAGGATATTACTTTAGATGCTTTATCTATTTACCAGACGACGTACAAAAAGCTATAGATGCAGAAGAACCAACACCTACTCCACAACCAACTCCAAGCGACAAGTTTAATATTGGAGACAAAGTAGTTGTTAATGGACCTTTATATGTAAGTTCTACTGCTTCATCACCAGCGGGTCATGTTAGTAATAAGGTGACTAATATAACAAGAAAGAATCCTGGTTCAGCACATCCATATAACACTACAGGAGATCTAGGTTGGATGGATGAAAATTCTATCAAAAAATATGAAGAACCAACACCAGCACCTACTCCAGCACCATCTACAGAATTAAATGTAGGAGATGCGGTTGAAATTATTGGAACAGGAAATGGTAGTGCTTATGGTGGAAGTAATACTGCTTATGGAATTGGTTGGAAAAGACAAATATTAAAGATTTGGAATGGAAAACCTTATCCATACCAAGTAGGAAATAATACTGGAACTACCGGATTCTATAAGAAAGAAGCTTTAAAAAAGATATAAAAAAAAAGATAAGCGACTACCTAAAAAGGAGTCGCTCATCCTTGTAAGGAGGGGATAAAAATGTTAAATGCAATTTTACTTACTTTAAAAACAATGGGATGGCTTGGTATAATTTTAGGTCTTTTGGTTATCGTTAATACTATTTGTGGAACATTATATAACGTTGCTACAAAAAAAGAAACTTTTAGCTGGAAGAAACTATTTAAAGGAATTAGCAAGTCTGCTATATTTTATGTAAGCGCTGCTCTATTATCAGTTGCTTTTACAATATTACCTTTTATAAACGAAATGATTGTCAATACATTTGGCGTAATATTATTATCTAATGATTTATTAAATGCTATGTCAAGTATTGGTGTTCTTGGTGTTGTAATTGGAACTATTATAGTTCAAGGTAAAAAGGCAATTGAGGGTGTTACTAAATTGGCTAATATTAGTGCAGACACTGAAGTTATAACTTGGAAAGTTGAAATCCCAGAAGAAGACGAAGAAAAGGACACAAAATAGTCCTAATATAATAGACGAAGGGAGGGGAAATCATGGAAATATTAAGAGATAAGACTATCAATGCTGGCACTGCAAAGCCACAAGATAAAATTATTAAGAATATTACCGGAAATACTATGAGTATTCAAATTGATGGTGACGCAAAACTTTCTATGAAAGGCTCTCATGCAAATTTTGAATCAAACGAATCCTATGCTATTGCTCTAATAAACATGACAACTCTTGATAAAGTAACTGAGACAACTGCTCCAGGTCTTTATCTTGCTGTCGTAGAAGGCATAGATGAAATAGAATTAGAGATTTCTGGTAGTGGTATTATACATTGGAAGGAATTAGGTGATTAATATGGCTAAGACAGACGGAGTAGCAAGAATAATCGCTCTTGCCGCTTTGGGCAAGAACGGTGGAGGTAGTACAGGTGGTACTACAAATTATTTAGAATTAGCCAATAAACCTAAAATTAACAATGTAGAATTAACCGGAAACAAAACATTAGAAGATTTGGGTATTAATATACCCGATTTAGAAAATTATTATACAAAAGATATAGTTAATGAAGCTTTAAGTAAGAAGCAAGATACTTTAATAGCTGGGAAAAACATCATTATTAATGGTGAAGTAATAAACGCGGCTGATGATGTTATTCCTACATATATTTTACAAACAAATATTCGTCCTAAGTATGACGAATCTGTTGAATTTACAGATGTTTACGATGATTTGGGTAAAATAATAAATGATAATCCAGGCAAGACCGTCCATTTATGTTTATATATCCCAACGAACGGAATATATATCACCTTAGCCTATTATGGAACAATGGTTTGTCCAGACATTAGAACTTCAACATCTATTTCAGCATCATATCCTAGTTTCATGACAATGAATCAAAATAATGCCCGTATTATATTAAGGTTGGAACTTGATATTGATAAGACTGTATCTCCATATAAAGCCGTTGTAAAGAAATTTTCTTGTGATGAAGGTCCAACAGAATATGCTATTACTAAAGATATAGAAAATGTTGAAAATAGAACTATGGAAATGGTAATGATGATGTTGGAAGATAGTAATAATAACTTTTTGGCAAAAACTAACACAACAGAATTTGTGCCTACTGGAGATTATAATCCTGCAACAAAGAAATATGTGGACGATAATGTAAAAACATACACTGCTGGAGAAAATATTACAATATCTGAAGATAATGTTATTAGTGCTAATGTATCTGGAGGAACAGATGGTAATGCTGTTTATACATATTACGCTCCATATTCAGACGACGATTGGTTTACTGAGGGAAATGTAGCAAACATATTACAGACAATAAAAGATAAAGGATATTCTAACTTCGAGTTATGTACTTTAAATGGAAATCATTATGCATTAAGACAAGGTGGAAATTTACAAAACTTAACTACAGAAGGAGAGAGCTATCAATTAGAGTATTTACAAAATGATTTAAAAAATTATGTTTATTACTTTTTTGTCGCTCGTTTAAATGAAAGCGGTAAGATCGTAGTAGATGGACTAGGTACGCAAACTTATACAGCTCAAGAAATGATTGAGGCTTTTCTGTCACCAACATTAGAAAAAATGTCTGGCTACGATGGTTCAGCATCTCATTTAATACTACAGTCAAATAATGGAATCTTCGAATGGGATTCATCATTAGACGGTGGCATATTTGGAGATAGTTATACAGATCCTGCTTATTATACAGAAAAACAAGTTGATAGAATAGTTACAGATACTGTAAATGAGGCATTAGGAGGCAGGTACTAATGGAGACAGAAGGTAAAAGGATATTAGTAAATTATCTTACTGACATCGCAGACACTTTCAGAAGTATTACAGGAGAAACTGATACAATAAGTGCTGAAAGTTTTTCTAGAGAAGTTCAAGCAGTAGCTACGTCAAGCTCAAAAAACTCATATCAAAGAAATTCTATAGAAGAAATGAATGCGATAACTGATATGAAAGAAGGAGATACTTGCTTATGTTGTTATGAGGATAGTAGTAATGTTACTAAAGATACTACGGTTAGTATAATAACCTTTTCAGAAGAAGTTGTATTTGAAAATGCTATTACTGAATATTATAATGCTGAAATAAGAGCGGCAGATAGTAGTGTTGAGCTTTGGGGAATGATTGATTTGTGACCTGTTAGGTTTATGTTTCAAGTAGAGATGGATGACAACAGTAGAATTAATGCTAGTTACAACTCAGAAGATGGAGTTACTTATAGATTAGATAGACTGGATGTCGAGGGAAATTTTGAACTAATTAATGAAAGAACAGTAGATTTTAAAACGAAAATTAAGATTGAAGGCACAAAGTCACTAATATGGAAGAATTATTCTCTGGATGTCGTTCTTTGAAGTCTATTCCGGCGATGAATACACAAAATGTAACCAATATGCAGCTGATGTTTTTCCAATGTGAGAAGCTTTCTTCTGTGCCAGCATTAGATACTTCTAATGTAATCAATATGGGCTTGATGTTTGTGGGTTGTGAATCTTTAACGACAGTGCCGTTATTAAATACTAGCAATGTAACCGATATGACTAGTATGTTTTCAAATTGTCATTCTCTCGTTGAAATTCCAACATTGGACACGAGTAAGAGTAAATTTTTGGCAGCGATGTTTGCAAAGTGTTCATCTCTAAAACAGATTCCTTTGTTAAATACAAAAAGCTGTATTCATATGAATGGCATATTTGAGGGATGTACATCTCTTGAAACAGTGCCTATTCTTGATGCAAGCAATGTGGGTGATATCAGTAAGATTTTTAAAGATTGTCCGTCATTGGTAATGTTAGGCGGATTAAAGAATCTTGGTATGAGTTATTCCTCGGCTTATTATATACATGAAAATAAGAGGGAATATACCTTGGATTTATCTTATAGTCCATTATTGACACATGATAGTTTAATGAATATAATAAATAATTTATACGATATAAAATCTAAAGGAGTTAAACCGCAAACACTTCAATTAGGAAATACAAATAAAGCAAAATTAACCATGGAAGAAATAGCAATCGCAACCAATAAAGGTTGGAATGTTAAATAAATAAGGAGGGAGAAAAATGGCTAATACATTAAAAATTAAAAGAGGTTTAAAAGCCGACATTAGTAAATTAACATTAGTAGCTGGAGAGTTAGCAGTAGCATTGGATACTCAAGAGTTATATGTTGGTGATAATGAAGGAAATGTAAAAATAGTTAAAGGTGGAGCTTCTGGAGCTGTTGAAAGCGCTAATAAATTAACAGTAGCAAGAACAATCACAGCAACAGGAGACGCAACTGGTTCTACTTCATTTGATGGATCTCAAAATGTTGAGATGGCATTAGAATTAGCAACTAGCGGAGTAACTGCTGGTACTTATTCAAAAGTAACTGTTGATGCAAAAGGTAGAGTAACAGCTGGCTCTAATATTACTGTTGAGGATATTGGAGATTTATCAACAACTTTAGCTGGATTAGCAACAAAAGAAGAATTAAGTGGATATGTAAAAACTACAGACTTAACTACTGAATTAAACAAAAAAGTAGATAAAGTAGCAGGAAAATCTTTAATTGATGATACAGAAATTACAAGATTAGCTTCTGTTGAAAACTATGATGATACTGCAATTAAAGCAGACATAGCTAAGAAAGCTGATGCAACTGCAATGAGCACAGCTTTAGAAGGAAAAGTTGATAAAGTTGAAGGAAAAGTATTGTCAAGTAATGATTACACAACAGCAGAAAAAGAAAAATTAGCAGGATTATCTAACTATGATGACACAGATATCAGAGCTTCTATTGCAACTAAGGCAAACAGTGATGACGTTTATACAAAAGAAGAAGTAAATACTGAATTAGGTAAGAAGGCTGATAAAACTACAGTTGAAACATTAACAACAACTGTTAATGGCAAGGCTAACAAAGCAACAACTATTTCAGGATATGGTATCACAGATGCTTACACAAAAACTGAAGTAGATGCAAAAGTATCATCAGTTTATAAATACAAGGGTAGTGTGGTTAACGAAAGTGCATTACCTACTGAAGGTCAAGTAGCTGGTGACGTTTACAACCTAGAAGACACAGGAATGAATGTCGCATGGACTGGTGAAGGATGGGATAACTTAGGTTCTGTAGTAGACTTAACACCATACTTAACTAAAGAAGATGCAGGTAAGACATATGCCGCTAAAGCAACTACACTTGAAGGTTATGGTATTACAGATGCATACACTAAAACAGCAGTTGATACTGAATTAAACAAAAAAGTAGATAAAGAAATAGGAAAACAATTATCTACAAATGACTATACAACTGCTGAAAAAACAAAATTAACTGGTATTGCAACAGGAGCAGAAGTTAATAAAATTGATGCAGTAAAAGTTAATGGAACAGCTTTAGGAATTACAGATAAGGCTGTAAATATAGATTTATCTAATTACGCAACTAAATCTACAACATTGGCAGGATATGGAATTACAAATGCTTATACTAAAGATGAAGTTAATACTGAATTAGGTAAGAAAGCCAACAGTAGCGACGTTTATACAAAGACTGAAGTTAATAATGCTTTAGCAAATAAACTAAGTAATACAGACGTAATTGATGGGGGCACTTTCTAATAAGTGCTCCTTATTTTTTTAAAGAGGTGAGAACGAGATGGGCTCTATTAAAGAGAAAATAAAATACATAAAAGAAACAAAGAAATTAATAAGAGAGGCTATCATCGCTCAGGGCGTAGATGTGCCAGAAAACACTACATTTAGAGATTATGCAAACAAGATAGATAGTATAAAAAATACTACACACGTATCAGATAATACAACACTTACATCTGGTACGGCAGTAGAAAAGAAAATATATTATTTAAGTAAAACAAAAGAAAATATAAAAAGAGCTATCGTAGCAGCAGGAGTAAGTGTATTAGAAACAGATACTTTTAGAAGTTATGCTGACAAAATAGCTCAAATAAAAAGATAGGAGGGGTGAAAAATGGCTAATAAAATTACATGGGCTGATAAGGTAGCCCTTCAAGAAAAACCAGACGTTGTAGCAGAAAATAAGGTTACGGCAGCAGATATGAATCAAATTAAAACGGCAGTTAATGAGACGATAGACACAATGCCAAGTAATTTGGTAAATGGACAAGCCGAAGGAAGTATCAGATCTATTAGTGCTCGCGATGAAACAGGAAGCTTATTAGGTAAATATGCGCAAGCTTTTGGTTATCTGACAACAGCATCAGGTGAAAAATCTCATGCAGAAGGTGAAAAAACTATAGCATCGGGTTATGTATCTCATGCAGAAGGAAATGGAGCAATAGCATCAGGTACTGGTTCTCATGTAGAAGGATATGTAGCAAAAGCATCAGGTAGTTACTCCCATGCAGAAGGATTTCTTACTGAAGCATCGGGTGAAAACCAACATGTTCAGGGCAAATATAACATAGCAGACACAACAAATGCTCATATCGTAGGAAATGGCAGTAGTAATTCTAATAAATCAAACGCACACACAATTGACTGGTCAGGTAACGCATGGTTTGCTGGTGATGTTTATACTGGCTCAACAAGTGGAAAAAATAAGGATGATGGGTCTGTTAAATTACCTGTAGTATATAGTGGGACAACTGCGCCAAGCAATGACATAGGGAAAAACGGAGATTTATATGTTTTATTAGATAGTTAGAGAGGTGAAATATGAGTCGTTTTTATGGAAGTGTTAGTAAGTCTCAAAATGGAAAGAACCAGTTTGTTTGGGTAATTGATACTTCAATATCCGATAGAACGGTTACGGCTTACTTTAAAATTTTTGCTAAAGGAAATTACGTTCCTTATTACTCATGGTCCCATACAGTTAAATGTGTAGTAGGAGGGAATACTGTTTTAAATACAACAGGTAATTATCCCAATTCAGAGGGAAGCTGGGTTGCTTGTTCTGAAAGCATAGGAGGAACAACTTATAGAAGAGTTTATACGTTAACTAGTGGCTCCGCTTCGGTAGGAAATGAGGGAGGAAGTATCACAAGCTCTTTCTCTTATGGTGTAACAGGTAGCGCAACATATTTACCAACAACTGGTACAAAAACAGTAAGTGGTACTGATAATATAGGGGCGAAAACAGCTTCTTTTAACTTAAACATTTTGAATCCTGACGGCTCAGAGCCTTACCAAACTGGTGAAGCAGGAACTGTAGAGCAATCAATAAATGGTGGAGGTTATACAAGAGTCTATAACGAAGGAGCCAATTCTTATCCGTTAGGGACAACTTTTAATTACAGAAATTTTACGCCAGGAGCGCATAGAGAATTATCTTCTGTGACTGGTATTAGCCCTAGTAATACAACAGGTCCTTGGAGTTTAACTTTATCCAGTAGTGGGGCATCAGTTAATTTTAAAACCGCTTGGAAGAATTACACTTTTAGGACATATAAAGGAGAAGGAACGACCGAAATTTCTACAATAACTCAACAATATAATACGACTTATAATGTTCCACATCCAACTCCACCAACAGGGTATTTGTTTGCTGGATTTTATAGTACAGGTTCATTAAGTAGTATTTCATCGAAAGATTCCGTATTCGAATCGGGAAATGGAGGAATTGAAGTTTATAATAATAGCGCAAATGGAACAGTTACTCATACAAGAGTACAAGATGATGATGGGGTGCCATCGGCTTGTAAATATTTTGGAAATGGCGGAAGAGCTTACTATATAAGGATAGACAAGGCAGCTGGAACAGCTTCTCCTTATTGCGGGGGATTCTATTTATCAACTCATTCTGCTGCTAATCATATATATAGACATATAATATGGGCAAAAATACCCGTAGGTTATACAATTGGGGATTATCGTAATTCAATCGGTGATGGAGGATATAGTAAATGGCTTACTGACACTGCTGGAATGGGTGATTGGTATAGATACGTATATGATGTTCATGCAGGTTCTTCTGGAGATTTTTCTACTTTAGGGTTTGTCGCAATAAGAGCAAATAATGGAGACAATAATGCTGCTGTTACTTGGTATGTATGTGCTACTCAAGTAACTGATATTACAAATAATTATGCGACATATACATTTGACGCCAATGGAACAGCCGAATATTTTTATGCTCCAGTAGCTTATAACATTGCATATGATGCGAACGGCGGTAGTAATGCACCATCAACACAAGTAAAAACATACGGACAAAATCTTGTATTGAGCTCACAAATTCCAACTTATAACGGTTATGATTTTGTTGGATGGGCGCAAGCCGGAGAAGATACTATTTATTCTCCAGGACAAACTCTAAGCTCAGATTTAAGTAGATATAGCGGAGCAACGATAACTTTCTATGCTGTTTGGATTCAGGATCAGGCAAGATTAAGTGTAAATAAAAATTCAACCTGGTCTCAAGGAAAAGGATATTTTAAAAAGAACAATGAATGGAAGAAAATAAAGACGATATACACAAAAGTAAATGGGGAATGGAAAGCTGGACATTTGGAAAAATTAAAAAAAGAATGGGAAGAAGTTTGTTGTTTCATCAAAGGCTCTCAGGTTAGGATATCTTTAGATGGAACTGCCAAGAATATTGAAGATTTAAAAGCTGGAGAACAGGTTGTTGTTTACAATGAAGACGAAAAGAAATTTGAATTGTCTACAGTTTCTGATACCCCAAGAAACAACAATGTCACAGATAAAGCCACAATTGTATTAGAAAATGGTATAACTATCGAAATGAATGCATATCATCCTTTATTAACAACAAAAGGATACCACTCTTTAACAGAATATGAGGGCTTACCTTTATTGACAGATAAAGATATTCTTGTTACAATTAATGGAGAAATAAAAATTAAGCAAATAGTTAGAGAAACAATAGAGCCAATTACTATGTATAATTTATCCGTAAATGGAGAACATCATAATTATGTTGTTAATTCTGTTGTTGCTCATAATGCCACATCGTGTCCTGTGAAACCTGTATAATAAGGAGGTAATATAAAAATGGCAAATAAAATTCAAATTAAAAGAGGACTTGAATCCAACATTAATAAGTCAAATTTGTTACAAGGTGAACTTGCAGTTACTACAGATAGTAATAAATTATATGTAGGTACATCTAAAGGACCTGTTCAACTTAACAAGGATGACGAGTCTCTTGTAATCGTAGACTATTATGAAACAGATGAAAGTAAGAAAGAAAAAATCAAAAGTTT
>URLJ01000002.1 GCA_900548675.1 uncultured Mollicutes bacterium
TAATAATCAACTAATTGATATTAAAAATATATAAAAATTTTTAATATTTTACTTGATTATTTATGTTTATTATATCAAATAACCTTTTATTTTGCAAGAAAAAAGAAATAATACCTTTTAAAGACTTTTTTAAAAAGAAAAAGAGGTATATACCTCTTAATCTTTAATTATCTCTTATTAGCACAACGTGTTGGTTCATTTACATGTACTTCACTACAAGTAAAGTTTGGAATGAATTCATTTTCTGTAATATGATGATGTACTACTTCTGTGTGATAAGTATGAATATATGGTTGTTTAGTAATATGATATTGATCGATAACTTGTTTTGAACATGTTACGATAGGTTTACATTCAGTGTAGATTGTAGGGCATTGAGGACGCATTTGACAACAACCACAATTTGATTTGTTCATTTCATTATTTTTTGTTGTTTCTTCTTTTGGTTCATTGTTATTCATACCATTATATGGAAAACCGAAATATCCGAACATATTTCCACCTCCTTTGTAAATAGTTTATGAAAAAGATTTTTGTTTTGTTTGTGCGAATGTAATGTGTTTATTAATCATTTTCAGTATTTGCTATTTTTCGCCTTATCAAAATATTATAATATTATAAATAATATAATTATATTTTTATGAAAGAGGTTTAAACTATGCATTTGACACCTATTGTAATAGAACAGACATCAAGAGGAGAAAGAAGTTATGATATTTATTCAAGACTTCTTCAAGATCGAATAATTCTTATATTTGGAGAAATTGATGATGCAACGTCATCAAGTGTCATCGCCCAACTTTTATTTTTAGATAGCATTAACAAGGATAAAGACATTTATATTTATATTAATTCACCAGGAGGCAGCGTTTCCGCTGGTCTTGCAATATACGACGTTATTAATTATTTGCACGCCAATGTCGTAACTATCGGTATGGGAATGTGCGCTAGTATGGGAGCTTTTCTTTTGGCATCTGGTACAAAAGGAAAAAGATATGCTTTAGAACACACTAAAATAATGATTCACCAACCTTTAGGTGGAGCTCAAGGCCAAGCAACTGATATTATGATTGTCGCAGAAGAAATCATAAAAACCAAAAAAATTATTTATGAATTGTTAGCCAAGAATTGTAATCAAGAAATTGATAAAATAGAAAAAGATGCCGAACGCGATTATTACTTAAATTCTTTTGAAGCTAAGGCTTATGGTCTTATTGATGCCATTCTTTTTGATCATACCACTGAGGATAATTAGTTATTTTTATCGTTTCGTTTGTCACAGGATGCAAAAATTCCAAATAGTAACTATGAAGGTATAAACTTGCATCCTTTTTTTCATTGTTATATAAGGCATCCCCTTTAATTGGATATCCAAGACTACTAAAATGTACTCTTAGTTGATGTGTTTTTCCTGTTAGAAGCGTCGCTTCGATAAGTGTTTCTTCATCATTATTATGACCTAATACATGATAAATGGTTTTACTATAATGGTCCATAGCATCACTGTTCTCGTTAAGAGGGTTTAAAGTTAAATGTCTTTTAATTGAATCATTATCTTTATATATATATCCTTCAATCACTCCATCATTAAAAAGTATGCCTCGCACAACCAATAAGTATTTTTTTACTCTAAAAGATGATTTCATGATAGTAGCGATATAACTATTTTTAGCGATAGTCACAATTCCCGTTGTAGGATAATCTAATCTACTAACAAAATGCATTCCTGAAGCAATCCCTTTTTTTACGTAGTATCCCATACATATATTAGCAAGTGAGTTATCAAAATGCTTACCAGTGGGAATAACAGCTATTCCTTTGGGTTTATTTATTATTAATAAATAACTATCTTCGTAAATGATATCTAAATCCCCCATTTTAGGTTTCACATTTTCAGGCATCTTTTCAGTTGGCAATACAACTTCTAATAAATCGCCTTCTTTCAATATGTAGTGATTGTTTACAGCCTGATCATTAACTAGGTATTGTCCTTTATTTTTCATTGAAGTTATAATATTATTTGGTATTTTCTTCTTTAAAAAATCTTTTAGCATCACTTCATCTTTTATTTTAAATGAAAGAATCATCGTATTATTACCTCCAATTTATACTTATTTTATTTTAACATATGATAAATAAATTTCTAGTATTATTTGCTTGCTTTTTTGAATAAATAGTGTATAATAACATAAAAGGAATAAAACATAGAAAAAGGTGCTATTATGTCAAAAGAATTAGAAGTATCATTTAAAACCATGTTATCAAAAAGTGAATATACTCGCCTCGCGAAAGAATTTGCTGATAAACCAGCAAACCTCCAAACGAATTACTATTTTGATACACCTCGCTTTACTTTAAAAGCATCCGAAATTGTCTTGCGTGTTAGAAAAAGAGAGCGTTACGAACTTACTTTACGCCGCAAAAAAGGTTATAATAAAATTGAACTTACTAATATAATTTCTGAAGAAGAGTTTAAACATTTTGTAGAAACAGGCGAAATACCATCGGCCGAAATTAAAAATGAAATATCTGATATTATTAAAGATCAAACTCTTTGTAATTATATGAGCCTTGAAACCTACCGCATCTTTTTCCCATATAAACACGGGACTCTCGCAATTGACAAATGCAGTTATGTTAACAAAACTGATTATGAATTAGAATTTGAAGGAACAAGTTACGAACAAACAAAACGTGAATTTGTTGAAACAGTTAAAGATTTTAATGTTACGTACAAAAAAGGAGATACAAAAATTAAAAGAGCTTATGAAGCTTTGAAAAAATTGTATTAATTTAAAAAGAATATGAATAATAAAAACCACCCTTAAACCTATTCGCTAGAAACGGATAAGTTAAAAGGGTGTTTTTTATTCATCTTCTTCATCACTTAGTGTGCTAAAATCAGTGAAGCATTCTTTGTATCGTAATTCTTTAGGGAGAAATATCGTAATATCTTCATTATTATATCCTACCTGAAGTTCATTTTCACTGATAATTATT
Source organism: uncultured Mollicutes bacterium (assembly GCA_900548675.1). Taxonomy (GTDB): domain Bacteria; phylum Bacillota_I; class Bacilli_A; order ML615J-28; family CAG-313; genus UMGS1109. Next base: position 3,001 of record URLJ01000002.1, read on the forward strand.
GGTCTTTTCAAGACACTAGGATTATCAATAATAAATTTTACCAATTCATTTATTGTCATATTTTCAGGGTCTAACTTATATTCTTTAAATATTTTTGATCTTGTTGATATAATATCTTCGAAACCATTTTCGCTATTAGCGAGCATTTTATATATATCTTCAGGACTTAGTTTAATACTAAAAATGTTTTTTTCTGAATATGGTATTTTATACTGTTCAAACCATCTTTTGGCCTTGCGGCATGATGCACAACTTGGTGTTGTATATATTTGTATCATCATTAGCCCTCCTATCATTATATATTTTACCACATTTTGTTTAAAAAAACAATAATATTTTTAAATCTTTTTTGTTTTTTTTAAAAATAATAATATAATATAATCAAAAAAGGTAAGTTAAATCACTAACTTACCTTTTTACTAACTTAATCTTCTTATATTTCTTCATCAGTTTCTGTGAATACATTAAATGTTTCACTTCTTCTAAGTTCTTTAGGAAGAAATATCGTGATGTCTTCATTATTATACCCTACTTGAAGTTCTGTTTCATTAAGAATGATTGGTCTTTTTAAAACACTAGGGTAATTGATGATGAAGTCTACTAATTCTTGTACTGACATCGTATCTGGATTTAGTTGCATTTCTTTAAATATTTTTGATCTTGTTGAAATGATATCTTCAAAACCATTTTCGCTATTAGCAAGCATTTTGAATATATCTTCCTTACTAAGCTTTATACTGAAAATATTTTTTTCAGAGTATGGTATCTTATACTGATCAAACCATTTTTTAGCTTTACGGCAAGATGCACAGCTAGGTGTTGTATATATTTGTATCATTTGAATTCACATCCTTTACCATACACCTTGGATCATCCCAATTATTAATCCCACTATTAAAAATAATAATCCTACAGCAATTCCACCCTTTAAATCGATTTTTTCTTTTTCACTATTTATTGTTCTATATTCGTGGAAGGTTTTCGGTAGACTTCCATTAGGGTTATATCTTCTAAAAGAATTAATTAATTTTCTTACACCATATATTAATAAATCAAATGCGCCTGCTCCAGCAACAAACAATAGACAAGAAAATAAGAGTACGATAAAACCAGTTACAGTAACAGCATCAACAAGTTGATACTTTGAATCTTTACCAGTAATCATAAAGAAAGTAAATATAATCAAAGAAGCGATAACTGGTATTATATATTTAATATACTTCTTTATTATTTTCATTTTCTTTTTTTATTCCTCATTTGTTATTAAAGTTGGATCTGGTTCTACAACCTCACCATTTAATTCTCTTTCATATCTTTCTAATTCTTTTTTAGCTGCATAAACAAAATGTCCTGGTCTAATTTCTGTTAAAACAGGTTTATCAACTGTGTGTTCTCTAAGTTGTGGATTATAGAAAATACGTTTACGACTCTTTTCATAATCAGGGTCAGGGAGAGGAACTGCTGATAATAACGATTTAGTATAAGGGTGTAGTGGATGTAGGAATAACTCTTCCGCAGAAGCAACCTCGACTAAACGACCATAGTACATTACACCGATACGATCACAGAAAAATTTTACAACTGATAAATTATGCGCTATAAATAGGATTGTTAAGTTAAATTGGTTTCTCAAATCGTTAAGAAGGTTAATTACTTGAGCTTGAATAGATACATCAAGAGCACTTATCGGTTCATCGGCAATGATTAAATCAGGGTTTGTTACAAGAGCTCTTGCGATACCGATTCTTTGACGTTGTCCACCACTAAATTCATGAGGATAACGACCAGCGTGTTCTTCTACTAATCCTACGAGACGGAGTGCTTCTTTTACTTTTTTATCAACATATTCTTTATTATGAATACCATTAATATACATACCTTCAGCGATTATTTCTTGAACCGTCATACGAGGATTTAATGAGTCAATTGGATCTTGGAAAATCATTTGCATTTTATTCATTATCTTTGGATCACGAACATTATCGCGTTTGGCTTTTTTGATTTCTTCTTTCATATCCGCGATAACTTGGCGTTTTTCAGCAATAAATTCTGTAAGATTTTTTTGTAATTCCTCAATTGTTTTTAAATCATCAAGCTCATCAAAATCAACATTAACTACTTCATCGCCTGCTTCATCAAGGGTTTCTTCTGCAACATTGTTTGATAAAGCTCTGATTCTTTTTCGTGTTTCAATTTTTCTAATTTTTATATCTTCTAACGCATCTACAATTTTTTGTTTATAAGATCTCGTACCAACCGAAGTTCTTACTCCATTAAAGAATACTTCACCATCTGTAATATCGTAAAGTTTAATGATGGATCTACCAGTAGTTGTTTTACCACATCCAGATTCACCAACCAAACCAAATACTTCACCTCGTTTAATTTCAAAATTTACATTATGAACAGCTTTAATTACAACTTTATTTCTACCAACACCCATCGTGAAATATTGACGAAGATTTTTAACTTTTAGTACAATTTCATCTTTACTACTTTCTTGTGATGAGTGATGTTCAAAACGGTCTATTTTTTCTTGTTGTTTTTTATCCCAAGATGCTTTAATTTTTTTGATAAGATTAGGAGCTTTCTTTTCTTCGTTATTCATTTTTGTTCTCCTTTTGTTTAGCATATAATGCTTTTACAGGATTTTCAACTTTTGGTGCATCGGGATGAAGCAACCATGTAGCTGCATAGTGTGTATCAGATACTTTAAAATATGGTGGTTCTTGTTCAAAATCAATTTTCATTGCATATTTATTACGTGCCGCAAAAGCATCTCCTTTTGGTGGAAATAGCATGTTAGGTGGTGTACCAGGAATTGCGGCTAATGTACCATCGGTAGAAAGTGATGGCATTGACTCAAGTAAAGCCCAAGTGTATGGATGACGTGGGTCATAGAATACTTCATCAGATGTTCCATATTCTACTATTTTACCCGCATACATAACAGCTATTCTATCAGCCATGTTGGCAACAACGCCAAGGTCATGAGTTATGAATATGATAGATAATTGACGTTCTTTTTTTAATCTGTTGATAAGTTCTAAAATTTGTGCTTGGATAGTTACATCAAGAGCAGTTGTTGGTTCATCACAAATTAGAACCTCAGGGTTCATTGATAATGCTATTGCGATAACAATTCTTTGACGCATACCGCCTGAAAATTGAAATGGATATTGATTAAAACGTTTTTCAGGAAGTGGGATACCAACTTCTCTCATTAGTTCCAATGCTTTAGCTTTGGCTTCGGCTTTTGTACATTTGTTTTTCAATAGTAAAGCTTCAGTCATTTGTCGACCAATTTTCATAAGAGGATTTAAACTTGACAATGGATCTTGGAAAATCATTCCTATTTTTGTTCCTCTTAAACGATAAAAGTCTTCTTCTCTTGCGTTAGTTAAATCTAGGTTTTCGTAATATATGTGTCCTTCATCGATAACCGCATTAGCTGCTAATATACCCATAATAGCACGACTAGTTACGGATTTACCACTCCCAGACTCACCAACTATACAAAGTGTTTCACCTTTTTCTAAATGGAAGCTAACTCCTCGAACAGCTCGAACCATTCCATTTGGAGTTTTAAATGATATACGTAAATTCTCTACTTCAAGAATATTATTACCTTTCATTTCATGATAAACTTTAAGGTTTGTTTGATCTTTTTTTGTTTGTTTATCACCACGGTTTACAATGTCTGTACCAAGTAATAATTCTTTTACATTTACTTTTTTATTTTTGTTTTCTAGATTTGCCATATTATTCAGCTCCTCTCAATGATGGATTCAATGCATCTCTTAAGCCATCACCAAACATATTGAAGCAAATCATTAATATAGAAATTAATAATGCAGGGAAAATTGTTAAATAAGGGAAAGTAGTTATTACTTCTTGACCTTCACTTAATAATTTACCAATGGAGTTACCAGACATAATACCAATTCCTAAATATGACATCGTTGCTTCAAAGAAAATTGCTGATGGAATGGCCAAAACGCTTGAAGTTACGATTGGTCCTAAACTATTAGGTAAAATATGTTTAAATATTAATCTACCATCACTTGCACCCATCGTTCTTGAAGCAAGTACATATTCACGTCCTTTATAACGATAGAATTGCGATCTAACAGATGAAGCTGTTCCAATCCAACTTGTTAAAATTAATGAAATTATAACTGTTAATAAGTTACCACCAAAATATAATTTCATAAGTGTCATGATAATTAAGTATGGAATACCACCTAAAATTTCTGTGAAACGTTCCATTAACATATCTACCATACCACCATAATATCCGGAAATTGCTCCCCAGATGATACCAATAGTAATCGTAGCAGCAGCAACACACAATCCAATTAATAACGAAATGGTTGTTCCACCCCAAATACGACACCACATATCTCTTCCAAGAGCATCTGTTCCGAATAAATGATATACCTTAGGTCCCATTGTACCATTTTTAACAGGAGAAATTTTAACTGTTAAAGTACGCGTTGTAGGTTTTAAGGCTCTGTTAATTTTTACTATTCCTTCTATTGAAGTTATATTTTCGTATTTTGAAAGTAATTCGTTGATTTCTCCTTCAGTATTTAGTAATGAGATATATAATACAAAACGACTTTTTTGTTCTAATTCTTCAATTGATTTATTTTCAAAACTTGTTGCTAATATACTATTTACATCACTAGCGTTAAATTTAGCAAAATCGCTAGCAGTTAAAGTTCCACCTGCTTTAACAAATTCTGCCGCTAAATCACTAGTTAACATAGGATTGCTTTCATCAACATATGATAGTGACAAATAGCCGTAGATATTATACTTAATGTCAACCGCATAATAACCATTATCTAACATGATACGATCTAAAAGAATATTCGCACCCTTTTCATCTGTTAAGATGTTTCCATCTTCATCACGAGCATATATATTATAAGCTTCCCACTTTTCAACCCAATATGGTTTACTCATCCATGTGATATATTCTGTACTGAATTGGGTTCCATTACCAACTTTTTCAATATCGTATTCTTCACGTGAACCATATTTTTCTGATATATAATCTTCATATTTGAATTTTTTATTTTTAAAGTTAGCTTCATTATGAACTATTTTATACAAAGGTTGGGCTTTGTATTTTCTAGTTCCATCACAAATACCTATTTTTTCTAATAGATACATTCTAGGAGGAAGGTTCTTAAGTCTTAAATCTTGTGAGTCAACATCATATTTACTAAATATTGGTGCGAAAGTACTCATTAAAATGATACCAACTAGAATAATAAATGCAACAACACTTGATTTATTCTTACAGAAGCGGCCGATTGCATCTCTAAAATATCCTACAGCCTTTGTTTCGAACTTTTTATCAAATATTTTTTCATCTCTTGCGACAAAATCAAAGTCACTGCCTTTTACATCACTTAGAGCGATTGGAGCACTAATTTGTTCTGGCATATATTTCTTTTTACGTTTTGACATTTTCATTATTTCTTCGCCCCCATTCTAATACGTGGATCAATGATACCATAAGATAAATCCACTACTAGGGTTGTGATAAGGCCAATAATTGTATAGAAAGCAAGTATTGTCATGGTCAAATTATAGTCTTTTATATCTAGAGATTTCTTGAATATTTCACCAACACCTGGTATACCATAAATCGATTCAATGACTAACGAACCACTTAAAATACCAACAAAATTACCGACAACAATTGGCATAAGTGGAACCATAGCGTTACGTAAAGCATGTCTAATTGTTGATTGAACTTTATTTAACCCTTTTGTACGAGCTAAAAGCAAGAAATCAGAAGTTAAGATTTCGGATAACTCTGCTCTTGTATATCTTGTTAAACCTGCAATTGGTCCGAAACTAAGAGCGGCGACAGGGATTATGTAGTGTTTCCATGTCAGCATGTCCTTAGCTGCAAACTGTGTAGGTAAACCTATTTTATCAGCACTAAGCATTAAAAGTGTCGATACAACGAAACCAGGAACAGATATGAAGATGATTACTAAAATCATCACGATATGATCAATTGGTTTATTTTTTCTAAGAGCAACAAGTATTCCTAATGCAAAACCTAGTGGCATAGATATTAGGAATGATACAAAATTTACCTTTATTGTTGCAGGAAGTTTTGACAATAAAATATCAAAAGTATTCGCACCTATTTGATATTCAGTTGAGATACCCCAATTCCATTCTGTCACAATACCTTTTATCCATAAAAAGTATTGTTCCATAACAGGCTTATTGTAACCATATTTACTCTCAATAATTGCGTATGTTTCTGGGTCCATATTTGGATCTAGAGGGGGATACCGTGGGATTTTTTTCATCAAGATATAGGTGAGTGATAAAATGATGAAAATAGTGAAGAAGATTAACCCTACACGCTTAACAATGTATTTTGCCATAATTTTAATAACTTAAATTTACAAATGCTTTAAGTTTCTCCTTTCATTTTAATTTTCATTTTAGCTTTCCATTTTTTAATTTTGTGCAATAAATTAGTATTATTATACATTAACAATCGCATTGCAACACTAATATTGCTTTTTTATGCTCAATATATAAAGCATTGCAATAAAATTGTTAGATGAATTTTTCCATCTTTTTCGTAAAAATGTAAGGCCAACATTTAATGTTGGCCTCACATATTAATCAGACCTTTAAGTCATTTTCTAATTATATTAATTAGATTATAGAGCATTTGCTCTTGCAAGCCATTCAGCTTCAAATGCAGAGTATGCACTTAAGATATCGGCAACATTTGTTGCGTTATTAACAGTTTCTTTAATAGCAACATAAGCAGCATCGAATGCAGCTTTTTCAGCTTTTGCATTTGCAAGATATTCTTGACAAGCTTCTAAACCGCCAATGTCACTTGCTTTATCTTCGTGAGCAGGGTCATGAGGACAAGTGCTATCTTCTTTTGTTTCGTCATAGTTATCGATTGCACATTGATAAACACCAGCCCAGAAAACATAGCTACCATTAAATTCAGCTTCTACACCTTCAGTAAGAGTTGCAAGTGCGAAATCTTTAGCAGCAGCAACTGCAGCACTTCTAACTTCGGCTTCAGTTTTACCTGTAGCAGCGATTAATTTAACAAGTTCAGAAATGTAATCTTGTGTAGCACTATCAACAGCAGCAGGAGAAACAGCAGAAGCAACTTCATCTTGTGCAGCAGCTTTTAATTTTGCAACTTCAGCTTCAGCATTTTCAAGATTGTCAAGAGCATATTTAGTCCAGAAGTTAACTTGTGCATTTGCTAATACTTGTGCGTTACCTAAATCACTATTTTGGTTACCATTAACAATCCATGTAGGACCATTAGCAGCAGCAACTAATGCATCGTATGCCCAATACATACCTTCAAATAATACAGGGTTATTTGCAACATCAGTTGTATCAACACCTAATGATAATCTTAAAGTATTAGTATTTTTATTAGAACTGAATACATCAAATAATGAAATAACATCCATTACTGAACCACTGATACCAGCAATAGCAAGGTCATATTTACCTTTCATTTGTTTTTGATAGTAAATATCCATACCAGGTTGAGGAGAGGTAGTCATTTCAAATCTTACGTTAGGGAATGCAGCTTTTACTTTCTCACTATTGAATAATACTTCAAAGTCATCTTTGATTGCAGTTAACATATCTTCATGAGAAGATCCATCAAATGAAGCGATTTCAACAGTAATTAAATTAGTTAATTTACCTGCTTTTTGAAGATCTTTTAATGCAGCAATATAGAAATCAACTGCATCTTCAGGACTATATCCATATGTATCTTCAAGTAAATCTAAGTCACCATGGAAAATACCACTTGCAACTTTCTTAGCCCAATCACTTGCACGGTAACCAGTACCAGATGCACCATTGATTAAGTATGCATTGTTCAAATAGAATTGAGCAGGGCTTGAAGTCTTAAGAACGTCTGTAGCAATTTTTGTACGATTCATACCATAGTATAATGCCCAGTGGAAGTTTTTGTTAGCCATAATAGGTTTTGCTTCCCATGCGCCTTTACCAAATTCTGCATCAAGTTGTTCTTGACTCATTTGGTTGATACTGAAACGCCATACAGTTGAATCTGGAGCAGATTTAATACTTGGATTATTCTTATATTCATCATATTTAGCAGTAGGAATACCGATTACATCTAGTTTACCTTGTTGCCATAATTCGAATGCTGCGTTAGAATCTTTAACGATTACAGAAGTAAGTTTTTCAGGAGTCATTGCATGTGGAACTTCTGGGTTCTTCTTCCAATAAGGGTTTGCAACATAACGAGTTTCTTTATCTTTTTCATAGTATTCAATCATGTATTGACCAGAGAATAGCATACTATCAACTGTTGTTTTAGAAGTATCAAGTTTACCATAACCAGCTTCTGTACCATCTTTACTTAGCAAACTTTCAAATAAGTCAGCTTTAACTGGACCTAAAATGAATGATGCCATATTGTAATGGAAATCCCAAGAAGTTAATTCAGAGATTAGTTTGAATACGATTGAATTAGTTTCTTCATCAGCAACGATACCAACTTCTTCCCATTTTGCATTACCTTCATAGTAATTTTGAGCATTAACAAGTTTAAGAGCTTGAGCCCAGAAAGAATTAGCACGGCTATTTTTTAGTTTTGGATCTAGTAAATATCTATAGTTAGTCATGAAATCGTTAAGAGTGATTGCAGAACCATCTGACCACTTAATATCATCACGAATTTCAACTTTCCAAATTTTTGATTTAGTTTCAGATAATACGTCTGGATCTTCAACTTTTACCCAATTGCCATCTGCATCTTGAGTAACAGGATATGCAAGTGAAGCAGCTAGATCTGGAGCCATAACATAACCATCAAAGTTTTGATTCCAGTAAATACCAAATAATGATGCTTCAACTAAATCTAATACGTCACTTTCTGCAGAATCTTTGTATTGAGAGTGATATAGAGTAACTGGAGACGCTGTTGTATAAGTTCTATAAGCAGGGTCTTCTTCAGTACCAGAGCAAGTACCAGTTGTAAATGTACCATAAGATGCACCAAATCCCATTAGTGGAACATATTCTTCAACAGGAAGTTGAACACGTGAAGCATATAATGTAAATGAGTTTTGATAGAAAACAGGAATAGATACACCATGGTTGATTAACCAACGTTCTAATGTAGCAGCTAATTCAGCACGAACTTCTGGTTCAGCATATTTATAGTTGTATAATTTGCCTTCTTCACCACCAGCTAAAGGAATAGAGTTCCATACAGCTTTTAAGGTAAGATTAGCAGTAACAGGAGTCGCAAAATCATATTTTACACCATTAAATTGCCATTCAGCAAAGAATGAACCTTCTTTATATGGATCAGCAGGTTTTACAACAACTCCACCTTCAACTACGGTTTGAGAAGCTACTTCTTCGCCACCATCTGAGTCAAATGTTACTATGAAGTTTTCTAATGTTCTCCACACAGCTTTTAATGTAATATCTTTTGTAACTTTAGAACTAAAGTCATATTTTGTACCATCTAATTGCCATTCAACAAATTTATATCCAGATTTTGTTGGAGCAGCAGGTTCAGTAGCACATTCTTTTGCTTTAACGGTTTGAGAAGTAACAGCGCTACCACCGTCAGAATCGAATTCTACTTTATATTCTTTACCACAAGCAGCAAGAGTCAATACTGCAAGCGCAAGAATGAAAAACGTAAATATTTTTTTCTTCATATTTTTCTCCTTTCAAAAATATTTACTTAAATTATATATTATTTAAAAGACTTTGTCAATAGTTTTTTCAATGTAAACGTTTTTGAAAACTATTTTTTTTCAAAAAATGCTTAAAAATGGTATATGCAAACGTTTACATTGACATTTTTAAAAAAAGCTGAAAGATTCATATATTTTATCTTTCAGCATTTCATTTAGTTGCTTTTCTTTGTAAAAGCTAAATCAACCATAAAATAAGATATAACCGCCATCATTAAAAGTGTTAAATCTGGATAAATATACCGTGTTACAGTAATGGTCGATTTATTTGAATGAATCAAATAATCAGGATCGGCTGCATCAAGTACACCTTTCAAGAATGTTTCTGCACTTCTTGTACTTATAAATATTAGTACACTAGACAATATTATTAAAAAAGCAGCTACGAGATACTTTATTTTTTTAAATGTTGGCTTTTTCTCATATTCTGCCATAGCTGGTAACATCGTTAATCCCAATACTAAGATAGGTACAAAATACATATATGAAGCATATTGTTTCCAAAGTGGATTAGGATTGGTTATAGAACCAAATTTAAGACCATTTTTCGTTAAATCCATTATGATACCATCGTTTTTAATTGGGAAAATAATATTGTAATAGTAAACAGTTTCGGTAAAATGGTAAGAAGTTTCTGATGGTTTGCCATTAATATTTTGCATAAAATATATATTAGCGTCCCAATCAAAAATACCCCAAAATAGTGAAATCACTGATAGCGCAATGAATACTAATGATATAATCATATATATGTTTTTCTTTGTTATTTTTCTTTTTTTCTTCATAGCAAACCTCTTTCGTTTTTCTCATTATACTATTATTTTTTATCTATGTCAAATTTTTATTCTCATATATTTTTTTATTTCTTGACAGTTTTTAATTTAAGTGCTATAATGGTTGCATCAAATTAAATCAAATGATAAGGAGTAGTAACTCTTCTATTTCATTACTAGAGACTTAGTGTATGGTGGAAACTAAGATGAAAAAAGAGCGAATGGACCTTTAATGAGGAAAGAGGAAATGCTTTCCCGTCTACATGCGTTAAATGTTTAAAGAGAAATTTTTATTTCTGAATAAAGGTGGTACCACGGTTTTTCGTCCTTTGGATGAAAAACCTTTTTTATTTTTTTAAGAAAAAGGAGTATTTATATATGAAAACTATTGTATCAGGCATCCAACCAAGTGGAAAATTAACACTTGGTAATTATTTAGGAGCCATAAAAGAATTTGTAAAGCTTCAAGAAACACTAGCAAATGATGATAATTTTTTTGTCTTTATCGCTGATTTACACGCTATAACTGTTCCACAAGTACCAAGTGAACTAAGACGCAACATTAAAAACCTCGCAGCAATTTATCTTGCATGCGGATTAAACCCTGAGAAGGTTTCATTATTTGTACAATCTGAAGTGACTGAGCATTGTGAAATGGGTTACATTTTACAGACCATTACATATATTGGTGAACTTGAAAGAATGACACAATATAAAGATAAAGTTCAACGACAAACAGCTGGTGTATCAAGTGCACTTTTAACTTATCCAGTATTAATGGCAGGAGATATTTTGTTATACAACGCTGATTTTGTTCCTGTTGGTGAAGACCAAAAGCAACATTTGGAACTTGCAAGAAACCTTGCAGAAAGATTCAACAGCAGATATTCTGAAACATTTAAACTTCCTGTTCCGTTAATTACTAAAAGTGGAGCTCGTATCATGAGTTTGCAAGATCCATCTAAAAAAATGTCTAAATCAGATCCTGTAGAAAAATCTTGTATATATTTACTTGATAGTGAAGATGTCATAAGAAAAAAAATAGCAAGTGCCGTTACTGATAGTGATGGTAAGATTATGTTTGACCCTGTGAAAAAACCTGGTGTTTCTAATTTATTAACAATTTTATCTGCGATAAGTAGCAAAAGCGTTAATGAATTAGAAAACGAATTGAGTGGTAAATCATATAGTGAATTCAAGAGCATTGTTGCAGATGCTGTTGTTAAGGAATTACTTCCTATTCAAGAAAAATATTTTAACTTCATAAATAGTGAAGAACTTGATAAGGTATTGGATGAAGGAAAAGCAAAAGCTAGTTATTTTGCTCATAAAATGATTACAAAAGTAAAACGTAAAGTAGGAGTAGGCCGCAAATAAAATCACTAAAAAAAGAACTAGATTTCAAAATCTAGTTCTTTTCATTTTCTTTTAAGAAGTTAATTACTGTATCCATTAATTCTTGACGTTGTTCCATACTTTGATAACAATGCTCGGCATTTGAAATTAGTTTTCTTGAAACATTTTTATATAAAGATAAATACTTCTCACTATATATAATAGGCACTGATTTATCACATTCGCCATGAATAATTTGGACTGGTTTGGTAAATTTTTCGACATTTTCATAAAAGTTTATTCCTTTAAATGAATCTGCAAAATCTTTACTTATTAAGTATCCACCCATATCTTTACATGTATCGTTATACCATTTTAAATTAGATTTATATATATATCTATCAGATATTTCATCCATATTAGCGGCTGGAGACATTAGGAGAAGCAAATCTATCTTATCACTATATTCTACTCCCATTCTTGAGGCTGTCAAGCCGCCCATAGAAAAGCCGCCAACAATTAATTTTTTCGTTTTATTAATTTCTAAAGCATAGTTAATAATAGTTCTCGCATCACTCAAAATAGTGTTATAAGTCATTTCTGAAAAATCGCCATCGCTATCACCATTGCCCATAAAATCAAATCTTAAACTAGAATATCCATTTAACGCTAGTGCTTTGGATAAGTTTTTTAATAAAAAATTATTTTCATTTTTATGACCCGTAAAGCCATGAAACAACACAACCAAACCCTTGTTTTGATTACCTTCTTCGTATATTCCTCTCAACAAATAGCTACCATTTCTTATTTCAGTGTACTTTTTCATTTTGAAATTCCTCTAATGCTTTTCTTAAATGCCCTTGATGTTTATCTAAAGCAGCATCCACTATTGCTGGATCAGTTTGTTTTGTAAAATAAGCATAAAGAGCTTTTTTAGCACTACCATATTTTTCATAATAGGTTTTGGCATCGTCTTTAGTCATGCCTGTTGCATCCATAAGTATTTTATATACTCTCTCAACCAATTTTTCATTTGTTGCTGCAACATCTATCATATAGTTTTCATATACTTTTCCAAGCTTTATCATTGTAGCTGTTGAGATCATATTACAAATCATTTTTTGTGCTGTGCCTGATTTCATTCTTGTAGATCCCGTTACTACTTCAGCACCAGTTATAGCTTCTATTGGACAATCGACCATTTGAGCTAATATACTATTACTAGCAGTCACAATACATCCTGTTAGAGCATTAATGGATAATGCATATTTAATAGCTCCAATGACATATGGTGTTCTCCCACTTGCGGCAACGCCGACAACAACATCTTTACTTGTCAAATTGATGTTTTTCAGATCCTCAACACCAAGACTTTCTAAATCTTCAGCTCCTTCTACAGCTTTTTGAAAAGCATCTTTGCCACCTGCCATAAGCCCCATAACAGTATCATGTGATGTACTATAGGTTGGCGGACATTCAACTGCATCCATTAAGCCGATTCTGCCGCTTGTACCTGCGCCTATATATATTAATCTACCGCCATTTGAAATTCTTTTTGTAATCTCATCAACTAATTTTTCAATTTGTGGAATGGCTTTTTCAACCGCAAAAGCTACAGTTTTATCTTCTTCATTAATTACTTTTAAAATATTCGCAGTTGTCATTTCATCAATATGGATGCTTCTAGTACATCTTGATTCAGTAGAAATTTTTCCTAAATTGAGATTTTCATCATGTTTACTCATAAAATTCTTCACTTTCCTTTGGATATATAACACTTCCAAGTACTACCTCATCCTTTGCTCCTGTTGCGGAAGGGACGTTTCCAGGCTTTCCTTGTAAGTTTAGGTGAGCTAATATTGCGAAAGCCATCGCTTCTTTTGCATCGATATATACTTCTTGAGCATTCTTTTCTATTACAGCATCTACGCTAGATGCAATAAGTTCCATCATATATTCATTATGCGCACCACCACCATTAATTAATATGTGGTCTTTACTGCTAAAATTAGGAAAGAATCTCTTAATTGTATCTGTTAAGTGATAGGCCGTAAAGGCTGTTAAAGTAGCTATTACGTCTTCGCTCACAAGCTCTTTTTTTGCGTTTGCTTCTTTCATTAAAGTTAGTACTTTATTTAAATAATCTTTACTATAATATTCACGTCCCGTACTTTTAGGATATTTTTCCTTTAAATATGGATCTTCTAGTAATTTCTCTAAAACATCTTTATTTACTTTACCACTTCTAGCTATTAAGCCTTTATCATCATAATCTTTACCATAGAACATTCGCATTGCATCATCAATTAACATGTTTCCTGGCCCTGTATCAAATGATATAATTGTTTTGTCTTTTGCAAGATATGTAATATTTGTGATACCGCCAATATTAACAAGTATTTGATTATAGTGTTTGTTATAATGAAGTATTTCTTCTGATTTTGGAACAAGTGGAGCGCCACTTCCCCCTGCAGATATATCCATTTGACGAAAATTATATACAACAGGCTTGTTATACATATATGCAAGATATGACATGTCTCCTAATTGAAGAGTAGATGGATAGCCAAGCATTCCCTTTGGATCATGGAAAACAGTTTGACCATGAACACCGATGAATTCTATATCATAAGGAGTTAAATTGAAACTATCTAACGCTTGATCGACGGCTTCCTTATATAAAACACCTAACTTTTTATTTAAACAAGATACTTCACCAATAGTTACATTCTCTGTCGTTACTTTTAAAATTTGCTTTTTAGTATCTTGATCATACAAGGATAAATAATATCCCTTTAACTCATATGAATATATATAATCTTCATCTAAAAAATCATCGCTTATTCTCTTCTTTTTTTTACCCGTTACTTCGACCAAAGCAACATCTATACCATCTAATGATGTTCCACTCATTAATCCTAAACAAAAAAATTTAATTTCATTATTCATTTGATGTTCCTTCTTATTTTTACATTTTACGCCTAAAATTTGCCTAATACGGCATTTTTATCGATTTTGTAATTAATTATTCATTATTCTTTAAGATGCCTTCTTTAATGAATTTAAAAGTTGTTCCAGGTTTTAAATTATCCACAATTACTCTTCCATAGTAAGGTACTCGACCAACAACATTTACTCTTTCTGATTTTTCCATTTCTTTTAAGGCTATACTTACTTCACCACAATATCTTTTGTATAACGCGTTATCAATACAAACATCGTAAGGTGTTATTTTTTTTACATTAATAGGTTCTATCATCGTCTTACTTTTTTTACTAGAACGAATCATATATTCACCTTGATCGGTGCGAGAATTATTTAAAGTAAATAGTAATTCCATTTCTTCATCTGAAAGATTGTCACAAATTTCAATAGGAATTAAGGCAATCTCAGTATTTAATGATGCAAGTTCTTCTAATTCATCACTAGATGCATATGCATCACCAATTCCTATTACATCTATACCTGCTTGAGCAAGAAGACGTGCCGCATATTTTACTGGCATATCTCTAGTTTCCTCTATTGATGGCAAGCCTTCATACATTGGAGGGCGTTTCATATTATTTGATGGAATATATGCCATTTTTTCTAAACCATATTCAAAAAACCATTTATTTCTCTCAAGCATTTGACGGTATGATAGAGCAGTATATTTTTTGGGATAGAAATTATAACTCATTCGAACATTGCTTGTATTTAAACCCATTTTTACTAATTCATCTAAATAGTCTTTTTTAATTGTTGAAGCATTTAATTCTATTTTACAATTGCCATAACTTAATTTTACTATTTCTTCTTTTGAAAAACCATAATCCAATCTTAAAGCACCTATTTGCTTTGTTATTTCGAATGATTCATAGGCTTTTTTTGAAAGATCTACAATCAGTTTCATATTTAATTTTTCTGCTATTTTTAATAAGCCTTTAAATTGCGCT
Organism: uncultured Mollicutes bacterium; assembly: GCA_900548675.1. Classification (GTDB taxonomy): domain Bacteria; phylum Bacillota_I; class Bacilli_A; order ML615J-28; family CAG-313; genus UMGS1109. The sequence goes on from URLJ01000002.1 coordinate 18,826, forward strand.
TCAAAATTTTCACCATTGTTGTTATTATTTAGAGCCTCAGGTATATGGTAAGAAGTGAAAACATCTTTAATTCCAAGCGATTGAGCTTTTTCCATATACTTAGCATTTTCTATATTATTGTATTCTGCAAGTCCTACATAAACACTAATTGCAGGCGTTACTTTTTTATTCATTATTTCTCCTATTTTTTATTTATTAATAAAGTAGGTAAGGTTTTCGTATTTCATTAAATTTTTTACCATCTTCATCTAAGATATTTAAGCATACGTCGAGCGGATATTTTCTTTCAATCATATAACTGCATCCGGTTTCAAATTCAAACATACATGGACGTCCTTCAACGTATGGTGGGTTAATTTTGAAATCATTTGGATACATTTTCCAAAGAGTATCTAAGATTACCCAACTAGTTTTAACGCTTTCAAAAGTCTTACGATCAGTAACGTGCATATATACACCCCCGCACAATTTGCCTTGATATTTAGCGAAAGTTGGTGTAAACCATTGAGGTCTAAAGTATACTCCTTTTAATTTATGAGCGTTAAGCGCTTCTGCGAAACGTTCACTTTTAATATATGGAGCACCAAACAATTCAAATGGTGTTGTAGTTCCTCTTCCTTCTTCAACATTTGTACCTTCTAAAACACAAGTAGCATTATATGCATAAGCGGTATTAATCGTTGGAAAATTTGGAGAAGGTAATACCCAAGGAAGATTTGTATCCTCAAAATCCATATCTCTTGTCCAACCGAGCATTGGGATAACTTCTAAATCACAACCAATTTTATATTCTTTGTTGAATAATAATGCTAATTCACCAATTGTCATCCCGTGACGTTGTGTGATAGGATAATATCCAACAAAAGAACGATATTTAAGATCTAAAATATTGCCCTCACAAACAACCCCATTTACAGGGTTTGGTCTGTCAAATACAACAAATTTTTTACCATATTGTTCACATGCTTCCATACAATATGCCATTGTATAAATAAATGTATAATAACGTGATCCAGCATCTTGAATATCAATAGCCATAATATCAATGTTATCCATGATTTCTTTAGATGGATGGCGAGTTTTTCCATATAAACTGTAAACAGTTATTCCTGTTTCATCATCAACATATGTTTCTAAATGTTGACCAGCTTGAATACTAGCTCTTACTCCATGTTCTGGAGAGAATAAAGCCACAAGGTTAACTTTTTCTCTTAATATATCAATACTTGATTTAAAAGTATGATCTATACCTGTCGGATTAGTAATTAAACCTACTCTTTTCCCCTTAAATAAATCTAGATATTCATCTAATCTTTCAATTCCTAAAACTACTTTACTCTTCTTCATTATCTTTATTTTCGTCCCTTTCAATAATTTTTTTTAAGTAATAATATATTGGATCAGTTATTTTAACAGCTAAAAATGCCGAACCGCTGACTCCTATACATATCCATATAGGAAATAAAACGATGCCACTTATTGCGAGCAAGAAGCACGCAAGTACAAGCATAGTATTTAGAAAATGTCTAAATGACACAAATAAAGAAAACTTGTATCCATCAAAAAAACCAACATATGGAAAATTAACAAAAACAAATGGCAACTGCAAGTTTATAAAAATAAAAAATATTGTAATACCTACCGTGAACCAAAAACCAATTTGTCCTATTATTGCTTCAGGCTTTATTAAAAATCCATAAAAATATAATGATAATATGATTAATGCCAAAATTATCGTATTGATTATACCAAAAACAATACTTCTTTTAAAGTTTTTACCAAATGTTATAAAATATGTTTTAATAACACTCGCAGGACCTTCTGTAGAAAAATCTTTTAAAACTTCTATTAAGGTTGTAATAGCGCTAAAAGCTGTAAAAATAGGCACAATCAAAAAAATAGTAATTAAATTAGTTACTACTAAAGCAAAAAGCCATTCAAAGAACTTAAAGGTTTTACTGGAAACTTTTTTATCTTGATCCATATGTTTTCTCCTTTTTACTCAATTTATATTTTATCACAAATAAAGAAAAAAGAAAAGGGTTTGACAATATAAAGAACGTTATAAACAAAAATAAAATGACTCCCCAAAGGGGGAGTCACCATTATCTTGAATTAATTAAAATTAATTTCCTCAAGTGTCTTTTGATAAATTGGTTGTAATGCTGCTAATTTGCTAGCAGGGTCGCCATCTTCCTTAAGTGATGGGAAGTTTAGCCAGAAGCCATTTAGCTTGTAGTGTGAACCTTCACCAGCAGTCATTGATACTAATTCTAATAAGTCTAAATATTGATATTTAGAAGCTTGAACTGACATCAAAGCATTAACTGAAGCTTCAGAGTCAATTCTCTTAGCTAAGAATGCACGATATTTAGCTTCTTTATCAAGTGAAGTAGTTTTTGATTCAGGTGGAACTGCTGCGAATAAGTCATCAAGCATGTTAAGAAGAACTTTTGTTGATAGACCATTTTCACCATTTTCAACAGGTTGGAATGCCCATGTAGCTTCATATCCCATTGGAATTTGGAAAGTTTCTTTAGCTGCGCCATCACCTTCAGCTGTTGGATAAGGAACTACTGAAATCTTAAAGTCGCATTGATCTTTGAAACGTAATGTTGAACTTAAGAACCAAAGACTACCAGTATTGAAGATAGCTTTACCTTCTCTGAATTTATCAGAAACGTCATTTGATCCACTTGCTTTGTCGATTTGACCTTTTGCATATAAGTTCTTTAAGTTATTGAAAGTATCAAGTGTTTTTTGGTTAGTTAATAATACTGTATTAGTTTCAGCATCAACAAATCTACCACCAGATGCAGCAAGGAAACCTTGAGCCATTCTTACATATTCACCTGATAATACTGTGCTTTCATCACCTAATTGTGCTTTAGCAGCGTCTGCAAATTCAACGAATTTAGCATAATCCCATTTGCCTTCATTCCATAATGTAGCAGGATCTTCTAAACCTAGTTTGTCAACTAAATCTTGGTTGTAGTATAAGAATGTGTCAGGTCTTACAGAACCATTTGAGTAACCATATACTTTACCATTAGCGCTAGTCATCTTTAAGAATGATGGATCTTGTTCATAATTGATATCTTTGAATAAACCAGTTTTCTTAGAAGTGTTATATAATTCAGCGATTGAACCATTTTTCTTCAATGTAGAAATCCAGTTAGAGTCAATTAGGAAAATGTGACCTGAATATTTGTTAACAGTTTTTTGATTTTGAATCCATGCAACACGGCTAGGACCCCATGCAGCATCTGCAGGGTATTCTTCGTATTTAATTGTTACATTGTAAGCAGCTTCAACATCTGTTCTAACTCTTTGACGGTCTTCTCTTCTTTCACCAGTGAAACCAGTTTGTGAAGGATCGTTTTCAGCAGCGATACCTACATAGATTTTAATTTCCATTTTCTTTCCATCAAAACCAAAACGATTGTAATCCCAATCGAATGTTGTAGGGTCAAGACATTTATCTTGGTTACGGTCTTCAGAACATGATTTTTCACCTATAGAACCTTCTTTTTCCCATTTAGCTTTAAGAGTCATACTCTTAGTAACAGGTTTACTAAAATCATATGCTTTATTACTATTTTGCCATTCAACAAATTTATATCCTTCTCTTGTAGGATCTGTTGGTTTAGCAACTGTTTCACCTTTTTTAACTTTAACAACTTGAACTTCTGAGCCATCGTTATAGTCAAATTTAACACTATATTCAGTAGTAGTAGTAGTGCCACCACCGCCGCCAGTTGTACATCCAATTAATGTTAAAGCAAAAAGAGCAACAAATAAAAATTTAACAAATTTTTTCATAGTTTTTCTCCTTTTTTGTATAAATATACGATTTCCACACCTCAAAACCAAACTTGCGGTATAAATCCATCAAACTTGTCCAATCAATCATAATATCAGTAACATTTAAACTAACTAAATGATTATTTGCACAAGCAAGCAAATTATATGCAATATTGTTATTGCGGTGGGTAGGTTCAACACCTAATGGTCCAATTGAACCGAGATGTTCAAACCTTTTTTGCCATGTCAGGCCATAGCCGATAATTGATAGTGGCGTTTTATCGTCTTCGTACCGGCAAAACCCACATATGTGATTATTTTTATCAAGACATATAAAATATAAATCAGGGCCTTGATCAATATAATCACTTACTTCTACGGCCCATCGGCCTGGCCAATTAGAAGTAATAAAACTTTTTAACTCTTCTTTATCGTTTTCATTTGAAATACGTATTGTATAATCATTGCCATCTTTAAATGGTTTTAATGGAATAATTGCATTTGATGGTTTCACATGCTTTACCAAATCATTCGTGGTGTTCAATGTTTTAAACCCACGATGTTCAAACCATAAGGAAGAGGACTTTAAATCCATTGGTATACCAGGAAAGAAATTTTGATAATCTCTACCTAGGTTTAGCTCCTCTTTGCCAAGGATCTTAAAATCACTTTCAACTTTATTTAATAATGCGCTTCCAATTCCTTTTTTTCGATATAATGGATCAACATAAATTAGCGATATCCATCCGGTATTAGTATATGCTTCAACTTTTATAGGATGTAACCACACTTTCGCAATTATAAATCCAACTATTTTGTTATCTATAATTGCAACACAAGATGTATCACTTAAAAAACCTATTGTGTCATATGTTGATCGTTCCATAAGCTCTTTTGATATGGGAAATATCTCTCCCATTTCAAAATTCCAAAGAGCTGTTACTTCCTCAATCACATAAGATTTAGGAAAATTTTTAAAACTTTTAATTTCTAGATTCATAAAAATAATTGTCTTTTTTTTCATAAATACAGGGAAGATTTGCACCTTCCCCGTATTGATAACTAATCAATAATCAACACGAGCAGTATTAATTATTCAAGATGATTAGATTACTAGTGTTTTTTCTTTAAAAGTAGTAATGCGCCAGCAGCAGCAAGTGCAATACTTACAAAGTAAACTTCAGCAGCAGGAGCAGCGCATCCACCGTTACCGTTTGATGAACCAGCAGAAACTGCGTCTTTAACTTCATTAATGCTACTTCTTAATTCTTCTAATGCTTCTTCAATTGCATCGTTGTTAGCTTGAACGTTCTTCTTAATAGTTTCAATTTCAGAGAAGATTTCATCTTTGAAATCTACTGAAGGACCAGCCATACCAACTGTAACTTCACAAGTTTTTCTAGTTGAGTTACCAGCAGCATCGTATACAGTAACTGTGAATACGAAACTTTCGCCTTCTACAGTTGGATCATAAGCGTCAGCACTAACATTGTACCATTCTTTGTTATCAGCATTATTTAAGTAATTGCCATCAACAGCGTCATAAGCAACTTTGATTAAATCTAAAGCGTTAGGATATGAACCAAATGGAACAACAACGTTTTCGTTTACTAATAGAAGTGGAGCAGTTGTATCAGGAACAATTACATCGATTGCTTTAGAAACAGCTACACCATTCCATTCAATTGTAGCGAAGAATTCATGTGTACCTTCTGCAAGAGTAGCTAGGTTAACGCTAGCAAGAGGTTTACCATCTACTGTCCAATCGATTAGATAAGAAATATCTGAACCTTTTGCAGCACCGCCTTCAACGTAAACACCGTCGAATGCTTGAGCGATTTCAGAAAGAACGATACCTTTCTTAGTATCAACTCTGTAAGTAGATTTAGCATCTAGATGTGGAGTAAGTGCATCAACAACTTTGAAGTATACTGTTAAATCTCTAGATACGCCTGTAGCAGTATTAGTTACTGTAGTTTCAACTTTAATTCTTCTACCAGCTTCTACACCAGTTGTATCAATTGTATATTCACTGAATACACCTGAAACTTTAGGTACACCGATCCATGAAGGGTCTTCCATACCATCGAAAGCACCGCATGATGCAGGCCAACCAGTTCTCTTAGTTTTATTTAATAATTCCCATAAATTACATCTATAGTAATAGTAATGATCTTTAGTGTATGATTCCCATCCAGTTCTTGCAATACCAGCATCAAGGAATTCACCTAAGAAGCCCCATTTTTCAGCATTGTCAGTGAAGAATGAACAAATCTTAGCTTGAATTGCTGGATCTGCAGTATATGATTTATCCCAGAATTCTTCAGCATCGGCAATTTGAGGAGTGTCTTCTTCACCTTTACCATAAACATAAAGATTGAAATCTTTAAGGAAATCTTTTACTAATGCATCCCATGTAGGATAGTAGAATACTTCTGCAACATCATCACCAATCCATTCAGGATCTGCCATTTCATCGAAGCAACTTGCTGATGCAGGCCATCCAGCACGGAATGTTTTATTTAAATAAGCGTGTAAATTAGAACGCCAGTATAAATAGTTGCTTGGAACACCTTCATTTGTATAATCTTTGTAAGGACCATAATTGTCAGGAGTAATAGCAGTAGTTATTTCATCATATAAGAAGCCCCATTTTTCAGCATTGTCAGCAAAGAAATTTAACATTTCAGTCTTACCATAAGTTCTGTCAAAGAATTCTTCAGCATTTGCGATAGAAGTAGTTTGACCTTTGCTTGTTAAGTAAGCAGACATATCTTTAATGAAGTCTTTTACGAATTTATCCCAAGTTGTATATTTATCAGTTGGTTCGCGTAAAGGCCATATTTCACGAACACCATTAACGAACATTGTATATTCAAGTTCAGAAGCGCTCATTGATTTATAGCTGAATACGTCAGTTAAATCACCAAAACCACCAAGCATACCACTGATGCTAATAACATCACAAGGTTTGAAAGTAGTACCAGCAAGAACTTCAACAGTTGCACCATAAGGGTTTTCTTCATCAACGATTAATGATTGATTTTCATTATAACCAGTTACATATTGTAAACCTTTTGCAGAGAAGTTGTAAGCTCTAGATTCAACTTTATAACTACGACCATAATGATATCCTTGAGTAAACATTTCATAAACAAGTTGGTACATAGGAAGTGTACTTGCAGAATAACGGTTTAAGTAACCATAATCCCATACAAATCCACCTTTAGGTACTAATACGTCTTTGAATGCAGGACGGCAATATGTATCATAAGTAATAGTGCCAGTTTCAGCATCAACTTTTTCACCAATCTTTGCAGGAGCTTCTTCGCCAGCAGCGATTAAAGCGTCAACAGAAGCATTGTGAACTTTTGCTTGAGTGTCATCAAGTTTACCATATTGAGTCATACCGCGGATGATTGCTAAACACATAACACCGCCGTCTACTTCATATGAATAATCCCATCTGTCTGCAAGCCAACCTTCTTGTAAATAGTTAACAGTGTTAACTTTTACGCCTAAAGTTTCAAATTGTTCAGTTGTATACCATTGGAACATCCAACGATTAGCATTGCTGTCATTTGCGAATTTAGGATCATCAGTTAGAACTTTTTCTTTTTCATAAACTGGATTTCCATCAGCATCAACTAGAGGATTACCCTCTTCATCTACTGCTTGAATATAAACTGGATTTCCATTTTCATCGAATAAAGGATCACCATTTTCATCTACAGCTTGTTTGTTAACTTCTTTTGTAGCACGATCGCAATGATCATCATTTTCGCCTCTTAATACAACAACATCATTTTCATAACAGAAGATTGCTGGGAAAGTTTCAGCTTCTTTGTTTGTTAATACGTTTTCAGCAGTATATAATGGGCTATTTACTACATAGTAGTTATCAGTTAACATACCACGTACCATACGACCTTCGCCGTCAAATATTAAATGAGATAATGGAGTACCATCATTTTGAATTTGTCCTTTCTTAGTACCATCAACTATGATATCCATACCTGTTCTGTTGTAACGGATTGTACTTAGTGAAGGGTCAGCGATACCTTGTTCACCTCTATCAGTGAATTTACCTTTATAGTTAACACCAGTTTTAACTTGACCATCAACTAATTCCCAGTCCCAAAGTCTGTAACCAGTACCGATAACTTCAGCACCAGTGTTTTTGTCAACTTTGCCACTGTTACCATCAGGGTATACAGTGTATCTATATCCTGTAGGTTTTCCGTCAGCACCGATTTGAGGGATGATAATCTTAGTTTCGTTCCAAGGGAAATATCTTCCTTTTTCATGTGCTTTATCTTCATATTCAGTTCCCTTTGCACCATCATAATCGAAATAGTTAGGGAAAGTTGTGTAAATACTATTCATTACGTAAAGTGGAATATCTTTTCCATCTTCGCTTAATGTTGGGTCAACAAAGAATTTACCTTCAGCAGGTTCTGCAGCAGCAGAAACGCTAGTAGGGTTCATTGCAACGCCAAACGCAACTAATGTAAGTGCGAATACACTTATTAAAGCAAAAACTCTTTTCATATATTTTTTTCCTCCTATAATAATTTTTGAAAGCGTTTGCGTATATATTATAACATTTATGAAAGCGTTTTGCAAGTGTTTAAAGCTATTTTTTTAATTTTTTTTATAATCTTTGTAAAATCGCTTTCATTTTTTGGTAAATTGTCTAAAAATTGGCAGAAGAAAAAGGCGAAAAGAATGCCGCTATTATGCGGTTTTTCGCCTTTTTATGTTATTATTCACTCATTTTTGAGTAAGCATCTTCATCAATTATTACTGTTACGTTAGGGTGTTTATGTAAAATTGATGCTGGGAAATCTTCAGTGATAGGGCCTTTTAAAAGACGTTTAACAGTTTCAGCTTTTCCTTTGCCGCTTATCAACATTAATATTTCTTTTGCTTGCATAATGTTTTTAATTCCCATTGTCATCGCATGAGTAGGAACTTCATCAATAGAATTGAAGAAACGTTTATTATCTTGTCTTGTTCCTTCTGCTAAAGTTACAACAAATGTTTCTTGTTCAAACGATGTTCCTGGTTCATTAAAGCCAATGTGACCATTAGTACCGATTCCAAGTAATTGTAAATCAATTGAAGTCTTATTCAATGCGTCATTGTATGCCTTGCATTGCTCAGCAATATTTTCCCCTGATGCACATGGAATATGAACGTTTTCTTCTTTAATATTTACGTGGTCAAACAATTGATCATGCATAAAACGATAATAACTTTGTGGATGTTTTATATCAATACCACAATATTCATCAAGGTTGTATGTTTTAACATTTTCAAAAGAAATTTCATGTTCATTATAAGCCTTAATTAATTCTTTATATGTACCTATTGGGCTACTTCCTGTCGCAAGTCCTAAAGTAATATATGGATTAGCTTTAATTTTCTCAATAAATATTTCAGATGCTTTTTTACTCATTGCATCGTAATCTTTAACTACGTATACTTTCATATTCTTTCTTTTTCTTTCTTTTAAAGTTATTGGTAAAGTACCTGTAGGTTTAACAGCACCTGTTAAAACTTTTGCACAGGCCTTAAAACTTAGTGGTGTTGCCTCATATGCACAAAGATATGTTCCAACATTTAATTTATTATAATCATATGGCGTTCTAAATGCTATGACTATCGTCTTATGAGGATTCAAAGAGTTAATTAACTTTGCTTGTTCTTCATTAAAGAAGGCATTATAACTACAATATATTATTCTTTCATATTCATCCATTTTAGATAGAAGAGTTAGTTTTTCTTCGTCATCTGGATTTAGACTCATATATATTTTATCACAATGATAAGGCATGAAATCAGTCAATGAAGTCAATTCTGATTGTTCATTTTCAGCCAATGTTACAACCTTAATTTTTGGAAAAACAATTAATGTTTTTTGTTTAGCACTAATAGGCAATAAATTATCATTGTCTTTTACTAGCGTAATACTCTTTTCAGCTACCATTTCGCTATATTTGACATCACTAATATTACAAATTTTTATTTGCTCAAATGGGATTCCTAAAGCTGGTTTTTCACTGCCAACTTTAAATTGTTCTTTAGCTTTTAAGATTCTTTCTACTGCGGCATCAATTACTTCAAGAGGTATTTTACCATCTTCAACTAATTTAACACTCGCTTCATAAAAAGCTTTTTGCATTTCAATATTTCTACCACCACATAGTAGAAGAATGTCATTTCCAGCCATTATTGCTCTATAAGCAATTTCTTCTAAAGTGAAGTGATCAAACACTGCTGACATTGTCAAAGAATCAGTAACAACTAAGCCATTATATCCAAGTTTTTCTCTTAATATACCACCTACAATATTTTTTGATAAAGTTGTAGGATATGTTTTATCATACTTTGTAAACATTACATGGCCTGCCATAATACCTGGCAAATTCTTTTCTTTAGCCATAATAAATGGTTTTAATTCCATCTCAAATATTCTTTTTTCATCAAAATCAACTTTTGGTAAACCAATGTGTGAATCAACTGATGTATCACCATGACCTGGAAAATGTTTTACAGAAGTCATTAGACCAGCATCAGTATATCCTTTTACTGCCTCTAACGCATATTTACAAACAACTTCTGGCTTTTCACCATAACTTCTAACGTTAATAACGGGATTTTCGGGATTATTATTAATATCTCCTACAGGAGCAAAATTAAAATTAAATCCAAGTTTCTTTAAATCACATCCCATATTATAAGCAAGTTTATATGCATAACTAGTATCACCAGCTGCTGATATTGCCATAGCACCAGGTGATTGAACTATTCCTTCTGTAACGCGAGCTACCATTCCACCTTCTTGGTCTAATGAAATAAAAGGAGGAATCATACCAACTTTCGCTGCATTTTGGTAAATTGCTTTATTTAATTCATATACTTGTTTAGGATTTTCACAATTGTCTTTAAAGAATATCAATAATCCGATTTTTAGTTCTTCAATTTGTGTTTTTAATTGTTCATTATAATTTGTACCCTCAAAGGCAAAGCCCATCATTTGAGCAACTTTGTCTCTTAGGCTCATGTTTTTTACATTCATATTATTCTAGTTTTCTCTTTTTCTAAGCATTAATACAGTAAGTAGTAAACCTGCTACCATTGGTAATACAACTGAAGTGCCCATAGAACAACCAGCTGCTGCAGCTTCCCATTCAGCAGTTAATGTAATGTCTTCATGAATAGGAGTATCAAAATCAAATTCTTCACCATCTAAATACCAACCTTTAAATGTGTAACCACTCTTTGTTGGATTTGTTGGTTTTTTCGCTAATTCGCCATCTGCTACCTTTTGATCAGCTTTAGTTGTGCCACCATCAGTGTCAAAGCTTACTGTGAAAGTGCTTCCTGCACCTTTTACGACATATCCTTCTGATTCAACAATACGTAAATTAGAAATATCACCAACTTCTAATACTAGTTTAAACTCTGTATCTTTACTTAAATCTAAATCTTCAAGTTTAACATCACCACTATATCTAGTTTTTTCACCAGTTACATCACTTAAACTGTAGATATTTTCACCATATTGAATATAAGCTCTCTTAATTACTTTATCGCTATCTCTCATTGAATAAGTAATTGAGATAATACCATCATCTTTCTTTTTATCATTTACTGTAAAGTCAGTAATTTTTGGATCTGTATAAGATAAAGTAGTAAATTCTTTTGTACCGTATCCTTTACGAACTGTACCATCTGTATCAGTGATATCATAAGTGTAGTGTGCAGTATAATGAACATTTTTCATTAGGCCTTCAATTACAGCATTACCATTTTCATCTGCAACAGCTACTTTATCATTAACAGTAACTTTAAAGTTAGAAATTGTGCCATCAACGATTTGTTTAGTTTGACTAATTGTAATACTATCACCACTAAGATTTGTAATCTTAACGCCTGGATCACGCATAACGATTAATAAAGCATTACCAACGCTACGAACGCTACCATCACTTGGTGTATTAATTACTTGGAATCCACCGCTTTCAGTACGACGAATTAAAGTTGCTGAACCACCACCATCAAGGTTATATCCATGAGTACATCCATGCATTCTTAGTAATTCTCCAGCTTCAAATAAACCGATTGATGCAGTGTAGTTAACATCACTACCACGACCATCAACAACGATCATAACTGCTGAACCATCAGGTTTGAAACCTAATGCTGTACGAGGAGCAGGGCTTACATTTTCACCTTTAAGTTGAGGATTACCATTATCTAATAATGTGTATCCAAAACGTCCAATTATATTTTGTACACCAGCAAATTGGCCAGTTAATTCATATTGACATCTTACGTTGTCACCAACATTTAAATCAAGTTTTCCTTCTTTAGCTACAAAATAGAAGTGATCTTTATCACCTGATAGAGTAGTTACACCAGTTAGTATTTCTTCAACTTTACCTCTTGTGAAGAAATATGTGTAATTAGTTGGAATACCATTACCATCTTTATCATAAACACGGCGGAAATAATCAATTGTACATTTATAAACAGTATATCCTGTAACATCAATAGGTGTTGTTGTTTTTCCACCTAATTCATACTTAGTCGGATAGCCATATTGATCACTAATAACTGCACCCCAAGGTGTTACTATTACAGCACCATCTTCAGTTGGTGCACCATTGATAGCTGTAGTATCTGCTACTTTAACATAAGCACCATCTTTTTTAACGCTAATTACTGGCATGCTTGTGTAAGAAGTCCATCCAACAACAGGCATGTTATTTTCACCAAATCCCATTGAGAAACTTGGAGTAGGATTTAATGTATCACCATCTTGAACATGTGAACCACTTGGATAACCACCAAGGCCTTTCCATTGAAAACCATCGCCATTAACACCACCAACAACAATCCAACCAGGGTTGCGTGCTTCAAAATCCTTAGCAGTATCAATTATTGTCTTTTCTTGCCATGCTGTTGTTGTACCAGCTGCCCAAGATACAATTCTTAATGCTGAACTATCAGCAGGCATTGTTAGTGATGAAACTGTATTATTACTCCATACTTCTGTGTCTGGATTACCTGTTTCAATACCATTTCTTAATGTTGAAATTTTTTGTTTTCTTAAAACTACATTACCATCTAAAGTTTCAAGTATTGTAGGATTCATTTCTTGTTTAACATAGTTGCTTTCTGCTAAAAGTTTGCTTTTGTCTAGATCAGCAGCATTAACTTTAGCAAAACCAAGTGTGAAAAACATTGTAAATAATGATAAGAATAGAATAAATGTTTTTTTCATTTTTATACTCCTTTTTTATATTTTTTAGGGTAAAGACTTTTTAATGCATCAAACCTTACCCTATTGATGCCTATCTCGTTAATTATTAAATTTATTATAAAGTCTTAAATAAGTTTTCTTTGTTATTTTGATAATCAAGAAGCATGGTAAACTTATGGAAAAAATTGCCATATACCATGCCCAAAAATAAGCTGATATTAGAGATGCTACTATCACAATAAGCATTAAAATACTTCCGAGCATATCTTTAAATGCGAAGATAAAAGCTAATTTAATACTCTCAAAAAATGTAATACCTCTAAAATAAATCATTACTAATGGTACATGCATTATCAAGAAAAGAATAATCACTGCGATACTAATTGTTAAAACATATCCTACCGCATTAGCGATTGATTCTGCTTTCAAACTATTGAAAACATTATAACTATTATATAGCGGTATAGTAACTAGTAAAATTACTGTTGATAACGCCATCGCTCCTCGATAATTTTCTTTAAATGCCTTAAAGAATACTTTAAAAACACCATTTTCATGATCTAATTCATAGCTTTTGATTACATCCAAACAAGCAATTATTGCCGGTAAAAATGTAAAAAATGTTGGAATATAAGCTATTGTTATAAGCCAACTCAAATTTTCATTTTTTACAAGATTACTGAGCAAAAGTGGTAAAAGGAGAGAAACGATGAAAATAGCTACATTCAAGAGGATAAGTCGCATAATGTAATCAAATACCTTATAGACTTTGCTCGAAAAAAACTTTCTAAACATACGTTTTTCTCCTTTCTTTTTGATAATTTATTATCCAACGATACCGGTACGTTCAATACCTTCTACGAATAAACGTTGAACGAATAAGTATGCAATTAACAATGGCAACATTGAAATAAATGCGGCCGTATTAACAATTAATGATGTAAATTTAGGGTCAGTTTGTGACTCACCATCAACAATATTCAATCCTGTTAAATTTAACAAAGCTTGAGCCCATTCGGCACCTTTTAGAAGTTGCATTGTTAATAATGGGAAACTCTTGTCATCATTAACACCAAGTAATTGTGTGTAATATACATCGTTCCATTGCCATACAAAGGCAAACAGCGCTACTGTTGTTACTACGCCTCTTGCATTAGGAAGCATTACACTCCAGAAAGTACGTAATATTCCAGCACCATCAATTTGAGCTGATTCTTCAAGTTCTAGAGGTAAACCTCTAAAGAACTGTCTAAACAAATAAATGAATAATGCCGATTTTACACCTTGTCCTGTTAAAGCAAGTAAGTATATAACACCATCTTTACCAGCACCACCGATTTGGATACCACTACCTTTAATTGCTTTAATAATTCCAAAAATATCAAAATTACTAAAGTATAACATACGCGATACCGCAAATGCTTGTGGAGGTATAATTAACATTAACATCAGCATCCAGAAAATCAAATTACTTCCTTTAAATTTTAATCTCGCAAAGGCATATCCTGCAAGTGATGTACAAGCAATTTGACAAATAGTTGCGATTGTAGAAACCTTTATATTATTCCATAGCGATTTCCAATAATTTAAAAATTTAATAGATATTTGAAAATTAATTAATGACCAACGTTCCGGGATCCAAACAATTAGATTGTTATTTAAATCGCTTGGATGACGGAAAGCTAATGAAATTTGCTGGAATATTGGAAAAATAATTACAAATGATAAACCAAAGATTAACGCGGCTCTTAAGATTGCAGTAGCCTTATCTGAAACTTTTTGAAGTCTTACTGCTCTATGTAAAGGGTTAGTAAGCTCTGCTTTAATTTGTTGATATTTTTCGGTAGCACGGCGTTTAAAATTATGATCTTTCGTCATGATAGAACACCACCTTTGATAAAACAGCTAAGAATAAGCCTAGAATTATAATGGAAACTGCTACGTATAACCACGACATAGCTGCATGATTTCCGAAACGCGTTTGCGTTTGTTCGATTGAAATTATTGAGTTAATGTCACTTCTTAAGAAGGAGTCGACAACTGTATAAACGACAACTGTCATCATCATTGGCATAACCATTGGTAAAGTTATTTTCCAGAATGATTCATATTTTGTTGCACCTTCTATCTTAGCTGCTTCATATAAGTGTTTAGGAACTGATTGAATAGCTGCTAAGAAGATTAATATTTGAACACCAGAATAAGAAATCGTACTATAAATTGATTGCGTAACGCTACTTAAAAAGGTTACTAATTTAACTGGTATACCAACATTTACGAAGAATGCTTTTAAGTCAAATATTTGAGCAAGTGCTCCACTTCCACCTTGTAAAATACTACTTGCGGCATCTACCCCTGCAAGGGCACTAGTAATAGCCTCTGAGTTAAATATTACTGGTAAGAAGAAGACAGCACGAGCAAAGGCACGACCTTTAAATTCGCCATTTAGCATTACTGCTATTAATAAACTAAAAATTGTTATTACAATTGTATCTAAAACTGTTGTATAAGCAGTTTCCCAAAGACCTGTTGGGAAAGTTACAGATTGTGTTAGAACATATTTATAATTTAATAAAATATCTTTTTTAACACCAGTTCCACCAAGATATGCTTTTACACCATCTGATGTAACTTCTACTGTACAGAATGAATAGTAGAATGATAATAATAACGGATATAAGAAGAAAACTGCAAAACCGATAAGAACTGGAAGTAAGAAGATAACTGACACGACTACTTTTTGTTGATCAAAACGTAATCGATCAAATGTTACTTTCTTTAATTGGATGATTGGCCAGAACAAGTAATATAGACCTGTTTTGATAATCTGCCAAATTTTCTTAAGTACTTTTTGAAATTTAGTACCTTCAATTTTTGATGCAAGTTTTCTAAAACCTTGTACTATTTTTTCTTTTAAGGTTTCAAATAAATGCCCAATTTTTTTCTTAAGTTTACGCATTTACTTTCACCCCATTTCTGTATACAACGTAATTCTTTGCATGTACTAAACCAACACCTGGTAAATCCACATTAGCATCGGAGTAGTTTAGGTAAACTTCTATTACTTCGTTACTTGAAGCAAGACTTGCATTATTTTTGTATGAAATCTTATCTTGATAAGTAACTTTATAAACACGAGTAAAGCCATCAAGAGCTTCATAGTTTTTAAGAACACAACCATGAATACCATAAGCAGCTAATTCTTTTACGTAAGCTGCAACATCATCAAGCCATTTTGTATATTGTGTATAGTAATAATAGTTGTAATCTGTTTGAATTAGTGAAGAAGAATCTTCATAACTGAATGTAAAGGCAAGGTTAGATCCAGATCCTAAGATGTGCATCATATGCCATGTGTAACCTTTTTCATCATTAGCATTTATAACAAGGCCACTATAATCTATTGCTCCTGTTATTACCATTTGATAGAATGGAATTGAGAAATCAAATATTTCATATGTTGTTGATTCATATGGAACTTCTAGAGCTCCATCAGTATATTTAAGTGCATATTGATAAGGAGCTTTTAATGTTAATTTATTAATACCTGAATTTGAAAGCATTTCAAACATTTTAATTTGTTCTGCTTTTGTTGTATCACGGAATATTACATTATCTTTCTTATAATCACCAGGTAATGTTGATCCAAGAGAACCTAAAGCTATTGAGTCAAGTTTTACCTTTTTATTGTAACTACTAATAAGATTATCCATAAATTGAACATAATATTTAGGAGATAACGTATATATTGCACGTTGTTCTTTGTCATAAACATTAGTTGCTAAATCATATGGACGTTTTTCAACAAAATCACCTGATACATCTCTAATTGTATAACGTGATTTACCGAAACTTTCTTGATATTTGTTTATTTCACCGAAATCAACAAATGGGTAGAAACCAATTTCATTATTTTTAAGTTTCTTTTCAAGATTTTCAAATTGTTTTTTTGAACCTAATTTTTTACTATAACTCATATTTTGATAGCTTTCGCTTATTAAACCTTTTTTACGCCATCCAATGTAATATAGGTTCATTGATAAAATTTTGCCATCTTTATTTAGTGATAATAGTTTATCGACTATTTCACCAGCTTGTTTATAAGTTGTAAGGGTATCATAAGCAGTATACTTAACACCTAAGAAGTATTTATAATAATCATATAATCCAACAACTTCTGTATTAATAACTGTCTCATTTGTTGCATCATTTATTTCATTTAAGCCTATTTGTTCGCGATATTTTCTCGCTACATCACCATAAGTGATATCGCCTGTAGTATTGCTAATTAAATCATATTTAACAACGGCATCGCCCTTAAAGCGTTCCTCTGTCCATTTAATTACTTTCTTTAAGTAATAACCGGTACCAATATTTACTTGTTGTGTTTCCCGATAATACATTGTGTAATAAGCACGATTGTAACTATCACGAGCACCACTAACGTTTGCAGCAAGGGCTAATTGCTCTTCATTAGTATTACTACTTACGATTACACCTTGAGCTGATGTAACAGAAGAGCCATTTTTATTTTGTGATATTACTGCATACATTGGCAATAAAATATCTTCTTTTTCGACTTGTTTTACTTCACTTGCGAAAGCAGTATCAGTAGAATATACTCGTTTTGATAAGTATTGTGTATATGTAGTTTTACCATTATTGAAATTCATAATAGCACCACTACCATCTGGTATTAAAATGTAACCATCAGTATTTGTTGTTTCATTCGTTACTTCATCTACTTTAGTATCATTAACTGCTGTAAAATAAGGAAGAATATCAACATTAGTAATAGGATATTTTACAGTATCTACATACCATTTAATAAATAAGAATTCTCTTTGTTTCTTAGTAACTGGTTCAACAATTGACTCATTAATAACTTTAGCTTCTAAACCAGTTTCAGTTAATTTATATTCAATTGCGATATCAAATTCTGCTTTTGTTACTTCAGTATTTATGTCAAAATGTTCATTTTCATGAGTTAAATCCTCAGTAGTAAAATCACATAGATCATAAAGTAATGTATGAAAATAATTCATATTAATAAGTGTCATATTTTCATAATTAGTTAATTCATAATATGGTTCATCAACTGGTTTATTAGTTTGTTTGTCTACCGCAACTAATTCACCATAAGTTGAAATAACCCATTTCTTTAATTCAACAAAGCTTTCAGCAAGAGTCCAATCTTCTTGTTTTTTATTTTTAATTGCTGGATCTTGACTATCTTGATTCATCCACCAAGCTAAATATTGAGCTGTTTTAATTAAATCAGGATTTTCAAATTTTGTTCCTTCATATTCACCAGAATTGATCAATTCTTCATTACGAGCAAATATTGCATCAAGAACTGTTTTTCTAATTTTTGAAGGATAATCTTGATACTTACGACCTCTTGTATTTGATAAATGATACCATACTTGGATGGTTTTAGAATCTTCATTAATTTTGTAATAGAATGATGGAGTAAGAGTTTGGTCACCTCTCGTATTAGTATTAGATACAGAGTGTTCATAACTTGTATATAATAATGTTGCTCCACTTGAACCAGCGTACCAAACATTTAATTGTGATTTTTGTTCTTGTTTGATAGATGGGTTCTTAACACTAGTTTCTTCATTAGGATTAGAATACCATACATTACCTGTACTCTTTTCTACTATTTTGAAACTTGCTAAAGCACGACTGAAATAGAATTCATATGCATTGTTTTCAAATGCTTTTATCCATTCTGCTAAACTATTTACTACGTACACAGCCATTTCAGGAAGAGCTGAGGTACCGCTAGTCTTTGTAAGAAGTAAACGATATAATTCATTTATCATTTCAAAATTATTGATCGCTACTTTTTCTTTAGCACTATTAGTGCTTATCGTATTCATATTTTTATTGAGAGTTGTTATTTCCTTTTCAAGACTTGCGATTGTTGCCTCAGCTTTTTTTCTTTCTTCTTCAGGCATACTATCGAGAGTATCTTTTAAAGTATTAATCTCATTTTGATGTTTACTAACAAGTTCTGTAGCTTTAGATAATAAATATGTTTCATCATATTCAGCTTTTTGATCTAAACCTAAAGCTTTCTTTAAAGCATTTCTAGCAATATCTGTACGGTAATTTAATTTTTCACTTTCAAGTGTTCTATTTAAAGAATTTATTCTACCTGTAGTATACAACTCAGCTTGCTCTTTAAATTTAAGTTCATCAATTGCAACCTTTAAATCAGCAAGATCACTTCCTGTTAGAGAGCGTTTTTCAACTTTTACAATGTTTTCAACTTTTCCAAATATTTCTTGTGCTTCAAGTTTAGTTTTTTCTAATAATTTATTAGCTTTTTCCTCTTCAGCTTTTTTACCTGTTTCATAGTCTACGAAACCAGTTTTATCAAAAGCATCTGATTTAGTTGAACCTGTTATTGCTTTATATCCTCCAACAAAATAAGCTAATAGGATTATCGCAACAACAATTATTATTATTAATAAAAGTGTTCTTTTGAAGGTCAAAAATTTTGGCCATTTAATTTTTTTGTTTTCCATTTGGCACCTCCTCTAAAAGAACCGCGATACGATTTCTTTATATAGTGAATAAAAGAAACCATATATTTGTTGGGTTAAATCGAAGATAAGTAAGGCAATAAATAGAATTACACATGTTGCGAGAAGTGTTAGGATAACTGTTAATAATGTTTGGAATACACCATATTCATGAATAACAATCATCCCCATAAAAATCATATATCCCATTAATACATAAGCCAATATATTTAATAATGTTATGAATTGGACTTCATCAACAGTTAAGATATTACTTAAGATTAAGTTTAAGACACCAATTACGATGTAAGGGAAATAGCAATAGCAGCCCATTGTGAAAATTTCTTTCATCTTTCCTTTACCATTCATTAGAGTAGTTATACTCCAATTAGCAATTGATAAAATAATTACGGGAGTAACTGTGTATATCAATAATTTTACACTATTAAATTTTTCGGGATTATTTACATTTATAATAATACCATCATAATTGTAACGAATAATTGTTAAAAGTGAGGCAAGGACAAGAAATACAATTCCTACGCTCAGCTTTCCTTTTTTATCTTCTTTGAATTCAGTATAGCCTCTAATAGGGCTAGTCATTAAGTGAAGAGGAAACTTTAAATAATCTTCAACTATTTTCTTTAGAACACTTTTCGTTTTAGTCCAAAAATTACTCATTAGCCTCCTCCTTTTTTACCTTTTTAATTGAAGTTTTTTTACTATAAATTATCTTCAATGTTGTTAGAGTAGCAGAAGCAAGTACAATTATGATTACTCCTGCCATTATTAAACTAAAGTTATCTTTTAAAACTGTATCACGATAGAATTGATATGCTTTAGAATAATATTGTGCATTACGTCCTAGTTTGAAATAACTCATAGCTTCTTTATAGTAAGTTTTTCTTTCCTTTTCTGTAGCTACTTTGTAACGCCAATATAGTTTTCCTTCTTGAACTTTTATTTCAACTTCGCGACGTTCGTTTTCTTTAAGTTTTCCATTTTCTGTCAATTCAGCTACTTTAATCTCTTTACCATTATGATATATTAAATCATTTACAACTTCTGTGTTTTCATCAGTTACATTTACTACATCAGCAGGTAAATCAACTAAAGTCCATTTTAGTTCAGCATTGATACCAAGTCTTAAAATACTCTTACCAATACCTACGTAACCAAGTTCATAGTTACTATTCATTTTAATAACTTCTGTCCATACATCTTCTGACTCAATTACTTCATTGTTAATGTACATTTCTGTTGCGTCATTAACTAATTTACCGAAATCAGTTGTTTGGAAAGAGATTATACTCTTTGAATATTGGTCTAATACTAGAACATATTCTTCTTTGTTTCCATCAGGATCATACTTATCAAAGTAAGCTATCGCTGTTGGATTGTTAATACTATCAGATAAACTACCTTTGTGACCTGATATATATAATAAGTTTCCTTCACTGTCATATGTGAAGATACGGCCTCTTATTTTATCTACCGCACTATATATTCCATTATCATTTACAGTGATTGCTGTAAAGATTGAAGGACCGACTATTTTATCTTTGTTAGTAGAATTTTCATTTAAGTATTTTACATCACCATCAGGTTTTACATATCCACTACGACGAAGAATGTCTTTACCTGATGTATTGATTGCTTTAATTTTTTGGAAATCTTGGGTAGCCTCTGTATCAGAATATGCAGTTGCATAAATGAAACCATTGCTAGCCATTTGAATATTTGAGAATTGTGGTGGTAAATCAGCTTGAATTAGGTTAAGTTGAGTTTCTGAGAAAATCTTACCCCAGAAAGCTTGAAGTGGATTAGCCACAACAAGGTTTTTACCTAAGAAACGATTATACTCACCAGCAGTATTGTATTCAATAATACCTTCATAACAGTCACGAGATATTACATAAACTCTTTTTGTTTTGTCTACTGTTACTTTTTGTGGCATATATACTTTTTTAGTTGTTGTCTTGATGTCATCTGTTCCATCGAATTGGAAGAAAACGTCTCTTTCATTTGGTGTTAGATATACATCCTCAACCATTAATCTTGAAGTATTTTCAATATAACCTAATTTTAGTACTCTAGCGTTTCCTGTATCGGCTACATAAATTTTAATTTCACCATTTTGATTTACGACAGAAATACCTGCTGCATCATTTAAGAATAAGCCTGTTTTCCAATCGCCTACTTCGGTGGTTCCATCTTCAAGAACTAATTCTTCTTTTCCTGTCTCACTCTTTACCCATATTGTTGTGTAAGGGGCTCTTGAAACAACACTCGCATCATTTAATTGTTTTTCAGTAACTGAATCAGGAGTACCGCTCCAATTAACAAGGAATTTATCAATTTTCTCTTTAGCATAATCTGATAATTCAAATTCAGAATGACTTTCAATCCATTGCATTTCTTCGTTTAAAACGTAAATGGCTGATTTTTTAACTATTTTAACTGTTTTACTTCCTGATGGTTGTAGGTATACACTATCTTGAGAAGTTGTTCTACTATCAAGAATATACACACGTTTGTCAAGTACTTCCATATCAGCAAGGTTGTTAAAATCTAATTTTTCATCTAATCCGTTAGCATTAGGTATACTAACACCATAGTAAGTTGCTTTATAAGCTAATCCTTCAGAAGAAGGAACGGAATTTTTCCAAAAGTCATAATTGTAACTAGCCGCATTAACATTGACATTTGGTGTAACAAGGAAGAATACTCCCAAAAACGCTCCCGCTAACGCCTTTTTTAATGTTTTTTTAATATTTGTTTTTTTCATATCAATCACCTATTTCATACCTGAATGGGCCATTGTTTCAATGATTTGGCTCTGTGATAATATAAATACAGTTACTGGTACAATCATCATGATTAACATAACGGCGGCAGCTGTACCTGTTCTTGCGATACCACTATTAACTATTTGATTTAAAGCATAACTTAATGGTTTCCAAGATTCTGTGTATATATATGTTCCACCATTATTATTCCACAATTGTTGGAATAACAAAATGATAAGAGTTAGCCATGCAGGCTTAACTAATGGCATAACAATACGCCAATAAATTTGAAATTCGTTTGCACCATCAATTTTAGCGGATTCAATTAATTCCATTGGTATATCATCCATAAATTGTTTCATTAGGTATAGACCTAAAGAATAAGCAAAGGCAGGAACGATAATAGCAAGAGGTGTATCAACCAATCCTATTGAACTAAAAATAATGTAACGAGGTGTTGCTGTAACTTGAGCAGCGAACATTAACGAATATACTACCATACCGAAGATTAATTTTGATCCAGGGAAACGGTATTTTGCAAGAGGATAAGCAGCCATAGAAGCAACTATTACGTGGCCTACTGTACCAGTTAAGGTAATGAAGACTGTATTAAATAGATATCTTGAGAATGGCACCCATGAATCTTGCATCAACATTGATAAGTCTGTAAAGTTATCAAGAGTTGGGTTTTGAACAAATAATTTTGGGGGATAAATGAATAATTCATTTAAAGGTTTAAAGGCAGCGCATATTGTATAAACAAGGGGATATGCACTAAATAAAGCAAATGCTCCTAAAAGAATCATCAAGCCAATGTCTCCCCAAATACTTCTACTGATTCTTTTCTTTTTCTTAATTCTACGTTTTTTCTTAAAATTATAAATCCATTTTTCTAAACCACGAAGTTTTGATTCATCTTGAATACCATAACGTTTCATCAAACGTTCTTGGTGTTTTCTTCTTTTTTCTTCAATTCTCGAAAGTTTGTCTAGTTTTTTAGCATCATCATCAATATGCATTTTTTGTTTTGCCATACTAGTTACCTACCCTTCTAAGAATTTTTCTTACCAATACGTTAGCAAGAATCATTATAATAAATAATACTGTAGCTATCGCTGAAGCGTAACCCATTTCCATACGAATATTTCCGTAGTCCATAAGGTGGGTAATGATTGTATGACCCGCATAGTTTACGGATGGGAATCCGGCTATTTGGGTTGATACCTCCGCGACGGATAAACTTGAGGTTATCTGCATTACTGCACCGAACATAAGCTGTGATTTCATTTGTGGAAGTGTTATATACCATAACTCTTGCCAACGAGAACGAATTCCATCGATTGCTCCTGCTTCATATAATTCGCGGTTAACCGATTGTAAACCAGCGATGAAAGCAAGGAAACTTACACCTAAACTCAACCACAATTGAACAATAATTAAAATCCAAATAATATATTTTTCACTTGTAAGCCATGTTATTGGCTCATTGATTATATTATATTTTATTAAAAAGGCATTTGCATAACCTTGTTTATCACTACTGAAGATCAACTTCCAAACTAGATAAACGTTACCTGAAATTGATGGAGCATAGAATATCAAGGTCATTATTGAACGAATACGTGGACGTAATTCATTGATTAACCATGCAAATATAAATGCCATAATATAACTAACTGGCCCTGTGATAACAGCTAAAATAGCGGTGTTTTTTAAGGCAGTTACAAAGACTTTATCGTCAACAAACAAACGCATATAGTTTTCCCAACCTAACCAACGTGGGAATTCTAATAAGTTAAAGTTTGTAAAACTTAAGTATAGCGACATAATAACTGGTAAAACTGTGAAGATAATAAAGAGAATTGTATACGGAGCAATTAGATAATAATACTGACGATTAATATATAATTCTCTACGTAAGCGTCCGCCTCTTTTACTGAATCTTTCAAGCTTATAGCTTAATGAAATACGATGTTTTTCAATACGATATCTTTGTAGTAAAAGTTCATACTCTTTAGAAATAGTTAAATATTTTTGTGTAATAAGCGCATCATTTTTATTTGCTTCATATTCTTTTTTAACTTCTTCATAACGAACCTTTAATTCAGCTATTTGAACTTTTAATGCTTCAACGTTTTTCTTAGCAGCTTCATCTGCAATACGGTCTTCTTCTTTCCATTCAGCTTTTTTAGCTTGTATTGCAGCCTTTAATTCTGCTTTTGCTTTTTCTTTTTGTTCTTTATCTAAAACTGTTTTATTCTTTTTTTCATCTTTTTTAGCGATTTTTAGTGGTCCATTTTTTCTAATAATTTGCACTATAAATACAACTATTGGAGCAAGAATAATTAAAATTCCAATGATTAAAATAATTGTAAATCGATCCATTATTATGCTCCTTTCTATTCATCATAATCGGTACGAAGTGGTAAACCAAACTCAGTACGTTTACGATCAATTTCATTATTAATATTTAAAGCGTAGTCATATAAAGTTTCTTTAGCATTAGCAAGATTATTAATTACCTTACGATAAGCATTTTCAACTTCACGACCTGTTATATAACTACCTGCTATTTGTGGTAATTCTCTTACACCATAGATATTCATAATCTTATTGCCTTTGATATCATATGTGTAATAGTAATAAATTTTTTCAGCTTCAGTGCATTCAACACCACTATCTTGATGATAGAAGACATCTGTATCATTAGATTCTTTAACGATTATGTATTTAGCTGTTGCTTTATCACTTGTTTGAACAACGTTCCATTGTTTTAATAAAACTTTTAAATCATCATTTGGCCATGATAGGCGTTGGAAAGCATTAATATTAGCTGTTGCATGTCTTGCAGCACTTCCTAAAATACCTTCCATTTCTTGACCGAAACGTGCTTGTGTTTCACTACTAGTCCACCATTTTAAGAACTTCCAAGCATTACCATATATCTCAGCATTGTTTTTAGCATTCGCATCATATCCTTTTTTAGGAAGGATTATTGCTCCTGTACCAGTTGCTGTTGAAGTATGGTCAATAAGTTTTATTGTTTCTTTTGCACCTGTTTGAGCATTAGTTATTAAATCAATCGTACGTTTGCTTCCTGGAATAGGATAGAAACTCCAGTTACCACGAATTTCCGGAGCGAAAACACTTAATGTATTATACATTTCATAATACGATAAACCTAATGGCATTTCACCTGAACGGAAACGGTTAGTGAAACTTGCAAATTTAGGGAATGAATATAATGTATAGAAATTAGTCCACTTTTCAAAGGCGTTCATAGCGACTTCTTGTAATAAACCAGTTTCTTTATTATCATTGATGTAAAGACGTCCACCTGTTTGATATAACAATGATACAAAAACAGGGCTTAGGGCTGATGCCCCAACATCATTTACTGGTAAATAATATTGTAATGAATCTGTTTGCAAATCTGCAACAAGATTAATTACATCATCCCAAGTGTTTGGAATATAATATTCATAACGTTGATGTTCTTCTCCATTTGGATCAACTATAATATCACTACCATATTTATCGGCCATAATATCAGTTCTAACGAACATCATCATATATATTTGTTTTTCTGGTACGGCGTAAACTCCATCAGGGTTTTCACCTTTTTCATCTGTATAAAAACGATTAGTAAAAGTAAATTGACGCATTACGCTTGGTTGGAAATTTTCTGCAACAAAATTATCAAATTCTTCACCAAATGTAAGTTTTAAATCAAGAGCAGCACCACGTAAACCATAGTTTACAGGAAGTGTACTATCAACGTTAATCGCAACATCTGGTCCTACTCCAGCTAAAGCTGCTTTTAATAATACATCTGTTCCCGTTAATTTAATATTTACTTTTACATCTGAAAAAGACTCATCTATTAATTTTCTTATAACGTTTGCTTGGTCGCGCCCTAGAGTCATCCAAACATCTATTTCTTCAGTTGCGGTTGTTTCAGTAGTAGCGCCAATCGATGAATAGTCAACGATAAACGAATAAATAAAGCCAACAATGCCATTCCAAATTTTCTTAAAGAAATTCTCATTTGCTTTTGGAAGTTTATATCCACCATCAGCCGCATAAACTACTAAGTAGTCAATCATCAATGGGAATTCACGTAATTCAATTAGTAATGAACCAAGTGATGAAATGTTTGTATTAAATTGACTCAAACGACTAGGTATTGTTCGAGGTCTATTATAGAAGTCTTTTAATTGGTCAACCATTACATCAATAACACCTGTTTTATCACTCTTTGAACTAGATATTTCTTCAATACCTTTAGAAGTTTTTTCAAGGCGAGTGTATGCATCCTCTAATCTTGTAAGAAGATTTAAACCTTCCTTCTTGTGAAGGTCATATGTACGTGAAGCATCTGGAGATGTTGTTGTAAACTTAATAATGTCTAAGTACAATCCGTTAAGATCATTAATTACACTTTGGATTTCTTCAACTAATGCCCCGTAATCACCTAAAGTTACTTCCATTTTAATTGTATGTTCACCAGGTGTTAAGTAAATTCTGTATGGTGTATCTGCTGTACCTAACGTAATGTTTTCCCATTTTGAAGAGTAAGAGAATACAGTTTGATTAAGTTCTTTAAATGGTACTTCATCATCAATATAAACTATTCTAGTAGAATACATACCTCTAACTAAGTTTTGTTTTGAACGAAGTGAGATATTGTAGAAACCTGCTTTGTCAACTGTAAATTTCCAAGATACCCAGTCTCCTAAAACTTTCCAAGAATCACCACCAATAGAGTTTAATTTTGTTTCTTTAACACTATACGGATAAGTAGCAGAACTAGTTCTATCTGTTACTGGTGAAAGAGTTGGTGAGGAAGTTGTTGTAGCAGTTTCAGCTTCAATGCGATATGCATATTCACTTGTTGCTTCATTAACATCACCAGCATGCTTTTCTAAATACTCTTCATAAGTTAATTCTTCTTTAACAGGTGTAATCTTAATGTAGTCAATCATCATGTATTCTTTAATTGCGGAAATAACAATTTGAGAATTAGCTGTTAAATAATATTTATATGCTTCTGGTGTGTAACCCATATCATCTTTTAAAGCTTGGGTCATATATGTAGGCATTTCTGTTTGTGTAGGTTTAATATCATTACCATTTAAATCTTTAGCAACAGCTAGTGTAAACCATTTGTACTTTTCAGTATTGTCTTTTAAAGATGTGTCATTTGTAATGTTAGGATTTCCCCAATTACGGCTGAATACGTAACTTTGTGAGGCCATACATTCATTAAATACACTATTAACATCACCATTTTCTGTAATGACTGTAACTTGTTTTTCTACAGCAGAACGTGTACTTTCATAACTAGTTGAAAAGTATTTTACATATATGTTGTAATATCCTTCTTCTAATCCTTTAGTTTCATAGACAACTTGACCACGATCTTTTATTAAAAGAAGGCTACTAGTTTGATGAAGAACATCTGTATCATCGTAGTTTTCATTTTCATAAAAGTTAGACTTCTTGTCTATTACTTTTAATATTGCTTCTAATGAAGTATCTCTTGTAGAAGTTTCATGAACTTTAGTAGGTACTAAAACTCCATCTTCATTTTCTTTTTGAACAGTTTTTATAACATCAATAGTACTTGTTTGTTTGTAATCAGTACCATCAATGTAATAAGTTTTAGAAGGAGATGTAAGATCACCAACTATTTTTTCTACATTTTCTAAATACTTGTTATAGCTGCCTGTTTTTGTTGAAGTTGATTTATAAGGGCTATATGTATATGTTAGTGGGTCTTTTTTTCTGACATTGGCAAATATCGCAATCCCCGCAACAATCACTAAAGCCGCTACAACACCGATGATAAGTTTTCTCTTCTTATTCATTTTCTGAGCCTCTTTCTTTTATTTTTTTTATTATTTCTAGTAAACTAGTAATTCTTTTTTCACTGAAGGTAAAACCTTCTTTTTTATTTCTAAGACACCAATTTTCTTTATGCAATTCAAGAAATCTTGAAAAATCTCTTTGCACTTCACCTAACTCGTCAAAACAGTTGTTTCCACTTAAGATACCATTTAAATGTAAAAGCGTTTTTAACAATAAATGCGCACACACTATTTCATCTTTTTCTGGTGAGTGATCAATTAGTTTTATTCGTTTTTCAATACTTTCAAGTTCTATTTCTAAATTTTTGTATTCTGAAATAGATAAATAATTGTATTTCATTTTTTCTTTAAAGTATGTTACTTTATCAATTTCATTCAAAGCATTTTCCGTTTGAATAATTGGCGAAAACAACTTACTACCATAAGATCTGTAATCACCTTCTAATCTTGTATAATTTTCCATATCAAGAATTATCTGAGCTAAATCTTCTTTAAAAATAAACTTTAAATAATTTTTTAATTTATATATGTAACTGCACTCATTATTCCAAGCACACATTGCAGCATAAATAAATCCTGGATAACTAAATAGTGGGTATTGAATATGGCCAAAATCTCCCCAATCAGTAACGATTATTCCTTCACCATGATATTTAATAGCAGCTGTGGCAGCATTTTTTACCGAGTATAACATGTCGTTAAATCTACCTGTAGCTACTCCCCACGTTGATGTTCCGGGAGCCATAATGAATTTCTTTTTGAACTTTTCTAAAACTTTGCCATGTTTATCAAATGGATAATCTAAATTATATCCCCAGTCAATTAGTATTGCATCATCATCAAACTTTTCAATGATTTCTGGATGGTTAATAATCACATCAGCCCAAATCATCGGTCTTTTTTTAGCTTCTTTTACTACTTTAACTACTTCATCATAATATTCTTTAAAGACTTGTTCTTTGCCTTTTTCTAGGCACAACTCTTTTGATTTTCCTGTACCTAATTCAAATGGTTCATCAAAATCCATATTAAAATAATTTGAATTCGATATATCTAATAATTCACTATATAGCATTTTAACAAACTCGGCTGATTCAGCATTGCTTGCATCTAATGTAGCACTTTTTCGGTAACTACCCCAGATGTAAAACAATCCATCTGTTTCCCTTAAATGTTCAAATTGGGGAATCGTTAACCATTCTCCCATATGACCAAAACCATTCATATTTGGCACTAAATCAATAAAGTGTTCATTCGCATATTTTTCAAGTTCTTTATATTCTTCTTGAGTAAGGTAATTGCCATGTTTTTGATATTCACTATATTTTTTGTATTCAAATGATGTTCCTTCGATATATACCTCAAAATGATTGTACTTTAAATCCGATAATAAATCTATTTCTTTTTTTAGGCTTTCAAGGGTTGGAACTTTCCCTCTACTTACATCTTGCATCACACCTCGCACTTTTAAATCAGGTTCATCAAAAATAGAAAGCACGGGTATATTCTTTTTACTTGTAGTATTTATTATTTGTTTTAAAGTTTTTATGGCATAGTAAACACCAGTCTCATCTGATGCTTTTATAATTATTTTGTTAGGGGTAATATCTAATTGATACGATTCAGGTGATAATTCTTTTCTTTCAATCACAACATCACCAGAATTTGTGGTACTATCACAAATCAGAAAGGTATCAAGAATTTCTTCAAGGGCCTTTTTTAACCTTTGTGTAGAAGCTATCTTAGAAAATAAAACGCTTACTTTTTCTGGCAAACAATAAATGCCATCAGATATAATTATCTGTTTAGGCACTGGCACAATACTAAGCATAAAAAAGTCTCCTTTCGTGATTTATTAAAATACCCCATAAGTTATACTTATTATATCAAAAAAACGCTTTCTTTGCAAGTGGTATCCATTTTTTTTTATGCTTTGGGAAAAATTGTTATCTAGAACTTTCCCTTTATTTGGAAAGTCAAAAGAAAAAGGGCTAGTTTTGACTAGTCCTTTTTTCTTTTTTTACTTATTTAAGCACTCTTTTAAAATTTTAATAGCTTCATCTTTAACAGGGTTTTGACCTTCTACAAGATCACGATAAGTAAAGAATATACTACCATCAATACGTTTATACATTTCATTAAAACGTAATTGATTTTTCATTTCGTTAGGATTTGCCCATACATCATTTGAACCCATTTGATAAAGTCCATGACCAATATATAGAGTCGTATTAGTTTCCTCGCATATTTTAGCCCACCAAGCAGTTAAATCATGATAATTCACATCTACTCTTTCAAAAGAAAAATATACTTGTGGCACTACGTAATCAATATATCCTTCCTTCATCCAGTGATAAACATCTGAATATAAATCGCTATAGCACTCTAAAGCACCTGCTGAATGGAATGATCCTTTTTCCCATCCTGTTTCCTTCAAAGCTTTGTTTGTTCTATAAATCGCGAATGGACTAATTCCAAATACTACTTTTCTATTAGTTTTGCTAAACGATTTTTTCAACTCATCATGTATGCTTTTTATCATTTTATTAACATTTTCTCTTCGCCAATCATCAAACGATAATAGAGGTGTATTAGATGATGTTCTCACTTCTTGATCATGTTTGTAATCTTCTTGTTCTAACTCTTCAGGCACTTTAGCATAAGGGTAAAAATAGTCATCAATATGAACTCCCGTAACATCATAATTATTAACTACTTCCATTATACTTTCAGTTACATATTTTATAACTGAAGGGGATGATGGTTTTAAAATCACCTTTTTAGTACCATCTAGAATAGTATCTTCAGGATGACATCTAGCGTAATTATTTTCTGCTAAAGTGTTCAAAAATTCTTCTTTTGTCATGTTCAAATCATCAAGACTTTTCATGCCTACACGATATGGGTTCATCCATGCATGAACTTCAATATTGTATTTTTTAGCTTCATTGATAACAAATTCTAAAACATCAAAACCTGGATCTTTTCCTTCTTCTCCTGTTATAAAGCGAGACCAAGGATTAATGTTTGATTTATAATAAGCATCACAGCAAGGGCGTACTTGAAAGATAATTAGATTCATATTATAAGATGCTATTCTTTCAACAAGTTTAATTAAATATTCTTTATAACTTGTTACATCTTTCATTACGGGTGTATCGATGTTGGCAACATTAGAAACCCATATTCCTCGCACTTTTGGAGCTTTTCTATATGGTGGGAGAATAACTCTCTCGTTTGTACCATAATACATTAAAGGTTCTTTTGACTTATATTTTTTTAAAATCATTAGTTTTCCCTCTTTCTAATTATAACAGCCATCGCAAATATAGCTACAAATAATCCATAATTTACTGCTCCCATACAAGAACCTGCACCGCTACCTACTGCAGTCCATTTTGCGGTCAATGTGATTGATTCAGTTATTTCTGTATTAAAATCAAATTTAACATCATCAAGATACCAACCATTAAATTTGTAACCACTACGTGTTGGTGTTTTAGGAGCTTTTATGGTTTCACCACTTTCAACATAAATATCTTCAATATCAGTACCACCATCAGTGTCAAAACTTACCACTAAAAGATTTTCATCAACCTCATAATAAGCGACTAAAGTTAGATCACTATTAATACTCATATTTGTATTAAACTTTAAGCCATTATAACGCCATTCCACAAATTTATATCCTTTTTTAACAGGAGGTGTAGGTAATTCCATACGCATACCTTCAATTACAGTTTGAGGTTCAATCAAAGTTCCACCATCTGTATCAAATGTTATAGTATAACGTTTTAAATTAGCTGTTCCACATGTAAAACTATTAGTTGTAATTGTTGTAGATTTATCACCATCAGATACTGTTATTCTAAAACATGCCTTAGTTCTAATTACTTCTTTAGGTGTAAATTCGTATATATATGTTTCATCATCAAGCATTTTCATATCTTCTGGTTTTGAGAAAGTATTACCATCAAGAGAAGTTTCAATTTTAGCACTAACTTGTAAATCTAAATCTTCAATTACTTTAATTTTAACTGTTATTGTCTCATTTAAAGGATAATCTTCACGTGTCTCATCCCAATCAACAAGACTAACTTCAGGGGCTTGATTCTCTATTGCATTTGTCATATCAAATACTTGATAATCTTCAATTGCTTGATTGTTTTTGTCATAAGTACGTAAAACATATTTATAGCCTTTAGCAGCAGTATGAGTAACTGATATTTTTTGAAGGTTTCCAACTTCTGATTGATTAATAACTCTAGAAGGCGTTGCACTTTCAAAATCAATAGGACTATCCTCTGCAAAACGATATACAGCATAACCGTTAGCATTTTCTACTTCGTTAAAACACAAGTAATAACTAGTGTTTGTTTTATATACTTTTGTTGTCGGTGCTTTCGGTGCAGGCGATGTAGTATCCATAATGTACACCGGTGCTAAAGCTCCTTTGCGCCAAGAATTATATAAATCAGCACTAGCACTCTTAATATATGTATCAGAGCTTAATAAATTGCGATAAGAGAAAATTGTGAAACCTGTTACATATTTACTAGTTAGGGTGTTTGTATATATATAATTTAATTGTTTACCCATTTCTGATGAATTTTGCCAATCATCACTACCTACACGGTAAAGAGCTGTTCCCATATATAATTTAACATCCGTTTTAGCGACAATATTGCTCCACCAATTTGCGTATATTTTATATTGATCATCTAGTCTTGTATATGCTTGAGGGATTATATAATCTATCCATTCTGATTCAACCCAAAGTTTTGTATCAGCAAATAAATCAAAATAAGTACTATAACTTCCACAACTTACTTTCATACCACCTTCAATAGAGCGCGAAGCATCGTTGCAGTTTTCTTTACCAGGAGCCCACACAGGAGCTGGACTAATTCCGAATGCACAGTAATTTTTACCGCTAGTTTCATTGTGCTCTTTAACGACATCACTAACAGATTTTACCATTCTATTGACATTATCTCTTCTCCAATCATCCATTGATAATGTTCCGCCGCTTGTTCTATAAGCATTATAATCAGTTATTTCAATGGAACCTTCCATTCCTTCACCTGGATAAAAGTAATCGTCAAAATGAATTCCATCTATTTCATAATTAGTAATTAACTCTTTAACGGTGTTAGTAACGTGATTAATTGTTCTTTCTTTAGCAGGATTTAAAATCAATTGTCCATCGCCACTAAGCACAATATTTTGTAAAAATTCTTTTTCATCACTTAAATCTAACATTGGATTATCTATATCAGCACTACCAACTGCTCCCTTAAGTGATCTCGCATAACTGAGTTTACCTTTATTAATTGTATCTAATGAATCTGATAGTTCTAAGCCTGTATCCGTACTCGCACGATAAGGGTTTAACCAAGCGTGCAATTCAATTCCTTTTTCGTGGCATTCTGCTACCATCCATGCTAATGGATCCCAACCTGGATTAACTCCTCGCCCTGCCATATATGCACTCCATGGGTTGTATTTTGAATTATAGAAGGCATCATTCATAGGGCGAACTTGGAAGAATATAGCATTCATACCATATGTCAAGGCTCTTGCGATAATGCTTTTAAAATTATTTTGATATTTTAAAATCGCTGCCTCACTCGTTCCAACTTGTTCATCTATGTCAATATTCCATACAGTAGAAACCCATACTGCACGCAGTTCCTCAACGCGGTTTGAGTATGCTGGCGATGCCTCTACTTCTGTTTTAGGAGCGTTTACGCCAATAAAGCCTAAAACACCAAAAAGAAGCATTATTGATAACATTACTTTAGTTACAGTTTTTTTCATTTTCTTTTTCTCCTTTTTATTCGTTTACTCTTTTTAATAGTTTTTCAAAATTTAGGTAACATATTTTTTCTACATCACTCAGACTATATCCTCTTTTAAGTAACGTTTCCGGTATTCTTTGTGCATCACCATGGCATGTGAGATCATCTAAGTTAGCGTTATTTTTCACACTACCTTTAGTTTCATAATCAAGTAAATAATGCATCATATCTAAACCTAACATTACATGATCAATATCCATAATACTTACTAAATAATCAATTTGATCTACAAGTCCTTCAACATTTTGTCTTTCAGGGTTGTGAGAAACAAAATTTCGGGCCGAAACAGCTCCAACAAGTCCCCCGGCTTTACGTAGGGCTACAAGTTGGTCTTTAGTTAAATTTCTAATATGATCCGATATGTCGTAAGCATTAGAGTGAGATGCGATAATTATTTCAGGTTTTTGTTTTAAAACATCGTAAAAACTCTTCTCATTTAGGTGAGAAACATCAACAATCATTTTGTGTTGTTTCATATAATTTAAAAATTCAATTCCAAGAGGGGTAAGTCCTCTATTAGCGCTTCCTTTAACTCCCGTTGCGAGATGATTTTCTTCATTCCATGTTAGCGAAGCGTGACGAATTCCCATTTTATATAGTTCATCAAATTCTTCTAAAGTTTTTACATTGCGTAAGCCCTCCAATCCATATACCACGTTATATAGATTTTTGTATGGAGAAAACATCTCTTGAACCTTCTTATATGCTTCTATAACATTAAAATCTGAGTCAGAATATATAACCCATATTCCTCCTTCAACATCACCTTTTTTCAAATCATTTAAATGATATTTTTTGAAAACATCCCCTTCACTTTGTCTTGTATAAAGGTTAGAAAAAATATCGCTATGTGTATCATATATTTTCATTACTAATTTTCGGTAATTTATTTACCTTCTCCTTCACTTTATTATATCATAGATTATTAAGAATTTCAATAAATTAAAACATTGTATTTTGGACCATTATTATAACTCATTACTTGATTACCATATATATTAACTCTTCCTATAATAAGACAATAATTCTATTATTTTTTATTAAATATAATAAAAAAAGCTGCTAACAAAATAGCAGCTTTAATTATTAGTTCTTTTTCTTAAGAAAAACTAGTGCTAGAAGCAAAGTACTAGAAATTAATAATCCCATTGATTTTGTACCCATACAACTTGTCATAGTATTCTGATTCGTCACTTTAGGAATTACAATTTCAACCATTTCTGAGAATTCAGAAGATAAAATATCATCACCATTTCCAACAGCCCTTAATTGGACTATATAAGTTATATCAGCTTTAGTACTTCCTTTGAAAGCGTAATCGATATAATCACCATTTTCAATAAAGATTGGGTCTAAAGGTTCTTCTCCTTTGACATAGATTATTATTTCATAAGATAAGGCTTTTCCTACCTCATCAAAAGTAATTACATAATCTGAATCTTCCTTTGTCACATTTATATTTGTAGGTATATCTAGTTTTGTTACGTTTTTCTTTTCAACAATTTTTATCACATTTGAATAATTTGTTGTCGTGTATTCACCATCAGTTACTTTTACTCTTACAACAACCTCATTATATGCGATATTCATTGTTTCATAATTTGCCAAGTAATATGTATCATTGTCTTCTAAGTCAATAATTTTATATATATATTTTCCATTAATACCTGATGTTGAAAGTTCAACTGTGTAAGTTAAGGCATCGCCTTCCTTATCAATTGCTTTAGGAATCATTATTTTAAGAGGATTGCCACCAATTAAAGTATCATTACCATCATTAATCACAACGTCAATTGCTTCTGGTGCTGTATTTGTGATCATCTTAGAAGTATCAATTTTTACAATTTCACTTGAAGGATGATTATTTTTAGATACCGCTCTTATATAATAATCTTTTCCTTCTTGATAATTTCCAATTGTAAAAGTAATAGTATTTCCTGCTTGTTCCGAATTTTTAATAATATTAACACGTGAAAGGGAACTATCTAAATCTAAAGATTCTCCTTTATTTACAGAATATAATGCATACATATTCGCATTAGGAAGTTTATCAAAAATGAATCTTACATTTTTAGTTCCTTTTATTGCTTTAACATCACCAACAACAAGTCCTGCACTATCATCCTCACCTTTAGGAAGTGGAAATACTTTATTTTTATTCCATAAGTTGAAGAAATTAGCACCTATCATTTGACGTTGCGTATCAGTTGTGAAATTTGTTAAATCATTATAAGCATAAACTGCTGAACCTTTAATAGTATCAAACATTGTATTAAAACGCATCTGATAAACCAATTCCATTGTGTTTTTAAATTGTGTTGTTGAGGTGTCATCTGCTTTATATATACCGTGAGCTATATACAATTTAATTGGTTTTTTATTTTCTTGAGCGCGTTTTTCATTTGTTTTGGAAACGACATCAACCCACCATTCAACTATATCAGCATAAGGGACTTCTCTATTTGCAAAATCATAATAAACTTGAGGTGCAACCCAATCAACATAACCAGCCTCTACCCAGTGCTTGCTGTCAGCAAAAAGATCATAGTTAGAACTATATGCGCCACAATGAGTATTAGAGCCTCCTATAGTAGCCTTGCCACTTTCTGTATCTGTGCAGTTTTCAATATTTGATTGCCATACCGCAGCTGGCTTTGAACCAAATTCTACATATGTGTTATTCTGTTCATTGTATTCATCAATGAATTCGCGAATCCCCTTCATCATATTGTTGATACTTTGGCGTCTAAATTCACCTAAGGTCAAACCTGCTTCTAAATTGAATTCGCTAGGATTTTCAAGATAACGTTTATATGTTCCTAAATCATTTAAAGTGTTTTCTCCAGTTAGCTGTGAGTTGTAGGTAACACCACCTGCAAAATTAAGATTTGTTGTTTGAGAATTATAAGTGCCACTACTTTTAGAATTAAGGTAAAAATAATCATCAAAATGAAGACCATCAACAGGATAGTTTTCAACGATTTCTTTTATCGTATTAATGATATGTTCTTGTACTTTTGGTTCACCTGGGTTTAAAATCAATTTTGTATCAGATTCACCAAGTAAGACATATTCAGGGTGCTTTTTAGCAAAGTTTTTACTAGAAAGACTGCTCACAGCATCCTTTTTAATTTTTATCAACTCTTCATTACTATAATTTGATGCAAGCTTGTTACTATCTAAAACACTAGTTTCCGTTACACGATATGCGTTTAACCAACATTGGAAGTACATTCCTCTCTTATGAGTTTCTTCAACCATCCATGCTAGTGGATCCCAACCTGGATCAATTCCAGCACCAACTAGTGATTTACTCCAATCATTATATTCTGATGGATAAAATGCGTCATTAGTTGGTCTTATTTGAAAGAAAATTGTATTCATATTATATCGTTCTAAAACATCAAGAATTTTTAAAAAACGGCTTTTCCAATCATTAATTGCATATTCGCTTTTACCATTTTGTTTATCCATATCGATATTCCAAACTGTTGCCACCCATGCTCCACGCATCTCAGCATTGTTTTCATTGTACGTTTTTGGAACAAATACAGATTTATTTTTATTGAAATATTTAATTTTTTTGCCATCCATTATTAACTCTTCTAATTCATCCGTAGCAGCATAAGTAGTATTTTTAAAATTAATACTTACTATAGCTAAAAGAGTTAAGAACAGCACTGCTATTATACTAATTCTTTTTATATTTTTCATATATCACCTTTAAAACGATGTCTTATGCATTACTTTTTGGCGTTCAAAAACAGTGAAAGCTTCCGCGTACATTGTTTTGTTTAAAGCTCCTCGGCAACGAGCCAGTGATGTGTAGTAATCATAATATTTGAAATCTTTGCTATTCATTACAAACCATTGTGTTTTCAGTGCTTCACACCAAAGGTCAAAACCTTTTGTAAAGTCAACATAAAATGCTGGCATGAAGTCCATATCGTCTTCCCAATTTTCACAGAAATAAACAGGCGCATAACATCTCTCACCTTTGATTAGTGGACTTTCTACAACACTTGCGAGAAATTGGGCATCTGGCACAATTAGATGCGTATTATTATGATCTTTATGCATTGTACTGTGATAATGTGTCAAAATAACATCCGGTTTTACTTCTCTTATGATATTAGCAACTTTATATCGTACTTCTTCATTATTTGGAAGTTCACCATCACAATAATCTAACACATAGGCTTTTCCACCCATTTTATTTATGAAGGCTTCTGCTTCTTTTATTTTTTGCTTACGATATTCTTCAACAGTTAAATGTTTAGGGTTGCCTCTTTCTCCTGCTGTTAAAGCTAGTGTATAATTTTTACCACCATCGAGATAATTAGCCGCCATTACTCCGCCAGCAGTTAGCTCCATATCACCAATATGTCCGCCTATTGCGAGAATTGTTTTAGCCATTATTTTAGCTCCTTTTTCATTACAGCGAAAGTTTGAATAATTTTATAACCTGCATATAAGTATATATATCTAGCAGGATTATCTAATCCTGTAAAGAATGTCATAAAGCTAGATCCATGTTCTTTTGAATATTGACCCAATGAACAGAATAATGTTTTTCCAAGGCCACCACCTCTTACATCTGGTGATACAGTTATTCCATCAAAATGAGCACGACCAGATGGTTCAGTATACATCGCACCAGTCCAACCTACTACTTTACCATTTTCAGAAACTACTAAGAAAGGATTAGGAACAGGTTTAGCCAGATTAGATTTTATGGCTCTAGCGAAGCCTTCAGCATTAATTTTTACGCAGAATTCATCGATTCCATAGTGACGTTTAGGGTCATATACTTCTATTTTGTAACCACGTTTTTCATTTTCTTTCATCTTATTTTTTACTTCTTCACTCATTTCATAGTCTTTCAAATCTAAATGGAAAGCATCTTGGAAGCCTTGAACATAATATCCATTGTGAAGAAGGAAAAAATATTCAGGTGAATTTACCGGAATAGCTGGATTACCAGGGTGATCATGGTGATCGGTGTTAGGTACGTACCAAGGCCAATTAACTGGACTAAAGAATACACAACGAACTGCTTGACGCTTTTCTTCCTTAAAGTATTCTTCTACCATTGATAATAGTTTTTTACCAATTCCTTGTCTTCTATATTCTTTTTTTACAATAATAGTGTTGAAATATCCTGGAGCTGTTTCGTTTGCGAAGTCTTCATTACGAATCATTCCACAAGCAAAACCTACAACTTCATCATGATCTAAAGCAACGAAAGCACCTTTTTCTTTGAAATGAGGGTTGCGGAATAAAATGTTAAAAAAGCCTTCTTCAGTAAATTGTTTGTAAAAATCTCTTTCTTTTACTACTTCATTCCATAGTGATGCAACACTCTTTCCATATTTTTCTACCGTAAATTGTTTGAATTCTACACTCATTTTAATTAATCTCCTTTTCTAATTCTTCTAAATGCGCCATAATATAATTGGCAATGCGAGGCCGGTACTCTATATGTAAACCATTACCGCGCTTAGGATGTACACGGTTTGTCAAAAGACAGAAGCCTACTTTATTTTTTCTATCTATCCAAATATTAGTACCCGTAAATCCTGTATGTAATATAGTATCATCAAGGCTTGTTAAATCACCTGCCGATGAAGCTCTTCCTCTAATTATCCAACCTAATCCGCGACGTTCATTTATTCTAAGTACTCCTAATTTTTCTTCTACTTGTACTTGAAATAGCGTATTAACTGTCGCTTTAGAAAGAATTCTCTTTCCATTGTATTCTCCTTCATTAAGAATCATTTTAATGAAGTGTGACAAGTCAAGGGCAGTGGAAAATACACCAGCATGTCCTGCAACTCCTCCCATAATATATGATACTTCATCATGAACATCACCTCTAACCATTCCACGATATGCATCATCATTACGTTCTTCAGTTGGAGCTATTCTTGCTACTTCACTATATTCTTTTGGACAATAACCAGTATCGTGCATTTCAAGAGGAGCAAAAACATATTTTTTAGCATACTCATTTAAAGGCATTTTGGTAACAGCTTCAACTATTTCCCCCAATAAAATATAGTTTAAATCAGAGTACGATATTTTAGTATGCACTGGATAAACTAAATCATAACTATACATTTTATCAAGGGCCTCTTCTTTTGACTTAAGTGTTGTAGGGGCGCTGATCCCTTCCTTCATTCCTGAAGTATGTGTCATTAAATCGAAAATAGTTATATCTTGATGTTTAAAACGTGGCAAAATAGAACTTACTTGTGTGTTAAGTCTAAATTCGCCTTTTTCTAAAAGTTGCATTATGCAAGTTGTCGTCGATATAACTTTTGAAAGAGAAGCGAGATCATAAATAGTATTTTTAACATTTTCTTCTGGCATTGGATACTTTGCTTTTAAACCAAGTGAATCAATATAAACTTTATCATTAATCACAACAGCGTAAGTAGCACCAGGGTACGCCCCTTCTGCTATTGCTTTTTCGATTATCTTATTGAGTTCTTTAAAATGTTCTTTGCTCATAATGGTATCTCCTTTAATCGAAAATATTATATCAAATTAATAAGTAATTGTCAAAATGTTTCATTCTTTTTTAAAAAATGATGTATACACAAAAAATGTATACATCAGGTTTGTTAATGCTTCAAAAGATAATAGTTTTTCTTACCTCTACGAATAATTGTATATTCTTTACCAATTGCATTTTCTTTTGTAAGATTGTATTCAAGATCTTTCACTTGTACACCGTTAATCATAACAGCGCCATTACTAATAAATTCACGCGCTTCACGACGTGATGAGGCAGCTTTTGTCAAAATTAAAGCATCAATTATATTAAGTGTTTCTGCTGTATTAAATGTTGGGAATCCTTCAAAACTCATTTCAATTTCTTCTTTTGTAAGGTTTTCAACTTTACCACTAAATAATGCTTCAGTTATTTTTAAAGCCTCTAAGTAGCCGGCTTCACCATGAATTAAAGTAGTGACTTCTTTAGCCAAAGCTTTTTGGGCTTTACGAAGATGTGGTTCTATTTTTACAGTTTCTTCTAATTCTTCAATTTCTTCTTTTGATAAGAATGTAAATTGTTTTAAACGCTTTACAACATCCGCATCAGCAGTGTTAATCCAAAATTGATAAAATTGATAAGGACTAGTTTTTTTAGGATCTAGCCAAACAGCTCCTGATTCACTTTTACCAAATTTTGTACCATCACTTTTAACTACTAGTGGCACAGTTATACCGAAAGCTTCTGTTTCTTCTGTTTCATGCATTTTTCTTATCAATTCTAAACCACCAGTGATATTACCCCATTGGTCTTGACCACCTATTTGAAGTTGGCAATGCTTAGTTGTGTAAAGATGTTCAAAATCGAGTGCTTGTAAAATTTGGTAAGAAAATTCTGCATATGATATACCTGATTCAAGACGAGCTTTCACAGTTTCTTTGTTAATCATATAATTTACATTAAAGAATTTACCATAAACACGTAAGAATGTTAAAATATCAATGTTATGCGTCCAATCATAATTGTTCACCATTTCACAATTAAAGAGATTTAATACTTGTTTATGTAAACATTCTGCATTATGAAGGGTTACTTCTTTTGAAAGAAGTTGACGTTCTGAACCTGGTTTAGGATCACCAATAGAACCTGTTGCTCCTCCAATCAAGAAGATTGGTTTATTACCAACCATCTCTAATCTTTTCGCGAAAAGATATACAAGAAGATGACCTACATGCAAACTATCTCCAGTAGGATCTGCTCCTAAGTAAAATGTTAATTCACCTTTGTTTAATTTATCAATTACTTTTTCATCAGTTACAGCATGGATAAGCTCACGCCATTTTAGTTCTTCAAATAGAGTCATTATTTTCACACTTTCTTTACTTCTTTTCTTTGGTTGAATCACGCCAAATAATATTATAATCAATTAATTCATGTTTTATAATAGGATCTTCATCCATTGGTGTTTCCATTAAATCTGTTAAAACATCCATAGCTTTTTCGCCAAGTTCATATATTGGATTGTTAATGCAAGTAAGTTTTGGACGCGACAAAACGGCATATCTTGTATTTTGAAATCCAATAACTTGAAGTTCATTCGGAATGTGGATATGTTGTAAACGCGCAACATTAATAAAAGATACCGCCATTGAATCACGAACTACTATCGCTACTTCTGGATGATCTTTTCTTAATTCTTCATCATAACTAATTTCATTTAGTTCCGTTTTACCTGAAACAGATAACACTTTAGCATCAAGCCCTGCTTCTTGCATTGCTTCTAAGTAACCTGCCACTTTTAAATCATTTACCATGTACTTACGAATCGTCGTAATCATCCATATTTTCTTATTACCACGGTTGATCATTTCTTTAGTAATATCATAAGCAGCTTTCTTATAGTCAATTGATACACTAGGAATATTATTATCTGAACATACTGAATTTGTTAAAACAACATTCATTCCTGATTCAAGAATAATATCAATGTGATCATCTGTTATTTCATCGTTGATATATAGCACTCCATCAACGCCAGATGCGACAACGTTTCCCCATAGTTCACGTTCATTATCAATGATATTCTCTTTATTTTTAGAGTCATTTACAAATAAGCGCAATAGGTATCCCCTTCTTGAGGCACAATCAGCTATCCCGTTAATCATTTCAGCGACGCTACTACGAGATAATTCAGGAACAACAACCGCAACAGTTGTTGATTTAGAACTAGCTAAACCTTTAGCATTAAGATTAGGCTTATAACCTAATTCTTTTATAATTTTTTCAATCTTTTCTCTAGTTGCAGGACGTACTTTTTCAGGATGATTTAAAACCCTAGATACAGTCGCAAGCGATACACCAGCCGCACCAGCAACATCATAAATCTTAATTTGGTTCATAGTTTACTCCTTTCAATTACTTCGTTTCTTTTCATTTCTATTATATCATACATAAAAGGAGTTTTCAATAAAAATGAAAATATTTTCATTCATTTTCATTTTTTTAAAAGCGGACTATATTTAATAATTGTTCCTGCTCCTAAAAATACTACTATTCCTTCCTCATCATAATTATATGTTTCAGCGATTTTTTCCGTAAATTTTTCGAAGTCTTTAAGTCTCTCATCGATTATTTTTTGTAAATTATCATTTCTTATTTCTCTAGCAGAGGTGAATACATCATTAATATATACTTTATCAAATAAACTGAGACTTTCTTTAAAATCTTCAATCAATGCTAGCGTCCTCGAATATGTATGTGGTTCAAAAAAAACTGTGGTCTTTAAAGATGGATACTTTTGTTTAATGGTATCATGTAAAGCTTTTATCTCACTTGGATGATGAGCATAATCTTTGATAATGATTGTTTTTTTGTAGACTACTTCCTCACTTCTTCTTTTTGGCAAGGTAATGTTTTTGATTCTTTTTTTGATGTAACTATCGGTAAATCCTAATCTTTTTATCACCCGGTAAGCATCCATAAAATTTTCTATCATATGTTTACCACAAAATGGTAAGAAATAATGTTGTGGCTTTCTATTATGTTGATATATTCTTATTAAAAATCCTTTATCACTAGTTTTAAGAATTTTATATTTATATTCGTTTTTATTAATTACAACTTTAGACTGCTTTTTTAAAGCTTCAAAAGCATCCATCACATCATCGATCGATTTGTAATAATCTGGATGATCATATTCTATATTGGTAATTACTAAATAATCAGGATGATAATTTAAAAAATGTCTTTTATATTCACAGGCTTCATATAAAAAATATCGAAAATTCTTCTTTCCTAAACCTTCCCCCGATCCTACCACATAACTAATTGACTCATCTTTTAATATATCCGCAATCATTTTTGTAGTTGTTGTCTTACCATGGGTTCCTGCTACTGCTATTTGGATGGCAGGAATCATACTCAGATATTCTTGATAATAAAAATAAGAATAGTCATGTTCTCTTATTTTTTCTACTATTAAAGCATCTTCATAAGCACTACTGATTATATATATTACATCTCCTATTTTTTCAATAATATCAGTTTTATTTATCTCATCTATTTGAATATTCCTTTTTTTTAACTCTTCTAAAAAATCGAAATCTTCTAAAACATCACAACCTCTAACACTGTATCCTAAATCATAAAGCATACACGCTAAACTACTCATGCCTGTTCCTTTAATACCTACTAGATAATATTCCATAAAAAAATCACCACTTAATTATATGCGAGTGGTGATTTTAATATCATTTAATAAAAATTTTACTACTGACTAAATTATAGTTTTTTTACTACTTTTCTATTT
The DNA here is from genome assembly GCA_900548675.1 of uncultured Mollicutes bacterium. Lineage (GTDB taxonomy): Bacteria > Bacillota_I > Bacilli_A > ML615J-28 > CAG-313 > UMGS1109. Next base: position 63,264 of record URLJ01000002.1, read on the forward strand.
AAATTTAATTCAAATTTATCTAATTTGCTAGTTATTTGATTAATATAAGAAGTAGCTATTTTTTCGCAACTCGCTTCTATTTTGCGGGCTGCATCACTTATTGTAGCGTTATTTTTAAGAATGGTTTCAAGTTCTTTATTTAGTGTAGTTAATGGCTTATCTAAATATGTTAATTTTATGTCATTAAATTCCGCTATTAAATCCATGCTACTTTTTAATTCTAATTTTGTAGCTTCCTCACTATTAATAATATCTTCAAATCTCTTTGTAAGTGAGACAAGCATACTCAAAAATGTCATCATATAAGCTGGACGAACAACATACATATCCTCATATTCCTTTACTTTATACATCGGTATCATGTTAGGTTTATCCCGTTCTAAATTGCTTACTAATAAAGCATACTTGCAGTTTTTCTTTTCTCTATTCTCATTTAAAGCTTTATAATAATACTGATTAGTTTGTTTATTTGTTGAGGCAGGATTTTCATCTTTCATTTCTAAACATACTGACGTAAGTAAAGTATCTTCAGTATGGTTTAAACTAGAGTATATTTTAAAGATATAATCAGCTTTGGATCTCTTAGTATTTTCGCTACCAACTAATTCATTATCTTTTTCCCATGTACAATTAAAGAAGCCATTTTGCATGTATTGCATCGCTTCATTGTTACACCAAGATTCAAGATCTTCTCCTGTTTGCTTAACATTCATCGATACTCTTTGACGTTGAAGATTATTAATCAATTCATCTTTTTCCTTTATGGCACTTTCATATTTTGATGTTATCTCTTTTTCTTTTATCAACATCTCATTTTGATAATGATATTTTAATTCATTTAAAGCTTTTTCTTGTTCAAATATTCTTCTATCATATTCCGCTTGTAATTTAGTTTTTTCAAGTTGAACGTTGCTTTCTAATTCTATTTTTAATGTGTTATTCTTCTCTTTAAGCGTTTCAATTTCAGCAAGATAAGTTCGTCTAATACTATTTTCTTGTTCTAAAAGACGCTTACTATATTCTGTCTCTAAAACTTTTTCTTGTTCTGAAAGACGTTTATTATATATATCTTCCTTGGCATCTTCAAAGCTTCTCATTATTGCGGAAGTATCGATTTCCATAACTTCAGTCAAATCAATGATATCATCTACTGCTGCATCCTCTTTTAAAACTAATGTGTTTTTATCTCTTATTATTACTTTTACTTTTTTCATATAAAGCTCCTATTGTCTGTTACAATTATAACAAAATTATTTCTTTATTGCAAGTCATTGATGTATTTAAAATAAAAATGCTTCCAAAACAAACGGTGAATAATTTAATTTTTATTCACTGCCACTTTAGAAGCATCATATCATTTATAATTGTATCTTTAATTCACAATTAATACTTATACTATTGTTGGATTTTTAATTCCTGAGCTCCAGTTTCCAACACCATCAGAGTTTTTACTCCAACCTTCTTTTGTTTTTGGATCACCATGGATTGTTAAAACAATCTTACCACAATTATAGAACCCATTCTCTTCTACCACAGAAACACTAGCTGGAATATTTAACGAGAATCCTTCAACATTATTGAAAGCTTTTGTCTTGATAGTTGTTAAGCCTTCAGGAAGGGTTACACCTGTAATTCTTATACCTGAAAAACAATATGTACCTATTGTTGTTACTTTGATTTTGTCTATTTCATTAGGAATATTAACTTTTTCAGCTCTTAAATACTTCGTGATAATAATTTCTTTTTCATGCGTATCAGAATTTTCAACAATTAGATATTGGATTATATTTTCATAATTTTTGATGTTTTCTTTTTTAACATTAACATATGTTGGACATCCGGCCGGATTCCAATTATCAGATGATGTAGCGGTAGGACTTACAAATTTCGTAGGAACGCCAATATTTTCAAAGTAGAATACGACATTTGCACAACCAGTAAATGCACCTGCTTCAGCTTCAGTGACATTACGAGGTATATACATTGATGTTAAACCAACACAATTTTGGAAAGCATTTCTAGAAATAATTGTAGGTTCAGCACCAAAGGCAAATGTTTCAAGTTTACTACATCCTGCAAATGCAGAATTTCCAATCACTTGTAATCTTGTGCCTGCAGCTAATTCTACTTCTTTCAAATTTGTACAGCCTTCAAAAGCATTAGCACTGATTGTTTCTATTTCTTTAGAAAGACGAATTTTTTCTAAAGCTGTGCATCCTTTGAATACTGATGTACCAATTATGCTTGTTGCATCTTTTAATATGAATTCATTATTTTCAGAATTTAATTTAGCAAGAGCACTACAATTTTCAAATACATTGTTACCAAGCATATTTGTGGCATCATTTAATGTTACCATTACTAAAGATGTACATCCAGAGAATAATTCATTTGGAAGTTCGGTAACCGCTGTGTCCTTAAGTGTGGCTTCTTTTAATGAAGCGCATCCTTTGAAGCAGCCCATACCTAATACTTCAAGATTATTAGGTAAAGCAATTTGTTCTAATGACGTACAATTAAAGAATGTATAATTACCAAGTTTTGAAGTACTTTCTGGTAAAACTATCGACACTAAGTTCTTGCAGTTAGAAAAAGCATAATCATTAAAAGTTATTTCTTTTGCAGGATCTTCAAATAGGATTTTTGCGACACGTGCGCCTGCAAAAGCATAATCATTAATTACTTCAACACTCTTTATGATTGTAAAACTTTCATCCTTTTTACCAATTGGATAAATTTCTAAAACTGTTTGATCTTTATTGTATAAAACACCATCTTTTGAAGAGAACTTTTGGTTTTCAGAGCTTACTTTGAATTCTGTTAATGAATTGCATCCACTGAAAACATCATCACCAAATTCTTCAATTCCTTTAGATATAACGATTGAGTTAAGTTTTGAACAATTTTGGAATACTTTATTACCAAGAACTTCTACCGTATCAGGTAGGTCGATGCTTGCAAGGGCTACACATCCTTTAAATGCTAAATCGGCAATCACTTCTAGTGAACTTCCTAAATCAATATTTTCAAGTTTACTACATCCTTCAAAAGCACTGACATCAATTAATTTTACCGTTTCAGGAAGAGTGACGCTAGTCAATCTAGTTGAACATTTCGCAAAGGCTTTTTCACCTATTTCAAGTAATCCATTAGGTAATGTTACAGATTCTAATGTTACGTTATCAGCAAACGTTTCTTCATTTAATCTGCCAATACTAGCATTTATTGTGGCAGTAGTTAAACTAGTGCATTTTTTAAACACTCCAACTCCCATTTTTGTAACTGTAGCAGGGACCACTACTTCTTCCAAACTACTTTCTGCAAAAGCACCATTGCCAAGTTCTTTAACAGATTGAGGGAAAGTAATACTTTTTAGACGTGTTCCAGAGAAAGCATAATCACCAATCACTTCAACATTGTTTAAATGTACTTCTTCTAAACGACCGCATGATTTAAATAATGAATCGCTCAATTCTTTTACGCCTAGTGGAACAACAAATGTTTTAAGTCTTATACAATTTTCAAAAGCACCTTCACCAATTTTAGTTACACTGCTAGGTAAATCGATTGTAACAATTGAAGTACCGCTAAAAGTAGCTTTTCCTATTTCAACAAGGTTTGAAGAAGAACTGAATTTTACTTCATTAAGACTACTAGTTCCTTTAAATAATCCGTTATTTAATTCTACAAGAGTTGCAGGGATTTCAATCTTCTTAATTTTTGTATTACTTAATGCAGCAGAGCCTAAGTATTCTATTTTTTGTGGAAGATTAAATGTTGCTAATTCTTTACAACCTTTAAAAGCAGAAGCACCAATTGAAGTAATACTTTCTGGTAGAACTACATCTTTTAAACCAACAAATCCTTCAAACGCAGAACCAGCTATATTTTTAGTACCTTCTTTGACACCGCTTATTGAAGTAACGGTCTTGATTTCTTCTTGGGTATTAGTTTTATATCCATATAGAGTTACACCATTTTCACCTTTTAAATTAGGTAGATACACTAATCCTGAAGGTTGATTATTTAACCATTTAGTTCCTTCAAATACACTAGCACCGATGTTTTCAATTGTATCTGAAACTTTAATATCATTAAGAACAGTACAAGCACTAAATACACTAGCTCCAATCGTTTTAACACCATCGTTAATTATTAATTTAGTAGCACGAATGTTATAGTGGAAGGCTAAGTTTTCAATTTCTTTTACTGATGATGGGATATTAATTTCTTTTATATTACTACAACCATCAAAGGCATAAGCACCGATTACTTCGATATTTTTATCTTCAAGAATTGTTGTAATATCTTCTAGATTGGCACAACCTGCAAACATTCCCGTTGGTATCATTAAAACGCTATTTGAATAATTGAACTTTTTAAGTTTTATACAACGCGAGAAAGCAAAATTACCAACTTCATTTACAGTATTAGGAAGAGTAAATGTTTCTATTGCTGAACATCCACTAAAAGCATATGCCCCAACTTTTTTAACATTAGCTGGAACATTAAAAGATGCTAAACTCAAACAGTCTTGGAACATTCCTTCAGAAATGTAAGTTAGAATAGAAGAATAATTTACCCTTTCAACTCCACTTGATTTAAATACATATTTTCCCATATTAGTGATAGAGTCGCTGATTGTTACTTCTTTTAAAGAAGTACATCCTTCAAAAGCATTATCTTCAACTACTTTAATGTTTTCAAAACTAAATTCTTGAAGTGAAGTACACAAAGCAAACATTTGTTCTGTAATTACTGTAACACTTTGAGGTAAATTTATTGTTTTTAAATTTTTACATCCTTTAAAACAAGCTTTTCCAATGCTGTTGATATTCTTGTGAAGATCAATTTTAGTAAGACTTTCACAAAGTTCAAAAGCTGATGAACCAAGTTCTTCAATGTTTTCATTGATATCAACATTATCTAAAACCGTACATTCCGAAAAAGTACCTCTTGGAAGAACAGTTAAATCGCTAGGTAATGTGAATGATGTTAATTTACTACATCTAGAAAAAACATATTCGCCTAAATATGTGACGCTGTCTTTAAGATTTATTTTTTCTAAAATAGCACAACCACTAAAAGCATAATCATCAACTATTTGAATATTTGCACAATCGTCAAGATTCAATTTTGTCATTTTGTTACAATTGTAAAAAGCTTTTTTACCAATTCGTTTAATTGTTGTTGGAAGAACTATTTCGATTACATATGAACCGTTATTAAATGCTTCATCACTTATAGCTATTACCTTTTTATCATCATAAGTTGTAGGTACTTTAACGATTTTATAACTACTTGAATCAGCTAAAACACCTTTTTTTAATTTTACTGAATATCCATCTTCATATTCAGTAAATTCAAAATTAGTGGTTTCTTTAATTTCTTCGACTTTCTTTTCAAATTCAACGCCACCACGCTGTCTTGTTGCTAGAACAATTATCAAAGTTATAAGAGCCACAGCTGCCACTCCTATACCTACATAAAGCCAAAATTTTTTATATTTTAATATTTTTTTCAAGTTAGGCCACTCCTTTTTATTAATTTTTAGATTGTAACATTATTTTTATTATTATATCATGTCATTTAATTTTTAGATTGTAATATTGTTTTTATTATTATATCATATCATTTAATTTTTAGCAAGTTATAGAGTAGAGAAAACCCTTTCATTTGCTTTTTTTAAAAAAATGGCTCTGTAAAAAACAGAGTCATTATCTTATGCACCCCAAATTATCTTGTCAGTTGTTGTCCATAAATCGTGCCAACCACTTGGCTTTGAAGTTGCTTCGCATTTAATTGTTAGATTAGTACAACCCATAAATGCAGCTTCATCAATAACATTTACAGTTTTTGGTATATATATATCTGCTAGCGAACTACAATTATAAAAAGCATATTTACTTATTTTTGTAATTGTTTTAGAAAGATCAATACTTGTTAAAGACTCACAATTATAGAAAGCCTCCATACCAATAAGTGTTATACCACTCTTAAATGTAATATTTTCAATATTGCGGCATTCATAAAAAGCACCATTTCCTATAACCATTTGCTTTCTTACAATAACTTCCTTTAGCGTTGCAGGAATGTATCGAGCTTGATTTTTATATATATCAACATCAAACATATACCCTAGATAAGCTTCATTTACTTGTCTTATTTGACTCGATAAGAAAGGAACATCTAGTTTGGTAAGTGCGGCACAACCACTAAATATACCTCTTCCAATATATGTTGCATTATCGCCAATATAACCTACTTTTAGTTTTGCACAGCCATAAAAAGCATAAACACCATAATATTGAATACCTTCTCCTAACGAAACTGTTACCAAGTTTTCACATCCTTTAAAGGCCATATCTCCAAGATATACCAATTTATTAGATGCGATTACTTTTTCAAGACTAGTACAACCAGCAAATGCACCCCCAACAATGCCTACTGTTGTAGATTTTAGTGATGCCATAGTGATTTTTTTATTTCGTGCTTTGATTACCCAATTACCAAGATAATCTATTTCAACACTAGAACTATCATATTTTAATGCTGGACATCCATCAAAAGCACTATCACCTATTTTTGTCACACTATCAGGAATGTTTACATTTTCTAATATTGGGCTATTTTCAAAACAAGATCTACCGATTTCTTCTACGCCATATGCAAGATTAATACCTGTTAGATATTTGTTTTCAGCAAAGGCGAGTGCTCCAATTTTCTTAACATTACTAGGAATATCTACTACCCCAGAAATATTAGAATTTGTAAAGGCATAGTCGTCTATTAGTGTTAAGTTTTTAGCAGCATCTAGATTAATTGTTAATTTAACTTGAGATTTTTCAGTAATAGGTTTATAGAAAGCCTGTTTTCCTATGCTTGTTAGCGTACTACACAGCTGAACTTTATTGAGAAAATAACAATAGCCAAAAGCATTTTCCCCAATCGCCGTTATACCTTCATTTAAAGTAACTTTTTCTAAATAGTCACAATGATAAAAACATCCTTTAGGTATCACTAACCCCTTATTATTTTTTTCGAAAATTACTTCTTTTAGGCTAGCACATCTTGTAAAGGCGTATTCACCAATTTCTTCAACATCAGAATCAATGCTTATTTTTGTTAAGGATCCACATCTCTCAAAAGCATGTTCACCAATATAACCATCGATATTGTTGATGTCAAGTTCACTGAGAAGTAAACAATTATAGAACGCATATGGCTCTATATATTTTATTTCACTAGTATACGTTACTTTTTTTAAGGTATTACAATTGTAAAATGCCCCATAAGTAATTTTGTTTCCTTTGGTCACTTCTAACTCTTGAAGAGCAGGTGGAATGCTGTAGGTAAATTCTAGCGGTGAACTATCGCTATCTTCACCAAATACTTGAACTAACTCAGCCATTCCCGGAGCATTTTCATTACCAAATAGGTATCCAACTAATCCTTCATCTCTTTTACTATCGATACTTTTACCTATAAATGGTACAGACATTTTTTCAAGCAAACGACATCCACTGAAAATAGATGACCCCATACTTTCAACACTACTTGGAATTTTAACTTCATTCAAAGCTGTACAATTTTTAAAAGCAAAATCGCTTATTTCTTTTACACCTTCTGCAATATCAATATTGACAAGTGTTTTGGCATTTTCAAAAGCTTTCGCACCGATGATTTCTACCGTTTTAGGAATATGAACTACTAATATTCCTGTATCTTTAAAGGCTTCTTTCGCAATCCCTACTACCTTTTTACCTTTATAACTTTCTGGTATTGTCACTTTCTTTTCATCTTTTGATTTTAATCCTGTTACAACGTAACCATTTCTTGCTTCGTCAAACCCGTATTCTAAAGCTGTAGCCTCTTTATCTTTGCAGCCAGCTATAAAAAACATACAAGCTACTATTAATAAAATTAATTTTATATTCTTTTTCATATACTACCCCTTCTATTAAGATTACTATAATTATATCAAATTATTACGTTTTAGTCAAGTTTAGGGTTTATATCATTGTTATATATCTATCTTCATTCCGCATTTTACTTGAATTATTTTTTCACCTAATTCTTTTTTCAATATTTTATAAGCTTTCTCTTTAGTGCAGTGTCCTGTATATATATAATCAACATCTAATTCTTTTATTCTATCAGCTAGTGCCATATCATACTTTTTACTCTTTCCTGCTAAGTGGAGTCCTCCTACCATCATATATATTTTTTTATTAGGAAATGCTTTTTTTACTTCTTTTAATATTTCATCTATCCCAATGTGAGAACAACTATTAAGAACAACCAATCCTTTCATAGTATCGATGATTAAATTCTGTTCATGAGAAAAATCATCATAAACATATTTGTTATTAACTTTTTTTAAAAGAAGTTTATTTTTATAATCTCTTTTTAAATGTTCCATTATATATATGTTATCAGTTAATTCATACAAACCATTCACATATACTATTCTATCTTTATAATTATCTAAAATGTTTTGGGGTATTCCTACATTGAATTTCAGAAAACCTATTTTACAATAACATTGCGATGTGGAATTTTTACTGATATATAGTTTAGCTTTAGAATTTACTTTAAAAAAGGAATCATATCCTCCTGAGTGATCAATGTGACTATGTGATAAAACCGCATAATCAACATCACTGATATCTATTCCTAACTTATTGGCATTTATTAAATACCTATTTGACGCGCCTGTGTCTAGGAGAATCTTTTTATTACCTTTTTCAATATAAACACAAAATCCCCATTCTGATACTAAACCTCTATCCTTTTTATTATCAATTAATATTCTTATTCCCATTTTTTTACCTCATTTTTCTTAAATAAAAAACCATTCTTAAAGAATGGTTTTTACTAAAACTATCTACGTTCTTTAATACGAGCAGCTTTTGCAGAAAGTGTACGAATATAATGTAATTTCGCACGACGAACTTTACCATGACGTAAAACTTCGATTTTGGCAACCATTGGTGAATGAACTGGGAAAGTTCTTTCAACACCAACGCCGTAAGACATTTTACGAACTGTGTAAGTTTCGCTGATGCCGCCTCCACGACGAGCAATTACTAAACCTTCGAAAATTTGGATTCTTTCGCGGTCACCTTCCTTGATTCTAACGTGTACTTTAACGTTATCACCAGGTCTAAATGCAGGTACATCACTCTTGAGATAAGGGGCTGTAATAGCATTAATTAATTGTTGACTCATAATTTTAACACTCCTTGTTTTTATTTATTCATAACTATCATGATAATAGCAGCGGAATAGAACATTATTATTATACCACTTTTCATATATTATTTCAACTAATATATTTTATTATTTTTCTATTTGCTAAAAATTTAAAAATGTAATATAATATTACATATGAAAAGGAGACTATTATGGCAATCGAAATTGGAAATATTAATCAATTGACAGTTAAAAAGCAAACTGATATTAGTTATACATTAACTGATGGCGAACAAGATATATTCTTGCATTTTAACCAAACTAAAAAAGAACTATCAATTGGAGAAAAAGTAAACGCCTTTTTATATTTTGATCAAAAGAAACGCCTTTGTGCAACTTTAGAGACTCCAAGTGTAACTACTACTCATTATGGAAATGCCGAAGTAGTTGACATTCATGAAAATCTAGGAGTGTTTATTAATATAGGTATAGCCAAAGATATTCTACTTTCAAATGATTTTCTACCAAAAAACATCCACCTTTGGCCTAATAAAGGCGAGATTATCCCAGTTATTTTAAAAGTTAAAAGCAATCAACTTGTCGCTCATTTTGTAACTAAAGAAGATAAAATCACAAAAGATTTAACATATGAAAAAAATGATTCTGGTGATGGTGTTATCACGAAAATAACTCTTGAAGGTATTACTATTTTCGATTATCACGGCAACTTTATTTATGTTTATAAATCATTATTGCGTGGGCCTCATCACTTAGGAGAAAAAATTTCGTTTGTTATTTCTAATAAAACTGAGCATAACGATTATAATGCCACCACAATTAAAAACAAAGAAATCACGATGATTGATGATAGTGAGGTCATCCTAAATTATTTAAGAATGAGGGGCGGTATTCTTATGCTAGGTAATAAGAGTAGCGCTGATGATATTTATAAATTATTAAAACTCAGCAAAAGTGCCTTTAAAAGAGCCGTTGGTGCTCTTTATAAAAAACGTTTAATCACAATATACGATGATAAAATCGTCTTAATAGAAGAATAAAGTCTAGAAATTATTTCTAGACTTTATTTTTTATATTTAAAAACAAATTCACTAGGACCTTCTAAACATATATCATCATCGTTTATTTTAATGGTAAGAGTTCCAAGTTCTAAAAGAACTTTTACTATACTTTTAGTATATCCTAACTTATAACATACATACGCACTAGCGCTAGCGCCAGTTCCACAAGCCTTGGTTAAGCCAACACCTCGTTCATATGTTCTAATAACTATTTCATTTTCATTTATAACTTTTACAAAATCTACATTAGTTCCACGTTTAAATGTGGGGTCGTTTGATACTTTTTTACCAAGGCTTTCAATATCATCAAATGTATCTTTAAAGATAATAGAATGATGAGTTCCAACAAAACAGTTATATACTTTTTCTTTATCTAAGGCCAAGGGGAAGATTTCTTCTTCGTCAATATTCATAAGCTCATTAGATATTCCTATTTTGCCAAACTGGATGGATGAAATAAATGGGTTAAAACTTATGATATTAACAACTTCTTTTGCATTTTCTGTCAACACTATAAATGGGGTATTAAGCTTCATCATATATATATTTTCATCATAACAATAATTCAGAAAACATCTTATACCATTGCCACACATCGGTGCTATCGTCCCATCACTATTATAAATTCTCATTTTTAAAGGATCTTTATATACGACAATAAAACCATCAGCCCCTACGCCAGTATAGCGATTAGTAATATCTTTAACAAGACTTTCAATATCTTTTATATCTTTGATATTATCAAAAGTTGTAATAATAAAATCATTACCACAACCGTGATACTTTGAAAAGGGAAAACTATAATTGGCCATTTTTTCTTTCTTTTAATAACACTTCTAATTCGTCAACTAATTCTTCCATTCTTTCTACTACAGCCAAGAAAGCATCGGTTTTAGTAAAGTCTACGCCTGCTTCTTTTGCTTGATCAACAGGATATTTAGAACCACCTGATTTTAATAAATTAACATAATTTTCAAAAGCATTTGGAACATTTTCTTTTACATTTTTGTATAGTTTGAAACTTGCAGCAAAGCTTGTTGCGTATTGGTATACATAAAATGGTGTATAAAATAAATGAGGAATATAAGCCCATACAAATTGTTTATATTTTTCTTTAACTATATTCATTCCATAGTATTTCTTATAAAGTTTTATCATAATGTTTGACAATACTTCGTGATTAATTGGTTGATTTTCTTCAGCAAGTTTACTTACTTGAAGTTCATAATCAGCAAATAATGTTTGACGATAGAATGTTGATACAATTTCATCTATTGCCTTTTGAAGAAGCATAATTTTTTCATCTATTGTAGCATCACTTGATTTCATAAAATAATCTAACAATAAATGTTCATTGAATGTTGAAGCAATCTCGGCGACAAAAATCGTATAATCTTGAAGCATTGTTGGTTGAGTTTCAGCCGCATACATTGAGTGGATTGAGTGACCTGCTTCGTGAGCTACTGTAAATACATCATCTAAAGTATTATTATAGTTTAATAGAATAAATGGATGAAGGTTTGGCATGCTTGAAGAATATGCCCCACTTCTTTTTCCAGATTGTTCATATACATCTACGAAACCATCAGCAAGTACTTCATGAGCTTTATTTTGAAAATCTACTGGTGTTGACTTGATAGCTTCAAAGAAAATAGCTTTTGCATCATCATAAGAATATTTCTTATTCGATGTTGCAAGTTCTAAGAAACGGTCATATGAACAATAATTACTAATACCTAGATATTCCTTACGAAGTTTTATATACTTTTTGAGCGCACTATTTTTGGTGCTTGCTACTTTAACAAGATTAGTATAAACTTCCGTTGGAATATTATTTTTAAACAAATAACTATCTAAAATGCTCGGATAATTTCTTGATTCACTAGTCGCTTTAGCACCTTTCATTACTTCTTCATAAATGCCAGCATAAGTGTTCTTATGATCATCATAATATTTATAAAGCGCCTCAAAAATCTTTTTGCGGTCTTTAGCATTAGAAGCTTCTGTAATAAGTGAACGCCAATTTCCTTGCGTTACCATTACTTTTTTACCTTGAAGTTTAATCTCTTTCGGTGTACCATCAGCCACACTAAGCATACTATACAAATCGCCTCCTGCACCAACCAAAGGATTAAAGTTAGCAAGAAGTTTTTCTTTTGCAGCATCCAAAACGTGTTCATTAGATCTAAATAGTTTTTCCAATTGGAATTTAAATTGTGATAATTCTGAATTTTTATTAACCATTTCCATCACTTTGTCATATCCAATCGCAAGAATTTCAGGTTCTTCAAACGAAGTAACTGATGCAAATTGATCAAGAAGCATTCCGCACTTCTGAATGTCGGCTGATGCCGCAACATCTTTTTTATTTAAATCACTTTTTAAACTAGCATATTGATATACACGACACAATTTTTCTTCAAACTCTTCTGTAAGCAAGAAAAAAGATTTAAAATTTTCTTCATTTTCAAGTTTTCCTTGATATTCTGCAAAACGTTTTAAATATGGTAATAATTCTTCAAACGCTTTATTATAAGCTTCTTGGCTTTCAAATAAATAAGTTAAATTCCATTTCATATTTTCACCTCATATATGATATTTTTTCCATTATAACATTAAATATTAGTTTTTTCAAGGTATTAGATATAAAAACGTGAGACAAAAAAAAGCTATTCAACTATAGGATAAATTAAAATAACCTATAGAAAAATAGCTTTTTATTTAACAATCACATCCTTCAAGACCCTTTCCTTCAACAAATCTTGAAGTATATTCCTTAGAGGCTCTCAACACTTCATATCCTAAAGTGTAGCCGTATATTTCTTTGTATCCTGCTTCTTTTAAAATACTCATAACATCTTTAACCGAGCCTTCGCCATTGTCGAATAAAAATACAGTATAATTTGTATTGTATCTAGTTGTAAACCAATAGAGAAATTCTTCTTTAGAGCCCTTTAAATAATTATAATTCACTGCTCCATTAAAATGATATGTTGCATAATCTTTACCACTTTCTTCTGTAGAGCCTGTTTCTCTTAAATCTAAGTAAACTGTTTGTTTTCTTTTTTCAGGACTAATATCGTATTTTTCAAGCTTTTCACAAAAGGCTTTATCGTTATCGTATAATTTTGTTTTATCACATGACGCAAGGGCAAAAGCAGTAAACAAGAGTACACTCAACATCATTATTTTTTTAATTACTTTCATTTTTGTTTTCACCCCTTTTTATTTCTTCTATTACTTCTTGTAACAATTTTTGATCAGCAGGAGTTAGATTAGCTTCCTTTAGTAAATCTGGTCTTTTTAAATATGTTTTTTTAAGTGATTCTTTCAAACGCCATTTACTTATATTTAAATGATGTCCTGATAATAACACTTCAGGAACTTCGTACCCATCATATGTTTTTGGTCTTGTGTATTGAGGGTATTCAAGTAACCCATTATTAAATGTTTCACATTCAGTAGAATCAGTACTAATGACACCTTCAACTAACCTGCTAACCGCATCAATTATTATCATTGCGGGAGTTTCACCACCAGTTAAAACATAATCGCCTATAGATATTTCTTCATCGATATAATTTTCAATTCTTGCATCGATACCTTCATAGTGCCCACATATTATTACAATATGACTTTCTTTAGATAATTCTTCAGCCTTTCTTTGCGTAAATGTTGTTCCACTAGGGGAAGTAAGTAAAACCTTCGCGGAAGATAAGTTTTCAATTGTTTGAAGAGCGAGGTGAATTGGTTCAACACTAATTAACATCCCTGCTCCACCACCATAAGCATAATCATCTACAGTATGATGTTTATTCGTTGAATATAAACGAAAATCAATTAGGTTTACTTTGATTAAACCATTCTTAATAGCCCTTTTTAAAATTGAAGAATTGAGCATTCCCGAAAACATTTCTGGAAATAACGTTAAAATATCAAATGTTATCATTTATTATACCACTCTATTTCTTTGACTATAATAATTCTATCATTAACTTCTGTAACCAAATCATCAACAAAAGGTATTAATGTTCGCTTTTGTTTTTCATCTATTACTTCTAATACATCACTAGAAGTTAACTCTATTATGTCATTTACTTTTCCTAAGTATTCGTTTTTTTCATTATATACTTCTAACCCTATTAAATCATCACAATAGTATTCATTTTCTTCTAAATCATTTAAAAGGAGTCTATCTACATAAAGTTCTCTTCCCAAAAAGTCTCCTATTAGATTTATATCATATATATCATTAAGGGTGATTAATGCATTTCCTTTATGGAACCGTGCTGAGGTTATAGTTACTTCTTCATATTTTCCCTGCTTTTTCAAATAAAGGATATTACCTTTACAAAACCTTTTTTCTTTTGATGAAGTAATAACTGCTACTTTCATTTCTCCCTTAATACCAAAGGGAGCCATAATTTTTCCTACTAATAAGTATTCATGTTCATTACTACTTTTCATCGCTTTTCACGCTTTCTTCATCTATTGTTTTAGTTTGAACTTTAGTTTGAACCTTAGTTTTGTCTTTAGTCTTTGTTTTTGTTATTCTTAAAGAATTTAAAATTGCAAGAAGAGTAACTCCAACATCAGAGAATATCGCTAGCCAAATATTTACTTCTATGTCTAACATTACTAGTAATAATACTAATAGTTTTATAGATAATGAAAAGAAGATATTTTCCATAACGAGTATTTTTGTTTTTTTAGCGATCTTTATAGCTTGAGGAACTTTATTAAGATTATCGCTAATAATTACAACATCAGCTATCGCGATAGCTCCTTCACTTCCACTAGATCCCATCGCTATTCCAACATCAGCATTACTAATTACGGGAGCATCATTGATACCATCACCAATATATATTATGTGTTCTTTCTTATTTTCAATAGCACCTTTTAATTCTTGGAGTTTTTCTACTTTATCATTTGGTAATAACTCGCAATATGCTTCATCAATTTTTAATTCATTCGCTACTATATCTACCATTCCTTTAGCGTCACCTGTTAAAATTGCAATTTTTCTAACTCCTAAATCCCTTAGTTCACCTATAGCCTCTGTGGCTTCTTCTCTAATACCATCACCTATAACTATATATCCTAAGTATTTTTTTTCTTTTAAAACAGCTAATACTAATCCTATTTCTTCTTTAAACTCTACTTCTATTTTGTTTTCATCTAAATATCGTTTATTACATACGATAACCTTCGAACCATTAATATAGGCTCTCACGCCATAACCAGGCACTTGAACAAAGTCCTGTATTATGTCAGGAAATATATTATTAGCACCATATTCTTCAACAATACTTTTTCCAATTGGATGATTAGAATTATACTCAACATATGCTGCAAGGGAAAGAATTTCTGATTCTTTGACATCAGGAGTTGCAGAAACTATTTTTTGTACCCTAAATTCTCCTTTTGTAAGCGTTCCGGTTTTATCAAAAACAACTGTATTAACATTATTAAGAGCTTCTAAATAATTGCTTCCTTTTATTAAAATACCATTTTTACTAGAAACACCTATACCACCAAAATATGTTAAAGGAATCGATATTACTAACGCACAAGGGCAACTAATAACAAGAAAAACCATCGCATGATATATAGATCCATGACCTGAAAAGAATAATTCTAGAATAGAATCAGTACTTCCTAAGATAAATTTTTTAAAAAATGGTGAAATCATAATGTAAAGAACAGCTAACGCTACGACTAATGGTGTATACCATTTAGAGAATTTTGTGATAAAGTTTTCAGTTTTAGCTTTTGAAGCACTAGCGTTTTCTACCATGTCTAATATTTTGGTCATGGTTGAATCGCTATACGCTTTTTGAACTTTAATTTCAACAACGTTTCCTAAATTAATACTACCTGATAATACTTCATCCCCAACTTTTACGTTACGATAAAGTGCTTCTCCTGTTAAGGCTTTAGTATCTAAGTAAGTTTTACCTTCTAGTATTACACCATCTAATGGGATCATATCCCCGTTTCGAACTACTATTACATCTCCCGGCATAACACTTTCGATTTCAACATCAATTTCTTCACCATTAACTTTCAAGTGAGCTGTACTTGCTTTATACATCAATAAATCGGATATCGATTTGCGGGAATAGTTTACGGCCTTTTCTTGTAGGAGTTCACCTACTTGATAAAGAAGCATAACAATAACTGCTTCTATATAGTGTCTTGTGATGATAGCGCCAATCGAAGCGATTGTCATGAGAAAATTCTCATCAAGAAAGTGACAACGGATAATGTTTTTAAAAAATTGCCAAAGCACCTGATATCCAACTGCCACATATGCAAGGCCTAAAAAGATAAGTACAAATACATTGGGAATTTCGTCACTATGCTTAAATAATCCCCAAAAACTTTCGTGACTAGTGAAACCATAAATAATCATCGCCGTTAAAAGAAAGATTATTCCTAAAGCAAATATAGCTATTTTCCAACTTTTTAATTGGAATTTTTCTTCAGTCGCATCACGTTTTCTTGTTTTAACATCCATTACTATTATTTTAGGATCTACTATATGAGCAACATCAGATACTCTTTCAATTATATTATCAACTAAAGCTTTGTCAGTCGTTTCAATAATAAAACGTTCTGTTGAGAAGTCAACCATCAATTGGGTATAATCAAAAGTTTTTTTAGCAATCGATTCGATGCGTTGAGCACAATGACCACAATCAAGACCTTTTAATTTTAGGACCTTTCTATAACTTTCTTTGTATTCGAGTTTACTTAAAGTAGCGTTTTTTTCATGTTTTTGAACTGCTTTTAAAACTTTATCCATTACATCTTTTTCGCTATCATATTCTAAGTGTAAAATACCTTTTGTTTTATCAATACTATAATTAATAACTCCGTCTATTTTAGCAATATCACTTATAATACGGCGATAGTTTTTATTTTTTTGAACCTTTTCTATTATGAAACTATTATTTATTTTCGCCATATTCTTCTCCTTTATGATTAATATGTGCTATTCCCATTTCTATTATTTGATATATATGTTCATCGTTAATGCTGTAAATTACACTTTTACCATTTTTCTTGCTTTTTGTAATTCCTGCATCTCTTAAAACTCTTAGTTGGTGCGATACAAGCGATTGAGATAAACATAACCTATCTGAAATTGTGCCAACATTTTGGTCACCATTAAGTAAAAAAAGTACAATTGATAATCTATTTTGGTCACCTAATACAGAAAACATGTTAGATAACTTACTAATATCATTTATATTAAATGGTTGCATATTTCACCTCGTATTATGAATATATGAACATATATTCATATTTTCAATTAATATTATACTCATAATAAGCTATTTGTCAAATATTTATTTCCACATTACAAAATAAAAGTTTGTAATTTGTATAATGCAAACTACAAACTTTTTATTTCATTATTTTGCTTGTGCTTCGTTAGTTTCAAAATCAATCTCTAAATGTTTCTTTTCACGAGCAGCTGCAACATAAGCTAATGTTCTTATCGCATTAGCTACGCGCCCTTTTTTACCAATTACACGTCCTAAATCATCAGGGTGAACGGAAACTTTTAAACTAACAACATCATCTTTTTCACTTAGTTTTTCAACTTTAACTTCTTCGGGATGTGTTGTAAGGGGTTTGATTAATTCTGAAACCAATTGTTCATAATTAACAACACCCATACTGTTCACCTAATTAATTCTTTTTGCTTTCTAAAAACTTAACAATAAGTCCTTCTTTAGAAAGAAGTGATTTAACAGTATCGGTTGGTTTAGCACCATTGTTTAACCATTTCATTACTTTTTCTTCATCAAATTTTACTGTAGCAGGTGAAGTAAGTGGATTGTATGTTCCAACTATTTCAATAAAACGACCATCACGAGGATTGTGTGAATCTGTTGCTACGATACGGTAGAAAGGTTTTTTCTTTGTACCAAATCTTTGTGATCTTAATTTAACCATAATATAATATCTCCTTTTTGTTATTTATCTTTTAACCTGTTATATTATATCACAGTCTTCAGTATGTGTCAAGTAAAACTACTTAACATTTATTGAGAATTTAAATATTTTATCATACCATTGATGAATTCAATTTGCTTTCTCAAATTTTCTACTTTGTCCGACACAGTTAATTTTAATTTTACTTTCACTTCTTTTTCAAAATCTTTATATGATTCAGGATATCTATTTAAAGCGATATACCATTTAGGATGATATCTTAAATACTCTAAGTACACGGGATTTTGATAAAGTTTAGAAGTAATTTCTTCAATCATTAATCCCACCAACTATTATAATTTGCATTGTATAATCCACTAGCACCACTTTGACCAAATCCTTGAGTTATTTGTAGAACCTTTTGAACAGTGTTAAGCGTTTTAGAAATAGAATCAGGGTTTATTTTTTTTACATACCCCATGATAGTCTTCATTCCATCACTACTTAAAAAATCTATTCCTGGTTTTTTCACTTCACTGTTAGTGGTAACGCTGTCTTTAAAAGGAACCCATTGTTCATCTTCTTCACCTAAGATAACCCAATCCTCATAAATACTCTGCCATGTTCTTTTACCTGAATGCACTTCTTCTTTTACTTTGGGATACTTCGCAACAAAACTACGGAATTCTTCCATTCTACTTGCCATAATGTCACCTCAGTATTAATATATTAAAAAAAATATTTTTGGTGCAAAGTAGTAACACTTTTTATAATTAACCATATTTTAAGGTGAGGAGGAAAATAAATGTTAAACTTTTTTAAACGTATGATGCCATCAAACAACCAATTTGCTGCTTACCCTAGTAACAATCCTAACCCATATATGGCATATCAGAATACTCCAAATACTTATGGATATTCTAATAATCCTAATACATATCAATATCCTAACAATCCTGGAAGTTATGATATGTCTAGATTGGAAACAGAAATTAATGAACTTAAAAGACAAAATGGAGAGCTTACCAAACGGGTTGTAAGACTTGAGAATTATTTAGGTATCAGAAGTGATACAGGAAATAATTTTGAGAAATTATACTAGGTTTAAACACAAACAAAAATAATTACTCTTCATAACATAAAGTAAGTCAAGATAGATAAGGAGGGAAATTATGTATCAACCTAATTATGGCTACGGATGCTGCACAGCTCCTACAAACAATTGTTGTGGTTCTAGTTTTGGCGGATATGGATATGCATTAATTCTTGTATTATTCATTTTATTAGTCATCATCGGCACTGCTAGATGGTAGTAATTATCTAAAAGGATGATAAAAGGAAGTTTTCTTCCTTTTATCCTTTTTATTTTAACATTTTCTTAACTTGCATTTATTAGTTTTTTTTGTTATAATATATATGATTTCTTAACGAAAGGATTTCTAACTATGATTTTAATGAAAGACATTATCCGTGAAGGTAATCCATTATTACATGAGAAAGCTGTTGATGTTAAAATTCCTCTTTCAAAAGAAGATGAACAAACACTCCTTTCTATGATTGAATATATTTTTAACTCTATCGATGAAGATATTGCAGAAAAGTACAAGTTGCGCCCAGCGGTAGGTATCGCTGCTCCTCAAATTGGTATTTTAAAAAAAATGATTGTTATTTTATGTTATGATGAAGATGGCAATGAACATTTTTACCCTCTAGTTAACCCTAAAATATTATCATACTCAGATGAATTAATATATCTAAAAGGAGGGGAGGGCTGCCTTTCTGTTGATAGAGAAGTAAGAGGTCTCGTTCATAGACCAAGAAGAGTTACGGTAAGAGCTTATGTTTATTGTGATGGTGAACTAGTGTTAAAAACTTTTAAACTTAAAAACTATGTGGCTTTAGTATTTTCACATGAATATGATCATTTACAAGGCATTCTTTTTCCAGATAGAATTAACAAAGAAAAACCATTCTTTGTTCCTGAAAACTCCGTTCCAGTTATTTTTAAAGAGGAGGAAGAAACAAATGAAGAAAAGAATTAGTATCTTTTTTATATTTTTAGGAATGCTTTGTCTACTTGCAAGTTGCTCAATGAACGAAAATTATGCAGCCAAGATTAGAAAAGCAAACGAAAAGAATACTCCTTACAGCTATGCTGAAGTAATTAAGAAACTAGGCGATCCTACTGAACATCGTACTTCTAGCGGTACTAAAACTTACCCATTCAATACCGATAACTTTACAGGCTTTGCGGTATGGTATGTTGGTTATAACAGCGAAGAAGAATATAATGAAGCTTATAATGCTGGCAAAAAAGTTAAATCAATGCTTATTACTTTTGAAGATGGTTATGCTGTAAATGCAATGTATTCCGATATACAAAAATAAACTAGTTTAGAATTTTCTAAACTAGTTTTTTATTTATCTTCAAATATTTTATTAAGAGCTAAGGCTAATCCGTCATTTTCGACCGATTTTGTGACGATAGTCGCTTTTTCTTTTAGTTTTGTAACTGCATTCCCCATGGCGATAGAAACGCTCGCATATTCAAACATTTCAAGATCATTTTCACCATCACCTGCTACATATATTTGATTTATATCATAGCCTCCTCTCGCAATAATTTTCTTTATTCCTTCTACTTTTGAGCATCCTTTTTTCACTACATCACATCCAAAATTTCCCCATTTATAAAAGGTTAACTCTGGGATTGCTTCAGCAAACTTATCGATTACTTCATTTGTTGCATAGAGCCATCCCATTGTGTATTTTTTGGTTAAATCGAAAGGTTTACTATCAAGATTAATTAATTCTTCTTTTTCAAGTGAACGTGCCATCCATGCATAATCGGGATTAACGCTCGACATATAACCTTTATTTGCTTCTAATAGTCCTAAGACAAGGTTTTCTTTAGCTACTTTTTTGATAAGATTTATAACAGCATCTTCGGGCATTTTTCCAACATAGAGTTCTTCAGTATCATATATAACGTGTTCCCCATTCATTAGAACAAAACCTTTCATATATGGGAATAGTGGCTCAATATTTTTTAATACAAAGCGACTTCTCCCCGTCGCAATAAAAATATCGACATTATGATATATTTTTTTTATTACTTCTAGAGTTGATGTTGGAATGCATTTATTTTTTCCATCCCAAACGGTACCGTCTATGTCAAGAAACAATGCAGGTTTAGTATTCATATAACTTCTTCCTTTATTAAAGCTTTTCTTTTAATTATACTTTACAGTTTATTATAACACAATAATATTATAAAGTCCTTAATAAACATAAAGTATTTTAACACCTAATTAAAATTATTGCGTTAAAGTCATTTATGTGGTATAATAACACGTATGTTAAATTTTAAAGAAAGGAGGACCTTAATGAAAGAAAAAACTACAAGTAACAACCAAACTAGTGAGAAAAAAGATAATAAGAAACCTAATAATCGCTATCATCACTTTAAAGGCAAACCGACTGATGAAACTAAAGAAACTCCTTTACTTCTTACCACAAAAGTTGTAAAAAAGGCCAAACCTTTAAAAAATGTCAAAACCAAAAATGCTACAGGCGATGTCTCTGTTTACGCTTTGGGAGGTCTCGGTGTCGTTGGTATGAATATGTATTGTGTTGAAACAGATACTGAAATTATTGTTATGGATTGTGGTATCCTGTTTGCTGATGATGAAATACATGGTGTAGAATATATCATTCCTGATTTTACTTATTTGAAAGAAAATGAGAAAAAAATTGTAGGTGTATTTATCACTCATGGTCACGAAGACCATATTGGAGCTTTACCGTTTTTGTTAAAAGAAGTAAAAATACCAGCTATTTATGCTTCAGGAATCGCTATAAATTTAATTAATTTTAAATTATCCGAATATAAAGATCTTACTTATAAAATTATTGAATACAATCACAATTCTATCTTTAACTTTCAATCTATGAGCGTTTCCTTTTTTATTACTAACCATAGTATTCCTGATTCTCATGGTATCGCAATAAAAACAAATCTTGGATATATTGTTAATTCCGGTGATTTTAAATTTGATTTCACCCCACTTGGCGATAGATCGGATTTCTATAAAATGACAAAACTCGGTGAAGAAGGTGTACTTTGTCTCTTAGCAGATAGTACCAATGCTAAAGTTGGAAACTTCTCTTTGTCTGAAAGAAAAATTTCAGCTAATATGAAGCAAATGTTTCAAAGTATTGAAGGGCGTATTATTGTCGCCACATTTGCATCTAACGTTTATCGTGTCCAACAAATATTAGAGGCTAGTGTTGCTTCAAATAGAAAAATTGCCGTTTTTGGACATAGTATGGAAAAAACAATTGAAGCCGCTATGCGAATGAAATATATTACTATTCCTAAAACTTCTTTTATTCCTGCCAAAGATTTAAATAAATTTACAGGAGATAATATTACAATTTTATGCACCGGCTCACAGGGAGAACCACTAGCAGCACTATCAAGAATCGCTAATGGCACACACAAACAAATTAAACTAAGAGCAGGAGATACTGTAATTTATTCATCTAAACCAATTCCGGGAAATGAAGAATTCATCAATCGTAATATTAATTTATTAGTAAAAAACGGTGCTAACGTGATTAAAAATAGTCCCTTAACAGATACCCATACAACCGGGCACGCTTCTGTTTCCGAAATTAAAATGATGTTAAGTTTTATTAAACCGAAGTATTTCTTCCCTGTTCATGGTGAATATAACATGTTAAAGTATCACGCTAATATCGCCATGGAAATGGGATATCGTAGAGAAGATTGCTTTTGTTTAGCGTGTGGTGATGTTTTATTATTTAGAAAAGATAACCCTAAACCAAAAATTATTAAAGGGGGAGTTACGGCAGGTGAAGTATATTTAGATTCTAATTTCTCCGTAATAAGTAATGAAACTATTAAAGAACGTACTCAATTCGCGGATGAAGGCCTTGTAACTGCTATATTTACAATAAATTCTCATAAACAAATCACTGCCCCTACCATTATTATTTCAAAAGGTTTCATGGATACTTTAGCACTTCCTGTTGTGGCTAATAACATAAAAGAAAAATCTACAGAAATCTTCGCTAAAGTTCTTGCCTCTTATAAAAATATAAATATTAAGGGTATTAGAGAAAAGACGAGAGATGGAATAATTCAATGTATTAGCGAAATAACCGAAAGAAAACCTTATGTTTTTGTTATCATAAATATTGTTTAAAAAAGCATTAATTAAATCCCTGTTCAGTTCTATACTGAACGGGGGTTTTATATTTTAACGAATAAACTAATCTTTGCGTATTAAAATATTTAATATTAAACTCCTGAGAAAGAGTCTCTACTATTTCGTATTCTTTTCTGATAATTTCTCTAGGGCTAAAAGAACATCTCCTCGGTGTATCCTTTTTTTAATCGTTCATTCTCAATTTGAAGCATCATATTTTCATATTCAAGTTATTCAATAGGTGTTGATTCTTTTTTACGTGAATATTTATCTAATGGATTGCCAGTTTTATGTTTATTTTCGTGAGCCTTCCATACCATTTTCGCTATAACGTTTTAACCAATTAGATATCATTCCACTACTAATGCCAAACTAGCATTCTAAATCACGTGCGCTTTTTTCACCATTAATAATATATTTAATAATCTCGTATTTTTGATCTTTTGACCATTCTTTGTTTTTAGGCCTTTCATTTTTTCCATAATATCATCTCCTTTACTTTATTATCATAACAAAAAAATGTAGACACTTTTTTTGTGTCTACATTTATTTTACCATTTCAGCTTAATTCTCTATTTCTTAATTTTGAATATATAACATTAGAAGTTTTAATGTTTCTTCTAACCCGCTAATATGTGTTCTTTCCATTCCGTGTGAAGCATGAATTCCCGCACCGATTAAAGCACATTTTAAATCATTACCTCCTCTTAGAGCAGCTGAAGCATCAGAACTATAGAACGGATATATATCTACCGCGTAGTTTAGTTTATGTTCTTTAGCCAAAGATATTAGTTTTGATGTCATACTATAATCATATGGCCCACTTCCATCTTTAGCACATATTGAAACTTTTTCTTCGGTTGTTGACAAATCCTCACCTATGCATCCCATATCTACTGCTAAGAGTTCATCTATTTCCGGAACGTTACTGCAGCCATGCCCCACTTCTTCATACGTTGTAAAGATAACCGTTAAATTAGCGCGAGGCGTAATTTTTTCTTTTTTAATTTTTTCTAAAAGTGTAAGTAAGATAAAAACACTAGCTTTATCATCTAAAAAACGTGTTTTTATAAAACCATTACTAGTTATTTCAAACTTAGGGTCAATCGCAATAAAATCGCCATTTTCAATTCCTAAATTAACCGTATCATCTTTTGTATGTACTAATTCATCTAATCTAATATACATACCATCTTCATCACGGGTTAGAGTTGCGGCATTTTTATATACATGTGAACTTGGAGACTTTGATAAAACTGTACCAGTATATGTTTTACCACTTCTTGTTATTATTTGACAATATTCACCATCGACAGTAGGAAGTTGTATTCCCCCAATTCTTGTAAACTTTAAATGACCATTACTCATAATCGAACGAACCATTAATCCTAGTGTATCCGTATGAGCACTAAGCCCTATGTTATAATTTTCTTTTCCTTTTACCGTTACTATTAGATTGCCTTTTTTATTAATAAAAGATTCATATCCTAATGATGTAACATAATCTCTAAGAAATTTCACTATTTTTTCTGTATATCCTGTTGGGGATGGAGTTTCAAAAATATGTTGTAATAATTGTAAATTTAGTTCCATTTTTTTCTCCTATCTAACTTTTATATTAACGCAATTCTTAAATGTATGGAAAACCATTCTTGTAACTCTTGCATCATCTAAAGGATTATGTGTTTGAAGATATCCTACCTCTTCACCAAAATATGATAATGCATTAAACAATCCGATATCTGACTTTTGTCCTAAATAGTTTTTCATAAGTTGCATTAAATTAATAAATTTTTCTCTTTCGGCAAGCGGTTTTAACCTGTGAAGTTGATATGAAGCGTTTAAAACAAGTATATCATTTTTACCCCAAACATATATTGTTGGATCATATAATTCTAAATAAGCTTTCATTTTTAAGTAAAACTTTTTATAACTTATCGCAATTTTCATATCGTTTTCTGTTATACCGATAAAATCAAATGTACGTTCATTGATACCACTATGATACATTGGCTTTACGAGTGAACAATCTTCGTCTAAAACTTGTCCATTCTCATCTTCTATTACCAAACCATATTGAATTATCTCATTTGTAAAAGGTGTACCTCTTGAAAACTCTCGTGGAGGCATTGTGAATTCCATATCTAAAAACATCTTATTTCCATCACGATTCAAAACTTTTTTTAATGCCTCTTTGATTGTATTCATATCAAAATAAATTACACTACTGCGATGTTTTGTTTGAACCATTTTTGTGAAGCTAATTACTTCATATGCTTTCATTCCTCCATGAAGAACCTTTTGTTCTTTGCAGGTGAAATGAACAAAGAGTCCTTCACAAAGATAGGCATTAAATTTTTTGATAAGAGAACGTGATAAAAAATAATATTCTAATCTTTGTTTGCCTTTTATTTCAAACATTCGTTCTTTGTGATATATCCGTCTGATTCTACCACAGACCTCCATAAAATCACCCCTTACTTTAATTCTAATTCTTTCATTTTTATTAATTCAATAATAGCCTGGCTTCGGCCTTTTACACC
This sequence comes from uncultured Mollicutes bacterium, assembly GCA_900548675.1. Classification (GTDB taxonomy): domain Bacteria; phylum Bacillota_I; class Bacilli_A; order ML615J-28; family CAG-313; genus UMGS1109. Next base: position 89,265 of record URLJ01000002.1, read on the forward strand.
TAATTTTTGAATTACATTAGAAATATGATTTCTAACTGTTTTACTACTGATACCTAGTTCATCAGCTATTTCTTCTGTATCATAATTATTTACCAATAATTCAAATATTTCTCTTTCGCGTTGTGTTAAAAATTTATCTTTATACAAATTTATCCCCCATTTATCACTTTATTTTATGCATATAGGGATAATGTTGCTACAAAGATAGATCATTTTTTATATTGTTTATAACATCATCAGGGATGCCTAGTGCCTTTAGTTTTTCTTTTTCGGCATTTTTTATATCATCGATTGTTTCAAAATTTTCTAATAATTTTCGTTTTCGTGCTTTACCAATGCCTTTTATTTTATCAAGACTTGATGAAAGCATGCTTTCACTATGAACTTTTTTAAAGAACGTAATAGCGAAACGATGTACTTCATCTTGCATTGCTTCAAGTAACAAATATAAATTTGAATTTTTCTTAATGTCACATTCTACTAGTTTATCATTAACAATAGCTCTAGTGCGGTGCTTATCATCTTTTACAAGTCCTGCTACATTGATATCTGTTATATTAAGTTGTTTAAGTGCCATCTTAGCTGCTTTTACTTGGGGTATACCTCCATCAACTAAGATTAAATCGCATTTTTCAAGATTATCACTAATCACTCTTTTATAACGTCTCGTTAATACTTCTTGCATCGTATGAAAATCATCGGCACCTTCGACCGTTTTTATTTTATATTTACGATATCTCGAAGGGACTTTCACTCCATCAATATACGTGACCATCGCACTAACGCTACTTGCACCTTGAATATTGGAATTATCGAAAAGTTCAATCACTCTAGGAGTTTTTATTCCTAAGATTTTGCCTAATTCCACTAAGGTATCAGAGGTACGTTCTATTTTTCTAAGTCTTGTAGTTAAAAGATTCTCTAGATTGTTTTTAGCATTGTCACACACTAAATCAACTAATTTCTTTTTAGTCGCAATCACTGGTATTATTAATTTAATTCCTAAAGCTTCTTCTAAAGTTTCTTTATCTTGAATGTATGGTATTAAAACCTCTTGTGGATAAAGATTTGGATGATTATTATAAAACTGTAAGATATATGTCATAAAAGCATCTGTTGGTGAATCGTATATATCAAATACTTCACCTTTTCTTTCTGTTATTTTACCATAACGCATATGAAATACCTGGATACTTATAATATTATCTTTTACATAAAATCCAAATATATCACGATTTACACCATCTGTAAGAGTAATCTTTTGATTTTCAAGAATAGTATTTAAACTATTAATCATATTACGGTATTCCAAAGCTTTTTCAAATTCAAGATTATTTGAAGCTTCTTCCATTTTGAGTGATAAAATATTTATTAATTCTGAATCACCTTTTTTTAAGTATTCATATGTTTTTTGTCTTAAGACATCATATTCGCTTTTTTCTATTTTATTTATACAAGGTGCTAAGCACTGATTAAGGTAATAATATAAACATGCTTTTTTGGGGATTGTATGACATTTTCTAAAGGGAAGTATTTTATTTAAAACATCAACCGTATTACGACAAGCTTTAACATCAGGAAATGGTCCATAAACCTCTCCTTTTGCTTTACGCTTTGAGGTATCAATATCTCTTGTCACAATCAGACGAGGATTTGGTTCGTTTGTTACTGTAATATATGGATATGATTTATCATCCATTAGAAGGATGTTATACTTAGGACGATACTTTTTAATTAAGTTTTGTTCTAACAACAAAGCTTCTTTTTCACTGGATGTTATAATGTATTCAAAATGTTTAACACAAGAAACCATTTGCGTAGTTTTCGCATCATGAGCTCCTGTAAAATAGCTTTTTAAACGATTTTGAAGAATTTTAGCTTTACCAACATAAATTATCGTGCCATCACTATTATACATTTGGTAACATCCAGGTTTTTTAGGAACGAGTTTTAACTGTTCTTTAATGTCTAGTCTTGTTTCACTATCCATATTATAACTCCTGTTTATTTTTATTACTACTAATTATTATACACATTTTCACTAAATAAATCAATGTGCATACTATTTTTTTAAAAGCCTTGAGTTTTTCTCAAGGCTTTGGTTTTTACTTATTATTAATTTCGTTTAATATCTTTTCAATGCGACTACCATTTTCAAGTGACTCATCATATTTGAAACGCAACTCTGGTGATTTACGCAAATCAAGCTTTTTAGAAAGGCTACTTCTTAAAAAGCCTTTGGCATCTTCGAGAGCTTTTATTGTCGCTTCTTTTTCATCTTCTTCACCCAAAACTGTAAACCATATTGTTGCGATACTCATATCTTGCGTTAAAGCAACTTTCGTAATTGATACGAATTTTAGTAATTGATTTTTAGCTTCTTGAAGAAGGATCATTGAGAGTTCTTTTTCAATTATTTTTTCTACTCTTTCAACTCGGTATCCCATTAGCGTTCAACTTCCTCCATAACAAAACATTCAATGCGGTCACCAACTTTAATATCATTATAATTTTCAATTGTCAATCCACATTCATAACCTGCTTTGACTTCTTTAACGTCATCTTTGAAACGTTTTAGAGAAGAAAGTCGACCAGTATAAATTACGATACTATCTCTTATTAAGCGAACTCCTGCACCACGAGGAATTACACCATCTGTTACGTAACAACCAGCGATTGTACCAATCTTAGAAACTTTGAATGTTTCTCTTACTTCAGCTTCACCTGCTGCCTTTTCTTCAAAGACAGGGTCCAACATGCCTTCAACAGCTTTTTCAATATCTTCTTGAAGTTTATAGATAATATCGTATAAACGGATTTCTATACCTTTTTCTTTAGCAAGATCAATAATAGCAGCACTAGGTCTAATGTTAAACCCGATAATAATCGCATTAGATGCAATAGCGAGATTGATATCTGTTTCCGTTACGCCCCCAACACGAGATGCCACAAGATTAATTCTTGTACCAGGTATATCAATCTTTGTTAATAAACCTCTAATGGCTTCAATTGATCCTTGTACATCACATTTTACAATTAAATTAAGTTCTTTAATTGAATCATCTTTTTGTTCATTAAATAATTCTTTTAAGGATACCCCTTTACCGACGCCTTTTTCTTCATTGAAGCGAATATGAGCTCTTGTTTCTGCTACTTCTCTCGCTTTTCTTTCATCATTGAAAATCATGAATTTTTCTCCTGCAAAAGGTACATCAGCAATACCTGTTATTTCAACTGGTTTTGATGGTCCTGCAGTTTGTACATTGCGTCCTAATTCATCTTGCATAGCACGAATCTTTCCGTATGTGTTACCAACAACGATAATATCACCAACTTTTATCGTTCCATTTTGAACAAGAAGGGTCGCAACTGGTCCACGTCCTTTATCAAGTTTAGCTTCTATTACTGTACCACTACCGAGACGATTTGGATTGGCTTTGTAATTATGTAAATCACTTACAAGAACAACCATATCTAGTAGATCCGAGACACCTTTTCCTGTAAGAGCGGAAATTTCAACGAAAATTGTATCGCCACCCCACTCTTCTGCGAGTAAGTTATATTCAGTCAATTCTTGTTTAATTCTGTCGCTAGATGCACCTGGTTTATCCATTTTATTAACAGCTACAATAATTGGAACTTTAGCAGCTTGTGCGTGCTCTATAGCTTCTTTTGTTTGAGGCATAACGCCATCGTCTGCAGCAACTACCAAAATAACAATATCCGTAATTTGGGCTCCACGTGCTCTCATTTCAGTGAAAGCTGCATGCCCTGGAGTATCTATAAAGGTAATTAATTTACCATCTTTTTCAACTTGGTACGCACCGATGTGTTGAGTAATACCACCTGCTTCACCTTTTACAACATGACTACTTCTTATGGTATCCAAAAGTGTTGTTTTACCATGGTCAACATGCCCCATGATCGTAACAATTGGTGGGCGTGAAACAAGGTCTTTTTCATCATCTTCTATTTCCATTTCATCGAAACGAACCATATCGGTGATTTGTTTGTTTTTTATTTCGTAATCGTATTCTATTGCGATTAATTCTACTGTTTCTCTTTCTAAAACACTTGAAGCAACTGCCATAACACCAATTGACATAAATAACTTTTTAACAAGATCTGTTACAGGAACATTCATCGCCTCAGCTATTTCTAAAACTGTCATACCTTTTTCATAATACAAAACGTGATCTTCATTTTGATTAGCTTTAACTGGTACATTACTTCGACGCTTTTCAGTATTTTTATTGTTAGTATTTTTTATATTTTTCTTGCGGCGTTTTTCATCAGGTTGTGATTCACCGAAATTATCTCTTCTCTTACTACGATTTTCTCTCACAATGTTATATTCATCATCTTCAAGATAATGATCATATTTTGCAAGGGTCTCTTCGTCGACACGTGGTTCAATAATTTCTGTATCATATTTATTTAAAATAACTTTTTTGGGTCTAACATCCGCAATAACCACAGGTTTTATTTCTTCTTCTTTTTTAGTGGTTACTTTTTTAGTATCATTAACTTTATTTTCTTCTTTTTTTACCTTTGGAGTCTCATTCAAAGAAACTTTTTGTTTTGGAAGAGGTGCCTTCTCTTCTTTTGAAGGTACTGCTTTTTTAGTTGGTTGATTATTTTTAGATATTTCCTTTAAGATTGGTTCATGCTCTTTTTGTTCTTGGGTAGGAGCTACTTTTGGTTGAGTTTTCCCTGGAATAACTACTCTATTAACAGGTTTATTTTTAACAGTTCCTGTAAAAGGGTAAGATACGTTATAGCGTTTAGCTAGTTTCTTTTCAACATCCTTTTCAACCATCGTTTCTTCTTGAAGTTTAATATCAACTCCAACATTTGATAATAAATTTAATAATTCACTTGTGCTCGTTTTAAAAATAACTGCTAAGTCTTTAACCTTCATTGTGGTCACCTCTTTCTGTTTCTTCTTGTAGAGTTCTCATAATTGCTTCAGCAAATCCCTTGTCGGTTAATCCGAAAACCATTGAAGAACGTTTTCCAACCGCAAATGATAATTCCATAGAAGAATACTTTTTTATTAGTGGAATATGATAGAAGAAAGCTTTTTTCTCCATTTTATCAAGTGTCGAACTTGATGCATCACTTCCTATTAGTATTAATTTAATCTTATTATTTTGTAAACTTTTAATCACACTATCTGTACCGATTACTAACTTGCCGCTTTTTCTTGCAAGCCCTATATACTGTAAAACTCTATCCATTGAAACCTCTTTAATTATTTAATTTTTAAGAAGTTCTAAAAGTTCATCATATATTTCGGCAGGAACTGGTATTTCTAAATAGCGATCTAACAATTTTTTCTTTTGCGCAGTTGTGATGACGGCTTTATCCTTTTTCAAATAAGCACCATGACCACGAACCTTACCAGTGGTATCGATACATATCGTGTTTTCAGGAGTTCTTACAATCCTAAACATCTCTTGTTTAGGAAGTTGTTCTGATGTCGCAATACATTTTCTTAAAGGAATTTTTCGTTCTTTCATACTATCACCTATTTGATAACTGCAACGTTTGGTTTGAATCTAATTCCTTCTTTGTAAGCTGTATCTTCACTCTTGATATCTATTTTCCATCCTGTTACTTGAGAAGCAAGGCGAACATTTTGTCCCCCAATTCCTATCGCAAGTGTAAATTGTTTATCAGGAACAATCGCAATACATTGATGATTAGCCTCATCAGGTAAAATACTAATAGCTTTAGCTGGCATAAGAGCTGATGCAATAAGCTGAATAGGATCATCTTGCCATTGGAAAATATCTATTTTTTCATCATTTAATGCTTCATTAATTTGTTTAATTCTTAAACCATTAAAACCAACGCAAGCTCCTTTTGGATCGACTAAAGGGTTATTAGATTTAACGCCCACTTTACTACGATATCCTGGGGCTCTCGAAATATTCATTATTTCAATCGTACCATTAGCAATTTCTGGTACAGCCATTTCAAATAATCTTTTAACGATATCTTTTGTAGTTCTTGAAACATATACTTTAGGGCCACGTGGTGTTTCTTCAACTTTTGTGATATATACTTTTGTTTTATCACCAACTTTTAATTCTTCAGTTGGTAACGCTTCAGTTTTTGGCATATAGGCATCATAGTCCATTCCAATTCCTAAAACATATGCATCAGGGAATATTTTATTGACTGTCGCTGTTATCATTTCGTTTTCATGTTCTTGGAAGAATTCAAAAGCACGTTTACGGCCAAGTTCTTTTAAGCCTTGTGTAAAGATTTGTTTAAATTGACTTGCGCCTTTTCTTCCAACTTCTTTTTCAAAGTTAACTTCTCTTTTTATTACACTTCCTACGCGAACACGACTCTTTAGTTCTTTTGCAGCATCTAAAAGAATTTGACCTTCTGGGCCTTCTGGATCAATTTCATCGACAACTGTTCTAACTGAGAAAACTCTTATTTTCTTTAATTCAGGGTTAAATTCAACTTGAATATCTCCTTCAATCCCTTCTAATTGGCAAGCCTTTTTCATAGCTACTGCAACTTTTTCTAAAACATCATTAATATCTAAATTTCTTTCGCTCGCGATAATTTCAAGTGATTCATAAAAACTCTTACTAGTCATAATATTCCTCCTAATTCATTTTAATTGCTAATCTTATTTTCGCAATTAAACGGTTTGGTATTTCTACTTCATATTTAAATTGTTTAATTAAAGCATTAATAATTATTTTTTCATCATCGGCATATAATAAATCGCCTTCAAATTCTTTATATTCATTCTTTTTAACAGGTATCTTTTCATATGTTTTTACATTAACATACTTACCAATAGCGGCTTTTACATCACGGCTATTTTTTAATTCTCTTTCTAAACCTGGTGATGTTACTTCTATACAATACTCTGTATCAATAGGATCTATCTCATCTAGCTTTTCACTTACTTTTTCACTTACTGTAACAGTATCATCAATTGAAAGCGTACTTGTACTATTATCTATTACAAATGAAATAATTCGTGTTCCAAATTCTTTTCTTTCTTCTACTTCTAAAAGTTCAAATCCTAATTCTTCTATGATACCTTTTAACTCTGTATAAAGTTTTTGTTCTAATGCGTTCATAAGCATACCCTTTCAAATTAAAGAGTGAGCATAGCCCACTCTTGCTAATCACGATTATCAAGTACTTAAATATTATCACAAATATGAAAAAAAGTCAAGCAATAGACAAATAAGGTGATTATAAGAAGAGCATTATCAAAATAACGATAGGAAAATTTCAAAAAACATTTTTGTTGGATAACTCATCTTTTTTATGATTAGTTTAAAATTTAATGGATTATTTACTTGCATGAAAAATGAATCTAAGGTAAAATATAGATAAGGAGAAAAAAGAAATGAATGAATTAATTAATGTTAAAATTTTAAATAGTGATTTACCAGAGTCACTGACAATTTCTAAGGGGAGCACTTTATTAAGTATCTTACCAGATGAATTAAAAAAACAATATTATATATGTCTTGTTAATGGTAGAGCCCGTGAATTAAGTTTTAAAATTAGCTTTGATGCTACTTTAGAATATGTTGGATTAAACAATATCGAAGCAGGAAAAGCCTATGAAGCAAGTCTAAGATATGTTATGGCAATGGCTTTTTATAACCTTTTTAAAGATGTCAAAATCCGCTTTAGTTATAATGTATCTCGCTCTATTTTTTGTCAAGTAATCTCCAATAATCTTAAAATTGATAAAGGTATCGTTGACAAAATTAAAGCTAAGATGGATGAAATAATTAAACTCGATTTACCGATTGAAAGAGTTACTGTTTCATGGGACGAAGCCAAAAAAATCTATGAAGAATTTAAAATGGAAGATAAAATGGAGATTCTTGAATATCGTCCTGAAAAAGTTGTTCACTTGTACCATTGTGGATCTTATTATAATTATATGCATTCTTATATGGTTCCATCCACAGGATATTTACAAAATTATCGTTTACGTTTATATGCCCCAGGTATTATTATTCAATATCCTCGTTATGAAATGGGTGGAATTATCCCTGCATTTGAAGAAGCACCTGTTTATGGTAAAACTTTAAAGGCAGCTTATGAATGGGCAAAACTAGTTGATTCACAAACCATTTATAAAATCAATCACCATATTAGCGGCAAAAACACCAATGAATTTATTCAAATGTGTGAAACAAAACATAATAATATGTTGGCTGAATTAGGTGAAAGAATTAAAAACGATATTGAAAATATTAGACTTATCGCTATTGCAGGACCATCTAGCAGCGGAAAAACTACTTTCTCTAATCGCCTAAGAATTGAACTTATGTCAAGAGGGATCAATCCTGTTATGATTTCTATTGACGATTATTATTTAGATCGTGATAAAATAGAACCAAATGAAAATGGTGAAATTGACCTTGAAGATATCAATACTCTCGATGTAGAATTATTCAATCAACACATGTACGCCTTAATTAATGGTGAAGAAGTACAACTTCCACATTTTGATTTTGTACTAGCTAAAAGAGTTCCCGGAAAGAAAATCAAAGTGGCACCAAATTGTCCTATCATTATCGAAGGCATACACGCGTTAAATGAGTTAATGAGTTCTTCTATTCCAAAACACCAAAAGTTTAAAATTTTTATTAGCCCACAAATTCAAATTAATATTGATAATCACTCACCTATGAGTACTACTGATTTAAGATTAATTAGAAGAATCGTACGTGACAAACAATTTAGAAATGCCCCTGCTACAAAAACTTTGTCAATGTGGCCTTCGGTTAGACGTGGTGAATTTAAATGGATTTATCCTAACCAAGAACAATCAGACTATGTATTTAACTCAGAATTAACTTATGAATTATGTGTTTTGAAAAAATACGCTCTTCCTTTACTAAAGGAAATCGAACCTGATAATGAATATTTTATTGTAGCTAATCGTTTACTAAAATATCTTAAATACTTTAAATCTATTGATGAAGCAGCTATTCCATGTAATTCTTTAATTAGAGAATTTATTGGTGGAAGTTGTTTTAACGTATGTTAATCAAATAAAAACTAGACCTATAAAAAAGAGGCCATCACAAACGTAAATGTTTGTGATGGCTTTTTTTAATAATTATAATTAACTACTATTGAAACTTCTTTACCTGCAATTTTATATGTTACATTATAACGAGATATTTTATCATTATTGCACTTTACATCTATTATGACATTAGTAATACTATTTGTTTCATCTAAAGTTAACCCAAGTATTTCTTTTGCAGCATCTTGTGTTAAATAACCATATATTTTTGAAACACTTCTGCCATAGGAAACAGAATAATCGCCTCCTGAAAATGAATTTTCATTTAATACTTTTTCGATGGAAAGTTTATTAGGCATTTCATCCTTGTTTAAAGTTTTAGTAGTTTCTTCACATAAATATAAATCTCCATACGGATCGCTATTTAAAGTATACTTTTGTTCTTTAAAAGTGATTTCTGCACCAATTTCATATGATTGTAATGTGTACCCTACTTTGGTGGCATTATCTGTTATTGTCATTTCAGATTCTATTTTCTTGCATCCTTCAGTATTGCTTATTTGCGTTTTAACAAGTTCTAGAAGTTCTTTTTTTGTTGTTTCATCTATAACATTATTACTACTACATGATGCCAAACAAATTAAACTTATAAATAGTATAAATAAACTAGATAGTTTTATTATTTTTTTCATTTTACTTTCCTCCTAGAATCTTTCTCTTTTCAAAATAACAGCCATTGCCGAAACCATTGTCATAACCATTATAACACTTATTACGATTTGGGCATTTAGCGTTTTATTTGAAACAGTATATACGTTTTCTAAACTTGCCACATAATCAGTCCAAAGTTCTTCATAATCATGTAATATTTTTGCCTGTCTTTGATCAAGAAGAGCTAATCCCTTTTCTTCTACAGTAAGTGTTATTACTACATCATGAGCATCTTGTAGTACAGCAGCCTTATTATATTTATTTATTTTTTCTAATAATGCTTCTAAACTAGAAACTTTTACAAATGATTTTTCTAAAACACTTGATACTTCTTCTTTTACCGCTGTTAATTTAAGAAGATTATCACTTGTAATAAACGATTGACCTATTTCATCTAGTGATGCTATAAAAGCATATATTTGATACTTAGTATCATACGAAGTATCAGTTATCTCAGGATATTTTTCCATTAGTTCTTTTTCTTTTTCCGTAACAGACTTAAACATTACATTTAGCTCAGTATAACGATTTATAATATCTTCAACCAAATTTTGATATTCAGAGTTGTTAGAAATTAACAATAGTTCAACACCACTTAAAGCATCTATTTTTTCTTTTAAACGCGTGCTATATTCTATTATTTCTAAGCCACGTTTTCTTTCAAGTTCAAGGCGACCATGTTTTAGTTTATTTATTGTTTCAGCAATGTTTTCAATAACTTCAAATTCCACAATTTTTTCGCCTTCATAATTATCATCAATAATTGTAACAACAAATTTATACTTACCTAAACCTTCAATTAATTCAACTAAAGTATTATCTTTGTATAATTTTTGTTCAATATTAAGATCAATAGTCTCTTTTAAACTTACAATTGGTTTAGTTATTGTGTTGATATTTATGTAATTTTCCTTTTCAATTCCTTCAATAATGATATTATCTGAAATATCTTTTTTCGCAATCGTTATTTCAAATTCTGTTTGTGAATCTTTTTCAAATTCATATGAAGTTTTATGAACTATTTCCACAACCATTATATATGTACCGGCATTGCGTAACTCAACTTCTGTTTTTGATGCATCACCACTTCGGTAATACCATGCTTTAAAAGCACTAGCAGTTGCACTTTCAAGATAACCTTCAATATTTTTAGTGTAGTCGAAACCTTCAAAGATTTCTCCTGTATAAGTATAATTAGTTATTATATTTACTACTCTTACTTGAGGTTTTATTACTTCAAGCATAGCATCAACAATTGTAACATTATAATTACTATTAGCAGCAGTGCCTGTAATTTTGTGTATTCCACCACATAAGTGTTTGTGATAGTTTTCTTGTGTAATTGTTTTACCATTCATGATAACGTACATCGTGAGATTCAAATCATCATTTTCACATAGTGTACCAGAACTAATCACATAACTAAGTTGTGACATAAGGTCAGAATATGATGTTTTATTGTTAATTGTAAGATCATTAATAGTAACCTCAATTGCGCGAGGAGTTATTGTGTAAATAGAATAATCACCATTTGTATAAGAGACCCTAACGTTATAATTGTTTGATTTAGTGTTAACTATTAGTTTATATTCTCTTGCATCAAGTCCTGTTTCTTTTAAAACCTCTAGAATTTCACTTAATTCTTCATTTTCTTTTAAAGTACCACTTATTACTGTTGGAACGACTTCTTTTATCATATCACCATACACAGATGTTTCATTAGGAACTTCTATTAAAATAGCACGTTTTTCAATAGTATAAATTCCATTAACAAATGTTATATGATAATTTTGATTTACTACTTCACCTTTAATTAAATAAGTATTAGCATCTAAACCATCTTCTTTATATAATCTATAAATTGATTTAACATCTACTGATTCATCTTTCTCTGCTAAACCTTGAATTGTACCTGTTAATTCTACTAATGATTCTCCATAGATACTATTCTTATCATCAATTAACACTGTAGCGTTACGTTTAGTAATCACATATGCATCAGCACCATTAATGAATTCTACTTGATAGTTATCATTTACAACTTCACCTATAATGTCATAACTACCAACGATATCACCTTTTTCTCTTGTTAATTTGATTATAGCATTAAGCGTATCAGCACTAGGAATTTCTGTTAAAGATTTAGCACCAAGAATTGTATCGGTATCACCATATACTTGTTCTACTTTTGTTATTTCAACAATTATTTGTTTTTTAACAATAGTATATTCTCTAATTTCTTGAGTTTTTAAAATATAATTTTCAGCATCAGCACCAGTTAAACCTAAAGTTTCAACGAAATAATTACCAACATTAACATTAGTTGTGGCTTTAGTAATAACATCGACATCATCTGTTTCTATTTTCGATGTAACTACAAATAATGGATTTTGAATTGCTCCATTATATACTAACTCTTTTGTGGTAATGTCTACCATTATTTCTCTTCGTTCTACTTCGAAAGTTGCTTTATTTTGATATTCAACTTCATTAACAGTAACATTAATTGTATAAATACCTGCCTTCTTTATAACACTAGTATCTTTTCCTGTTAAAGTGTAAGAGATACCATCTACAACTTCTTCTTTAGTGTCATGTTTTACAACTTTAATATTAGGAATTACTTCTATACCATCATACACTTTGCTTGGTAAAAGTAATTCTACTCCATTAGAGGTGAATGTTACTTCAACATCATAATAAGTATTGTCAATTAAAATAGTAATTTCACCTAAAGTAATATTTTCAATTTCATAGTATTCACTACTTATGATTGGTTTAATTTTATATGTTCCAATATCTAAAATATCTAAAACATTTCCAAGTTTATCAATTGAAGTAATATATATATTATTTTGATAAAGTTCATAACTGAATTCATAATTATCATCAATATTACCACTAACACTTATTTCTATATCCGATATTTTAGTCGCGGAAGCTTTCATTATGTCTTTATGATTTAATACAGCAACATCAATTTTACGTTTTGTTATTTCATATGTACCATTTTCTACTATTATATTATAACCTGGATGTTTTTTGATTGCAGTTATAGCGTAACTACCGGGTTTTGTACCATCTTCTTTTATTAAATCTACAACATCTTTAATAGTATCATTATTTAAAAGATTAGCAGTAGCACTCAATTCTAATAATTCATCGCCATAAGTGCTCATCTTATCATCAATAATTATCTTTACATCAACAGCTGTGACATTATTTGTATCACACACTAAAATATCTTTGGCATCATAATAATCTACATCATATACAAAATCTGCTTTGATACCATTACTATTTACTATATACGTTATATTTGCTACTACAGCATTTTTCTTAGTACCATCTAAGAATGTTAAAACAGCATCAGCCTTTGTCGCACCATAAGGAACTGTTGTTACAGTTATTTTAGCAGGAACTATTTCGATATAATCAAGATACTCACTTATTATTTGCATCAAGTATTCGGTTTCTTTAGCAGTTCTATTTTCTTTAAGTGCGGCTAACTCTTCATAGAGTTTAACGGCATCGTTTATTAAATCGTTAGATGATTTAAGCATATTGTAATTATTCTTATAAATAGCTACTTCCATACTGCTAACATATATATCATGGGTTAAATTAACTAAATACTTACTAGATGATAATTCCGCATTTAGTGTTACGTATTTAGTATTATCGATAGATGCGACTAAATCGATAACTTCTGTTTTACCTTGATAGAAAGTAACTAATGCTTTAATATCGAGTGGTTTAATAGTGCTACCTACTTCATCATATACTAATTCGTAATTATTAGTATTTTGTAATTCTATTGTTTTCACCACTTCATCAAGAATCGTTAAATCATTCATGACAACACTTGCATAGTGATTATAGAAATCGCTTAGTGATTTGTAATATATTTCATCAACAGCTACGTTCGCTGTGAATTTACCAAGAGCGTTTGTTTTATATATATTACCAGCTATTTCAATACTGATGTTTTCTATTTCTTCACCAATATAGAATTCTACATCGCTATAGTATTTACCATCTTTAAATTCTAAGAATCTTCCTTTTAACACTTCATTAATTACTACTTCTACATTTGGATGATAAGTAGAACTACCTGAGTTACCACTATAATAACTCATAATGTATTTTTCAAGGATAAATTCATCATCATTATAAGCTTTATATGTCTTACCATTTTCTAGTGGGATTCTTCCATATAAGCCGTTTATTTCAGCTTTTAATTCAAAAATACTTCGGTTATCAGTGTAACCTCCGCCAGCACCATCAGTAATAATCTTAGGTGCAACATCAGCATCTTCTGCTACTATTATAGTACCTGTATTTGATGTAGTTTGGATTATTCCAAGGAACAATCCTTTAACGTCTAGTGTACCATTATTAATTAATACGCCTGTTTGACTAAAGCCATTAGCCTTTAAGATGCTTGATGAAGGATATTCTTTACCACTCTTTGGTGCTTGTAACAAGCCATTATAGACAAGTAAACCACCTTTTTTAGCAATTTCAATAGTTCCATTTTCTTTAATTTCGATAATTGAACCAGGCATTAATTTGTAGTATTTTTCTAAAATTACTTTCGCATCCGCATTTATTATAAAGTTATAAGTATACGGGATAGAAAGGGTCATTTCGCTTGATCCATAACCTTGAAGAGAAAACTCACCCGCGGTTATTACGCCATTTACTTCAACAATATTTAAACCACTATCACCTAAATGAACTGTATTATATTCATGATTAACTGCTTTTCCATCATATGTAATTACTAAACTACTTCCCTCATGAAGCCAAATTAATGATCCTTCACTTGAAGCCGTTCTATTTTCTATTTTATCAACTAAAACTACATCTTGAGTGTGAATAGAACTCCAGAAATATAGAGAAGTTGTTCCTAAGATTTTTGATCCATAATTAACTATTTTTTGACATTGGATGTTAGCTGTTGCGAATTGTACAAATGGGAACTGGTTAGCCCCATAAAGATCAGAAGTATTAGTACCACCTGAATAATTATCTACCATAAATGGTTCTTTTAAAATAGCTCCATCATTTAATGTCAATACACCGCTTCCTACAACTAATCCTCTTACATCCATTTTCCCATTGATTATTAAAGAACCATTGTTAACAAGTTTCGCATAAGCACCACTTGTCATACCTTGAGAAGCTTGGTTTGGTGCGTGTTGTACACCACCAACTATCAATTTACCATTAATAGTTACAGTAGCATTTTCACTAACTGTTAACGTTACATAAGGTTTGATACCTCTACCCCATGATGGGCGTTTAACATTAGCTGTGCCTATCTTCATTCCTTCTGTATCATCTAATTCAAATGGTAAAAGAATTGTAACATTTTCATTAATTGTAATATCATTAGATATTTCCATATCGGCAAGTATTCTAATGAATACTTCACTAGCAGAAGCCGTTGCATTAAGCGCTTCTTCTAGGGTTGCATAGAATAAATTATTACACATTATTTTTGAATTTTCCGTTATGAAAATAGCTTTTACATTTAACGATTTAGAAAGATTATAAGTAAGTGTTGTTTGTCTTGATAAAATTCGACCATCTTGGTCTACCCAACCATAAAATTTTTCACTAGTATTTGTATTTGTAGCTGTCAATATTGCTTTCTTTCCAGCAGCAACAGTGCTTCCACTAGGTATTTCTACGTCATCAATTTTGGCCGTAATTGTCGTAGTAGAAGAATTAGTCTCATAACTAAATTCAAAGTTAGCTGAAATGAAATCAACGTTCGCAATACCTGCCATATCATCACGATCTCTACTATAACCATCTTTTACGTAACCGATATATACAATTGTTTCTTCATCTTCAGCTCCTGATACTGGTATAATACCTTTTTGCCATCCAGTTTCACCTTGAGCTAGGCTTGTGTTTGTTTCTTGTAAATTAGCGCCAGCATATCCTACAAGATTAGCATATTCTGGAAGCACATGACCATAAGATTCCCGATCTGATGATAAAACTTTTCCAAATTCTAGTACTGTGTTTATACCATATAATAATTTATCACCACTATCGGCTGTACCATATCTATTAGAATTCGCTTCACTACTTACGAAATAATCAAATATAATTACTCCGCTTCCCTTTACCTTAAAAGCAGCACCTGATGTTGTCTTATCTATATTACTATTCGTTGTAACATAAACAAATTTACCATCGGTTGATTTCTCATTACTAAATATTAAAGGGTATGTTGTATCATTAATTAATTCGATTGGTTTTGATTCAGGAAGAATTAAATATTTATTAATGTCAGGAATTAGATTAATATATAACTTAATTATTGTATCTTTTGCTTCATCATCAGTGTAAATGAAATCTATTTCGTGACTTTGACTAAAATCAGATAATGTATAAAAATACTTGCCTTTATCCGATAATAGTGGAAGTTCTTTTCCATTATCGTTCACTTTAACACTATAACCTTGTATATCATTAACTTGATATATCATTTGCGTATCAGTTAAGATTTCTGTAAGAATTATTTCATCATAGTTCACAACTGAAGCATTGCTTATTTCTACACCATTTTTTAATACACTATATTGAATTTCATTTTGGATATTTATTTTTTCTTTGAAAACTACACATATTTCAATATCTGTAGTCACTCTGATAAAATCATTATTTTGAGAAATAAGTTCACCATATGTTCCATCAGCTTTTTTAATTTTATATCCTACATATTCCCAGTTCGATTGAGGAAGAGTTTCTGCATTTAGTTGGAATTCATTGAAAGTTTTATATGTGTTTTCTGTATTCATCGCTTCTTTTACAAAGCCATATATATCATAAACACTACCCTCACCAATAGTAGTTACTTTTACACTATGGTCAGTAGCTTTTAAAGCTTGAACATTTCTAATTGAACATGCATACCACGCGTAGTATGTAAACATTATTTTGATTGTATGCGTTCCTACTGTATCAAAGTTATAGGCAAATGATTTATAATTGTAATCACCATTATTACCATCACCTGAAAGGAGAATTTCTTTACCATCAAATATCGCTGTAACTTTATTTGCTTCATATGTTGTATCATCATATTCAAAATAGAATATATCAGTATCAGTAATTGTAAATGTAACAGAAGCATTTTTAGCTTCATCAGCAACAGTTGTGAAAACTCTTGTTGTTTCATCTAAGACAAATTTTCTTTCATCTTCATATTTATAATAAACATTCGTATCATATAAAGTCCCATAATCACTCGTACTATTTGTCATTTTTCCTCTTGATTTAGGAGCATTATTATTTGTTACAGTGATGTTCTTAATATAAGCAGTATCAAGCCCACCTTTACTGCTTGAATCTTTTTTATAATATACCTTTAATAGAACTTTATCACTTGTTGTATTAGCGAAAGTATATTCGGTCCATTTAGCATTATCTGTGAAAAATTCATCCAAATTAGTATGATCGTTATTTTTTCCCTTAGTATTAGTTACAGTGCCATTTGCATCAAAATATAAATAGTCCCAATTATTCTCAGAAGAACAAGCATATATAAATGAAATTGTTTTACCACTTGCTATTTCAAAAACAACATAACTACTTGTACTGTCTTCTCCTTGATTGCTTGAATATATATATGTTGTACCATTATATGAACCAAAACTCCAAGGGTATGTTTCATTTAAAAGTAGTGAAACTCCTTCATACTTAACGCCTTTAGCGTTACATATATCATAGGTTACATCATCAACTTTTGTGAAAACATTATCTTTAGCTACTACTAAATGACTTTCTAGGTCTATTAAATCACCATCAACAACAATACTATATGCAACCTTTTTATCAAATTCATCTACAGCTGTATAAGGAATTTTACTGTTAGAGGCAACCTCAGCACCATTAGATTTTATAGTAATAAATTCTGGTACATTTTTAACTGCCAAATAATAAGTAGCAGTACCAAATGAATCTAAACTATAATTGAGTTCACTCTTTTTGAGAAAATTACTTAGCGAAGTAAGGGCTTCACCATTTTCATTCTGAGCTTCTAGTAATAAATCAAGATTTGTTAATAATTTAACATCAGCAACGTTTATACCATTTAATGAGGCTTTTACTTTAACTGCATTAAATCCTTCTTTAAAATCTATTACTAATTGTTTTGTTTTTGATGTAGTCTTTACACCATTGTGAACAACTTCGACGTCTACTTCTAATCCAAAATTAAACACACAATTAGTCGCATTTTTAGTTGTAACATAATTAGGGTTATTAATTATATCAGCATAAATATCATTTTCATCAAGTATAACTTCATATAAAATAGAGCCAACATTATTGGTTTGACCAACTGTTAAAAAGTATTCATAAGTTAATTTATTATATTTATCGTATATTTTATTATACTCTTCAACTATTTTTTCACTTACATAAGGAGCTACTACATCGATACCTAATTGTACAGGCCACATATTAGAGTAGCATTCACTTACTATCGTATTGTTATTTCCTTTTCCGTTAAATAAATATACACTATTTCCTGTTGCGATGAGGTATGAATTAATGATATTAACGTTTTTAATTACCGAAGCGTATTTGTCATGATTGATACTATACACTACACCTGCAGTATAACCATTCGAACCACCATTAGCCATACTATTTGTTATGTTAACATTTTCTACTTTAATGCTCGCTTCACTCATACATGTAACAAACGCAAGATACATCGAATTAGTGTAATTTTCCACTCTACCGATGTAACAATTATTGATATTACAATTTATGATTTCTGTACCAAAGGCTTTATTAACACCGACAATAATTGCTGCTTTATTGAATAATGTGTTTCCACATAGAACCTCGATGTTTTCAAAATTGAGGTTTTTAATCGTTGTCTTCTTGTTAAAAGTGCTAAATATTCCGTTACCCATTTCATTATTCGCAATGATATTAGCATTTTTAATAGCATGATTATTACCATCTAAGGTTCCTGAAAAATTTTCAATTGGAGACCATTTGTGACCATTAATATCAATGTCAACTAGTAACTTAATTGTATAATTAGAAAAATCAAATCCTTTCTTACACATATCAGCTAAACCTAAAAACTCAGCTGCAGTTGATATTTCTAAAATATTATCATCATAATCAAAGAAACTTCTATCTACTGTTTTACCATCCCAAACACTAACATCACCATTTGCTTCAACACTTTTTGAGAAAATTATATTTCCGCCAAAGATTCCTAGTGCTAATGTCATAATAAGTAAAACAATATTGATATTTTTTAGAGATTTGAATATTTTATCTAATAACTTATTTTTTATTAAACTATTCATATTAGATTACCTTTCATTTCATTTTTTTAATTAATCTATTTATCTTTTAATATATCGTAAGCAGATGTATCAAATATATCTTTTTCTTGCTTTTCAACTGTTAATGAACTTGTTGCATCATATAACAAGAAACGGAATTTTTCTTTACCTGCAGTATAATATATAAATTTAGGATTGCTTGGTGAAAAATAATCTACATCAACTGTATAATCATGTAAATCTTCTTTAGCAGTAGATGTTGCTTCATCAAGTGCAACACAACTATAGTTTTTACCACCACCATAATACGCAATCGCACCATTAACATAAGTCTCACCATTATAACTAGCTAATATTTTTTCATGTGATATATCTTCATCATAGTATTCTTTTAATAGACTACTGAAATCCAAATTGAACCCTATTTTAGAAGCCACCGTTGTAAGGTTACCATTACTATCTTTGATCCCTTCAATTAAAGTGTCACTATTTACAGAAGATACCTTTTTCCAATCATAGAAACGTACATCATCTTTTAATCTCAATAATGCAGGATAACTAGTACCGCTAATTCCACCCCAGCCAAGTTCACTGCCAAATTTAAAGTTATCACTGAAGTCCCAACCATGGAGAACTAATCCCCCAAACATCGCTTCAAGACCTATGCTGAATAATCCGGCATTCATAAATACACAGTTTTGCACCGTGATATCTGTTAGAATATAATTATTGTAAAATTTTTCATCTTTATAATTATTATTATCAATTACATAGTTTTTAGTGCCATTACTTAAGTATGGTGATGCATCATCATAATAACTTACGTTGGTAATAGCATCTTGTGTCGTACTAATTGTTTTATTTGTAACACGTGTTGTTTTCATCACTTGGTTTGTACCAATCTTTAATAAGAATTCACGAGCATTAGTAAAAAGTGTTTTTGAGAAAGTAGCAGTTATGCGGTAATCACTAGGATTAAAGGTAGTATCGGTATGAGCTTTACCAAAAACTCTAACTGCAGTTCTACCATTATTTATTCTTGAGTAAGAAACATTACAATTATCGCCAACTATTTCTAAAACAGTACCACAATAATCTAAATTAGTTAAATCATATTCGCCATTACTTGAGGCGATGCTTTCATCATTACATCCTTTTAATTCAACATTATGAATATTTATATTATCCTTTAAAACTGCAAAAATAATATTATCTTGAGATTTTACTGCTAAGTTGTTTGGAGCACCGTTATAATCTTTATTGTATCTTACTAAATCAATTGGGCCACGATAAACGCGCGTACCAAATTTTTTATTTAACAATTGTGTCAAATTGTCTGCTGATATAGCGTAACCATTTCCATATAAATCTGTTGATATTTCTACTGCGTAACGAATAACTGCATCTTTTAATTTACCAGTATTTTTATAATATGTAACATCACAAGTAGGATCCATCGTTGTAAGACAACTTAATGCATACTTTTCATAATTATCATCTTTAGTCATTTTTTCTAGTTCTGGTGCTAGCATAATATTGTTTTTCAAAACCATTACGTATTCTTTATCTTCAATATTCTTGCTGCAAACCATCAACTCTTCATATGTAGATATATTTATACCATTACTTAAAACATTTAATTTGATGCTAGTTGAAGTATTGAGGTTATTCTTATCGATAACATCTACTTCCACTAAGCCTGTTTTACCTCCTAAATAGAAATAACCATCTTCACCAATTGTAAGGATATCTTCATCACTACTTGTTAAAATTAATTTAGAATAATCTATTTTTTCACTACCATTAGATAACATTCCAATTAAAGGTAGTCTCATTTTATGATCTTTATCAAACGGAATTAAACTCTTTAAAGATGTAGCACTATCAAATGAATAATATCCAAGGGTAGGAATTTCAGTGAATGATCCACTAACAACTTTAACAGGCATCTCATCATTATCTATTGCGAGAGATACATAATTGCTGTAGATTTTAACTTCTAGTGTTTCTACATCAAATAATTTTACCCCCGTGTCTTTTTGTGTGATTGAACATGTTAATTTAAATACACCTTCTAATTTATTAGTAGGTTTTATAAAACATCCAAAATAATAATTATTAGTTAATGGATTAACTTCCGCAAGTGTTATAACTTCAGCAGCATCTTTTTCTGATAAGCTAAATTTAACACTTACCTTTGATATATCTTTTATATCTGTATATAAAGTTGCAACTCTTGTATTTGAGGCATTCTTTCTCATCAATACTTCTAAGTTTTTATCAGCGTAATTAGCATATGTTAATAATGTTTCTTCAGTATGGTTTATACCAATAATAACTGCAACATAATTAACATCACTAACCTTTACAAGGATTACATCAAGTTTATCACCTATTTGAATAGCGTATGTCTTTTCATTAGATAAGAAATCTTTAGGATTATTAAATTCATACTCACCTGTTTGATCATCCCATGAAAGAGCTTTTCTTGTCATAGTAGAACCGAGAACAACAATTTTATTATTACCATCTAAATCAGTTACTTTAAGAGCACCTATGCTTGTTGGCGCTAACTCTTCTTTTTCAGTACTTCCAAAGCCACTTACTTTAACAGTTGTCTTATAAGCATATTTCAAATCTAGTGATTCATCTTTTTTTATTATTTCAGTCAAATCTAAAACTTCAATCTCAGGTTCAGGATGAACAACAGGTTTTTCATGTGGTGTTACCTTCACTATAATAGCACTTAAAGTCGTACCTTTTACATCGTCGCGAACTACTAATAATTCTAGTTCATAACCTATTTTTATTCCTTTAGTTTTTTCATTAGTTAAGAAATTACTAGGATTACTAAATGTATATACACCTTTTTCTTTATCCCAAGTAAGAGCGTTAGTTGAAGCGGTTGATCCAATTACTACTACTCTATTTTCACCATTTAAATCTGTCGCTTTAAAACAACCAGTTTCACTTGCTGCATCATCATCATAACTGAGGTTATTCCCCCAACTTTCAACTAAAACAGTTGTACGATATGCTTTCTTTAAATTTTCATTAGAATCTAAAGCACATATTTCTTGTAAACTTTTCCCTATTTTAGCAGGTTCTTTAAAACCTTTATCACCACTATTTCCTCCGCCACATCCTACAGCTACTACTGCTAGTACTAATACTAACAACATTCCTAAAATTTTTTTGATGTTTTTCATTTTCTCATTTCCTTTCCTTACTAATTTTCAAATATTTCCATAAATTGATCTTCAAGTGTTTTGTTTGGATTATTCTTTTTAAATTCACTAATTACAATATCTGCAACTATTTCGCCACCATTTATGATATAAGCTCTATCACACGTTTTTTCAACAGCATCTAAATTATGAGAAGAATACAAAACAGCATTACCTTTTTCTTTGTAGACTTCCATATAATCCCTTAGAGCTTTACTAGTCTGTGGATCAAGACCAGTGAGTGGTTCATCTAAAAGCCACAATTTAGGACGATGGATTAAATTAGCCATTAAACAAATTTTTTGACGCATTCCATGTGAATAAGAAGAAATTAAATTATAAATTGCATCTCCAAGCTTAAAGACTTGTTGCATTTCTTCAATTCGCTCTTTTCTTTTGTCTTCTGCTACACCATGGATATCTGCAATAAAATTTATATATTCAAACCCTGTCATCTTTTCAAACATAGCATGATTATCAGGAACATAACCAATTTCATTTTTAGCTTTTAAATCATCTTTAACAATATCATAACCGCATATCTTAATACTACCTTTATCAAAAGAGAAAAAACCTGTTAAACACTTTATGGTAGTAGATTTTCCTGCCCCGTTTTTACCAAGTAACCCAACTATTTCTCCTGCATAACAATCGATATTTATGTCTTTTACCGCATAGGTCGTTTGTTTATTATATTTTTTATATAAACCTTTTATTTCTACTATTTTTTCTTTCATTTACTTTCACCTAAATAACATTAACTAATATTTTAATTGTTTTTTCTTCATTTGAAATATTACCATTTTCATCAAGTAAAACATATTTATAAGTTACGCTAACATAACTACTTCCTTTTTTAACTCCTGTTACTTTCCAACTGAACTTATCTGTAATAACTAGCACTTGTTCAGTTACGTTTTGAATGCTGAATTTACCCGTACCTAAAAGATAATCTCTTCCAATATTATATTTTTCTTGTAATTCTTCATCAAGTGGTAAATATTCAGTTATCGTGGTTTCTTCACCCACATTAATTGTGATTTCTCCTTTTTCAAAGTCAATTATTTTTACATCTTCTTTATTCATGTCTTTAGTTTTAATTCCCAAGGGTTCTGAGCAAATAAAATTAAAAGTTACAGCATCACTTCGATCCATCGCATTAACTCTTACCTTTATCCATCCGAGTGATTTAGGAATTACTACGCCATCATCCGTGACTTCTACTTTTGCCTGCGGTTTGTTTTCAACTTCTTCGATAGTATATTTTAGTGTAATATTTACATCTTTTGGCATCACTATCGCCTCTATTTTTAGAAGAGGGTTATTTTCTAATTCTTTAGCGATATCCACTACCCTTGTGTGACGGCCATCTACACTAACACTTGTAACAGTAGGATTCACAACTATTGCGGTTTTTTTAATTACAACACTTGTTGTAAAAATTAAAATGATTGGAATTATTAGTATTAGAATTATTATTTTTTGTTTCATAACTCTTTACCCCTCAAATTCATGATATCTTTTATTTAACGATTTTATCAAATATAGATACGATAATACTAATATTACAACTACGCTAATAGTTAAAAAGCCGATGGATAACCACATAGCTAAAGCGCTAGATTTAAGAGTTGAAACCACTACGGATAGTGTGAGTGAACCTCCTCCTAAAATAATTGATACGATAAGACCTAGGAAGATAACAACCGATGTTCCAACATTTTCTTCCGCATCATCACTATTAGTTATTTTAGGATTATTTAAGTCTTTTCTCGTCGCAAACATTATTTCTGATGCCGATAAGAGACTCGCAATTATAAATATAACTAAGGCTTGATACCACGTAATGAAGCCTGTTGCGAGAAGTATTACATCACTTGCGATAAGGCCTATTTCCGAAACAATTAAACAGAACAAAACTTTACTTAAAACGATTTGTTTACCACTAACTGGTAATGTTTTTAAAATATAAAGCATCTTTCCATCTCTTGAAATATTTGTGGTACAAAAAGTATTTGTTATTACAACAAACATTGTTATTACAAATATCGCTAATTCATAATCACAATTCACTAAAGCAATACCAGGTATTTTAATCATCATTTCTTTCATAATATTAACACAAACATATATCATAAATGGCAGAGTAACTGTCGTCGCAAGATATTGGAATGCATAACTTGGTGTTCTTAAAACCACCTTAAATTCTTTTATAATTAGGCTTGTAATAATATTCTGTTTTTTATATCTTACTTTAGGTGTTTTTTCTCTTTTATTTATGCCTTCAAGTTTGATTTGAAGTAGTTTTTTGTATACTACACCAACAATAAAAACACTAAGAACAACACACAAGAAAGATAGTCCAATAATTATCATTAATGATAAAAAATAATTTTGATTTATCATCATTTTCGCAAATAAATTAATCGGATATGCACGATCACATATTTTTTCTATTACTGCTATTCGCCGCAATTCAAAGAAGTATGTCATATCACCACTTTGAAGTAGGGCGGTTAAAACATTTAAAAATATACTATATAAATAAAAACCAATACCCAAGATTATTACATATATTACTAGATGGAGGATAAATTTCTTTTCAATAAAATCCATCACATAATTGTATCCAATTGATAATACGGCGGCAATTCCACATGATACCATTGGAATTAAGAAAAGGTGAAGGACAATTGAAGAATAGAACGCTACTCCACTTGCATAACTACTGATATTAGCCACTACAATGCTGACGGGTATTATGATTATAGCAGTCGATGCTATTTGAGATAAATATATTTTAATTAACTTATACAAGAAAATGCTCTTTGAACTAATTGGATGAACCATAAGAACTTCCATATCTTTTGTACTCATCGTTGTCGTATATATCTTTTTCACACCCAGTAAAACGTTAATTACGATGATTCCTCCATAAGTTATGGTAAGTATTTCAAATAATCTTCTTATTTCATTTGATGGATCATCAAACGTTTTTGTAATATACATTTTAGTAAATTTATAATACACATATATAAATGTTCCATAAAGAATGAGGATTAAAAGGATTGTGGATATGTATCCTAATATATCTTTTTTATTTCTTTTAAAAATTGATAAAAACCTTTCAGTAAAATCTTTTTTAAATAAAATTAGTACTTTATTCATAAAATCTCCTGTTGATACGATTTTCCCCCTCTTTACTTGTTTATTATAACATATTGAAATTACAAAGCCTTATTTTACGTACCTACTAGTTCTAGTAAAAGACCTACCTTTGTACTACAAAAGCTAGTAGATAATTATTATTTAAAAAAAGCAGTTCTATTAAATACCCTTTAAAAGGATATATAGAACTGCTTTTTATTATTAATTTTCTATTATGACTAGTGTTTGACCACCACTAACTGTTTCACCTTTTTTTACCCATATTTCTTTAACTGTCCCTGATATTGGTGAAACAATTTCGTTTTTTAACTTCATTGCTTCTAAAGATAATAGCGTACTTCCTTTAGGCACTTTATCACCAACATTTACGGCTATATCTAATACTTCTCCTGCCATTGGGGCTTTAATTATTTCTCTTACTTTTTCTAAGGATGGTTCACTATTAAAATCCACATCAGTATCAACAATTATGATAGGTGCTATACCATGTCTTTTTTGATATACAAGTGATGATTCTTTTTCACCTTGGTTAGAAACGACGAAACATTTATCAATAACAGTTGGGAAAGGAGTTCTTAAAAAGTAACTACCTTTTTTATCAAGTGTCGCACATCCTTTAGCAACAGCATAATCTGTAGGTCTTTTTACATCTACTTGATCGATATAACAAGGTATCGTTACTTTGTCAATAGTGTTTTCACAAACACATCCAAGATATAGATTATTGCTGTTGTTTGCGGTATTAGGAGTAGTGTATATACTATTATCTACATTCATAGGTAGTATATATGTATCTAGTGCGTTGTTAAAGGCTTTTTTATAAAATTCATTATTAAGCCAACTGCGTACATCAGAATATTCATAGTTATTAGGTTTAATCATTTTACCATCAATCATTCGTTCACGACACATTGAGGCATATTCTTGTCTATCAAGAATAGTTTCACTTAATAAAATATATGCACTTTCTTTTCCTTCATCATTTTCAGTTTTTTGAACTGTCCATTTAATTGGCATTACTTTAAAGTAATAAGTTTTACCAGCCTCAAGAGCAGTTTGATCTGATGTGTAGTAATTACTAATATTAACATCAGCTACTACTTTTTCGTAACGTGCTCCGTCACTTCCCAAATAGTAACCATCTTTATCAGGGGTATCACTTGTTATTTTAACATATTCTTTTTTTAAATCTTGAGGATATTCTCCAAAATAAATGGTTTCACCATCTTTTTTTCCACCAATAGATGCCCATTTAACTTTTAAAATGATTGTAGCAGTTTTATCTTCTGATACGGTATATTTATCAACCACTAATTCATTTGATTCACCTATACCTGGTTTTTTAGCTATTAAATGACCATTTACTAATTTAACTAATCCTCCATTACCATCGTATGTAATATCAATCTTAAAGCCTAGTGACATAAGACTTGTAATTGCTTCTTTATAATAATTGTTATAAAGTTTAAGTTTAGCATCATACATACCATTCTTTATTTTACCCTTAGCGAAGAGCCCAAGTTTGGCATCTTTTTGTGGTATTACTTCTATTACTGTTTCAGTAAATCCCGCTTGTTTTAATCTTTCATTTTCTTCTGTGATAAATTTTTGTCTTTCTGTATAACGCTTTTCTTTTACTTCTCGTTGTTTTAATTCTTTATAAGTGTTGTTAACTTCTACAAATAATGCTCTACCTTCATCATCTAAATCAATATTCGATAATAAATTATATGCAGTTTTAACATCGCCATCGGCAAATGCCTTTCTTACTTTCGTATATGTCTCTTGCATATATTGATATGTATTCTGGCAATCTTCAAGTTTATCTTTAGCATCACAGAAATCATCTGCTTGAGTTAATTCTTCAATTGCCTCTTTGTAATTATTAGTTAAAATATAATTTACTGCAGCATCATAATGTTTTTTACATTCATTATTTTTTATTATCTTATTGCTGATTGACAGTAACTCTTCTTTATATTCAGCGTCCGCAAAAGTTAAAGCTTTTTTAAAGTTTTTATTATTTGTAATATCACTCGTGTAATTAACTAAATCGCCGGCTTTAGTAAGTGATAAGTCGATTAACATTAATAAAAAGTAAGCTTTGGCATTTTCAGGATCAATATTTAAAATATTATCAAGAACTTCTTTGGCTTTAGGATAATCTTCATCACTGATTAAAATTTCACTTCTTCTAAGTAAAGGAGATACGTTATTATTGATATTTGTGTTTTGAATTGTTTGTTCCACCACTATTTGCTTTTTAATGGTTCTATCAAAGATTTTATCAATACCTCTTACAAGATCTTGAATAAATCCTAATTTATTCATATCCTGAGCTTGGAACAACGCTAATTCTTCTGGTAACTCGTAAGCTTCCATATCTCTGTAACATGGTATAATATATCTTTTTTGGTCCGTATCATCCATCATACTGATGAATCTACTCCACTCATTTTTAACCCATACCGCATTATAATATTCTGGCTTTGTTCCTATTACAAGCATAACTTTAGCACTTGATAAGGCAGCATATATATATGGTTCATACTTAGCACCAGGAATACTTTCAAGGGTTATTTTTGAGAAGAATACCCGGTATCCTTTACTTACTAATTCATCATATACTTCTTGGGCTATTACAGAATCCCTCGTTCTTTTTCCTTCAGAACTTGTTTCTTTATAACAAATGAATATATCATAAGGCTCTTCTTTTTGTGATATCATCAATATCTCTTTTTGCAATCTATTGATTTCTTCAGCTTCTGCTTGATATATTCTTTTAGCTACCACGTCACTGTTTTCAATGGCTGCTAAATAATCAATGTCATCAAAAATTGATTTTAATTGTGTTCTATGACATGTAGGAATCTTTCTATTTGTAGCTTTATCATCAACATATTCTATTCCATATCTACAAAGTAATAATCCCCAGTGAGCTTCTGCATCTTTAGGATTTTCATTAATAATGTTTTCATATGTTATGATAGCTTTATCAAACATATTATTTAGTCTTAAACTATTAGCTCTGTTATGAAGGGCGGCTAGCTTTTCATTATCTACAATATTAGGAACCGTTTGTTCTCTTTCACAATATTCACATCTAGCCGTTGTGGCTCCTTCTGGAACGTTAATTATAGCCCCACATGCTTTACATTTAAATTCTCTCATATATATCCTCTTTTCTATTTAGCACTGCGTATTTTAATACTTCTTTCTTTTACTAAAGATATGACTTTATCTATTTGATACGATACCTTTTCATAATCATTATCATAGTATGCTGATTTCAAGGAGGAATAATTATCATTGATTTCATCTTCGATATCTTCTACAATGCTCGTAGAAATAGGATCAGTGTAAATTATCAATTCATATAGTTTAGCGAATTTTTCCCTTAATGGTTCGTATTTAAACTCATTATTAAATACTTTTATATCATCCCTTAATGTTTTCATAAACTCTTGTTTAGCCTTTGCTTCTGCTTCATTTTCCTTTAAGGCATCTTTATAAAATTCCACTTTAATAATGCTCATTACTTCTAATCCTACGATTATTACATTAACTATTAATACGAACCAAAGCGGTACATTAAAGAAATTATTAAAAATCGTTACAAGTATTGTTATAATAAAAGTTACGACAAGATATATCAAACTAACCCTTACAAGAGGGATGCCGTATACCTTAATTTTTAAGTTTTTTTCTTTGTAAAAAGCTGCATAAAATGTATATAATTGAGCCAAAATAGCTACCATCATAAAGATATATGAGGTAATATAAACACTTAAATTTACATAGTTAAAAGGGATTATGAAATAGCATAAAGAGAATATTAAAGCAATTATACCTAACGCAATAATAAATCTAATTTTATTTTTCATATTTATTCACCCTTTTTTGTTCCGCAATTAGGACAGAATGGTGTCGTTATATTTTTCATCCCACATTCACAATCCCAGGTATTATTTGTTGTAGGTTTCTTACAGCCACACTCTGGGCAGAATGGTGTCGTTATATCACTTTTTCCGCAGTTAGGACAAACCCAAGTATTGTTCGGTGTCGGTTTTTTACTTCCACAATTAGGGCAGAAAAGTGTTGTTACTTCACTGTGACAATTAGGACAAGTCCATTTATTTTGACTTACTGGTTTTTCTTCTTTAAGATTTAACGTTGGATTGACCGTGTTTTTAACAGTACTAGCTACTTCACCCATTACTCCAAGGCCTACTCCTAAACCTACCATATCATTCATCAATCCTGTCACTCCCCCTACTTGACCTTGATTTTCCATAGCAGCTTTAGCAACTTGACGTTGTGTCTCTTGTTGATATGTGTAACCTTTCATTTGCATTTCCTTAGCTTCAGCTTCAGCCTTTAGGCGATACGCTTCAGCAGATGCTTGCGCTTTGATAATTTCTTCTTGAGCGGCCGTTTGTGCCTCAACCATTTTACGTTGTTGTGCGGCTTCGGCTTCAGCTTTTTTGATGCGTTCTTCTGCCACAAGCAAATATTTTTCAGCATATTGTTCTTTTAAACGTTTGAAGTTTGGATCATCATCTGGTGTCATAATTGTTGTAATAAAGAATTCTGGCATTATCAAGCCATATGCTTCGAGGGCTCTATTAATTTCATTCTTCAAAACATTTGATATTTCTTCAATGTGTTCATCTACTTCTAAAATATTGATTGCTTCTTCTCTTATTGTCTTAGCCAAGAAAGACTTAACTTTAGCGGTAACTAATGCTTTGAATTTTCCTTTCATTCCCACATTTGAGTAATCACTTCCCATTAAATCATTTTGATTTAATTCACCTGTTGTACCTACTACTTTTATTAAAAGTTTTCTTGGATCATTAACTTTAATATTAAACTCACCACAGGCACCTAATTCAACATGCATGCCTGTTGCGGGATCAAACATTCTTATACGTGTATCAGTTCCCCATTTTATGCCCATTTGCGTTGTTAAATTAACATAGTAAACCTCTGCATGGAACATATTTGTATCTGATACAGTTGGAAGCTTATAAGTTTTATTTAATAATGGAATATTATCAGTATTAAGTGTGTATCTACCAGCTCCGAAGGAATCAAGAGCTTTACCATCTTTTAAGAATACAGCTTCTTGTGATTCATGAACAATAAGTTGTGTTCCCAAATTGAAATCTTCAACAGGATGTTTCCATACTAAGACATCATTAGGTCCTTCATATTTTATTACTGATATTATGCCATCTTTAGTCAAATTTTGTTTTAAAATTTGTTCTTTAACATTAATTGTTGTATCACATAAAGGGCAAGTATATGTTGTAGCATTTTTATCTACCGTTAACTCGCAAGAACAAGTTGGACATTTGATTTCAGCAGTGTTTTTTAACGCATCTTCAGTTGCAAGTTTTTCTTTACAAATAGGACAAACAGCTTTGTTTCCTTTTGATTGATCATAAACCACAGTGTTCTTACAATGAGGACAAACAATTGATTTCATCTTATCCTTTTTAATATTTATTACCATACCACAAGTACATTGGATATTCTTTTTTGAAAAAATTGATGTTGATGCTTCATTATAAGCACCGCAATGTGGGCATTCAATTACAAATTTTGCCATATTATTAATTCTCCTCCATATCTGAAATAACTAAATTTTTTAATGAAAATTCTAAACACATAATCATAATCTCATTTCTCGTTCTACCAGTTTTTTCGGCAACCAAATCTATTTCTTTAGCAAGCTCACTTGGCATTCTTGTAGAAACGACAATTGATTCACCTTTGTATTTTTTAGATTGAATCTCAAGTTTCACTTTACTTTCCATAACATTTACCTCTTTCATTAACATTATAATACAAATGTATACAAATGTCAAAGATAAAGCATTACAAATGTATACATTTGTATTATATGCAGTATTATTTAAATGATTACAAACTAAAATAAAATAAAAAAGAATTTAAAATCCTCAAGGACTAAAAATTCTTTTTACTTTAAATAATAATACATAAGAATGCTTGAAGCTACCGCAACATTAAGAGACTCGACATCATTATGCATAGGAATTATAACAGAGGTAGTTGCATTATTTAGGAATTCCTTTGAAACGCCATTCGCCTCATTACCGACTATTATTGCGAAAACTGAAGTAGGGATAACCTCATCTAAAGTTCGTTTAGCATCTAAACTAGATACTACAATGTCAAAATCATTATTCTTTAAATAATTAATTATCTTACCCTTTTCTTCTATAATTACTGGTATTTTAAACAAAGCTCCTTGTGTAGCTCTCACCACTTTATCATTATATGCATCTACAGTATCACTTGTTAAAATGACCGCATCCATCCCTAAAGCAGCCGATGTTCTTATAATTGTACCTAGATTACCAGGATCTTGAATGTTATCAAGAACTATTATTTTTTTAAAATCTTTACTAATGTAGTTTTTACATTTCTCTACAACCCCAATAATACCTTGTGTAGTAACAACATTTGAGAGTTTTTTAATTATTTCTTTTGTCACGATATATATATTAACACTTTGATAGTTTTTGATATCAATGGCATCAATATCTAAGATATACACTTCTTTTAGTAAACCATGTTTTAAGGCTTCTTCTACTAAATGATAACCTTCTACTAAATATGTATTAGTCTGTTCGCGATACTTTTTTTCTTTTAGTTTGGCCGTTTCTTTTATTTTATTATTTTGTAAAGATGTAATTTTTTCCATTTTTAACTGACCATTCCTATGAAACTCTTATATAAATAAACATTACTAAGCACAGTCATAGCGATTAAATAAACAACAAATATAATATATACAATTAAATATAAACGTTTATTTTCTTTTTTATTTTTATGATTACCAATAAATGTTAACCAAATAAGGGACATTACAGCTAAAATAATTAGTGGATAAATTGTGTTTATTCCTACTAATTTCCACACATCTGCTTTTTCAGTAATACTTGTTATTTTATCATTTTCAATAAATTTATTTATAATTTTTATTCCCATGAAAACAAGGAACCAGAAATTCGTAAATAGCATCGCAATTATTCCACTCAAGTAATAGAAGTGATTAATACGATTTAACCACTCTAATTTCTTAGGCTTTTTTGCTTCTTCTTTTTCATGTTCCATTTCATGTTTTTTTTCTATTTCTTCAGTAAGTGACAATCCTAATTTACTTTCTAACATTTCATATACATCTTGAAGTTCTTGATATTCTTCATCAGATATTGATGGTGTTCCATCTGTTAAAAGTTGTTCATTATAATTATTTATTTTATTAAAGACTTCCTCTTGTAGTTTTTTTGCTTCTTCGATATCATCAGGAATATTATATTTATTCATAGTTTCCTCCTTCTCATACAACAAATATTATACCCTATGTTGTCTATTATTGCAATTAATTTAAAAAAAATTAAAAGCACTAGAACTTTACTAGTGCCTTAATCATTGTTTTTCATTATTTAGTTGCGATTTGAGATTGAGCCATAGAAACTAAACGACGAGTAATTTCTCCACCAACTGTACCATTTTGACGAGCAGTTGCATCTGGTCCTAAATGTACGCCAAGTTCGTTAGCGATTTCATATTTCATTTGAGAAAGAGCATTTTCTGCACCTGGAACAGCTAATCTGTTTTTGCTGTAAGATGAATTATTCATTGATTACACCTCCTGTCAAAATTAGTATGTACCATTTTGAGGTTTATATAACATTTTTTAAATGTTAATTTATGGTAAATCTAGAATATATCTATTTCATCTTCTACTACTTGATATTTACGTTTAGTGTTTAAAGTAACATGCTCAGTTTTTTCAACTGCTTTGTTAATTAACTCTTTAAAATTAAATTTGTTTTCCTCTTTTATACAAACATCTAATCGAGGTTTAATTTGCGGATGTCTTGGAACATACACTGTACAACAATCTTCATGAGGTCTAATCGATATATTAAATGTGTCTATTTTATTAGCAATATCAATTATATCCTGTTTGTCAAACGTTACTAGCGGTCTAATAATTGGAAGTTTTGTAACCTCGCCGATTACGCTCATACTTTCAATTGTTTGACTAGCAACCTGTCCAACACTTTCACCATTGATAATGGCGATGGACTTTGTTTTTTCTGATAACTTTTCAGCTATGCGATACATCATTCTTCGCATTATTGTTATACAGTAATCTTCTCTAACATAATTATATATATTTTCTTGAATGTCTGTAAAAGGCACTATATGGAAATTAATCTTCTGGTTACTTGTATATGGGACTAACTTTTCTAATAAATCAACAACTTTTTGTAAAGCAAGATCTGATGTATATGGTGGTGATGCAAAGTGAACCGCTTCTATTTCGATTCCTTTCTTAATGGAAAGATAACCAGCAACAACACTATCGATACCACCGCTTATCATTAACAATCCTTTACCAAGAATACCAGCAGGGAAACCTCCCATACCATAATATGTTTTAGTATATATATATGTACCCTCATATCTTACATCAATATCGAGTGTAATATCAGGGTTATGTACATCAGCTTTTAAGCCTTCGATACTTTTAAATAAATTTCTACTTACTTCTTTAGTAATCTCAGGGGAAGTATATGGAAAGTTTTTGTCACCTCTTGAGGTTTCTACTTTAAAGGTTTTTCCTAGATAATTTTCACTTTTCATCACTTCTACTGTAGCATCTAATATAGTTTCCATCGTGCTTTCACATCTAGTAGCTAAACTAAATGAATATATACCCGGGATTTTTTTTAATATTTCAACAACATCTAAAGGGTCCGTTCCATTTAAAATAACATAGTATCTTAACCCTTTTGATTCAAATGTTAGTTTATCATATGCCGCAAGAGCACGTTTTATATGTGTGGTTACCGCCTTAATAAATTGATTGCGGTTTGATTTTTTAAGCGCCAATTCGCCATAACGTATTAAGATATGATTATACATAATTTATTTTCCTTTATTTGTTTTACTGATAGTTTTACTGCTGGTAATTTCTTCTAATACTTTTACTAATGTATCTATTTCTTCTTTTGTATTAAGATAAGAAAAACTTATTCTAATTGATGATAAAGCTCTTTCTTTATTATTGGTAACAGCTAAAACGGTTCTTTCAGGTGTTTTTTGTTTAGAGTTGCATGCACTACCTGCTGATAAATATATTTCATGTTTTTCAAAAATGTGAAGCATCGTTTCACTATTAATATTTAAAATACTAATATTAATAATATATGGTGAATAAGAAAAGCTCGGGCTATTAATAATAATATCAGGGTTTTCTTTAACCAAATCTCTAAAATAATCATTTAATTCTTTAACATAAGTGAAATGCTCGTCCATATTTTTAGTAGCTATTTGAATTGCTTTAGCACAAGCAACACTACCAGCGACATTAATAGTACCTGGTTTTAAGCCATCTTGCTGCATTGAACCTTTGAGTGGAGCATTTAGATTGATATTAGATTGGTAGAAAAGTGCCCCTGTTCCTTTTAAACCATTAATTTTGTGAGCACTCATTGTAAACATATCGACATCATTAAAAGAGAAATGAGGTTTAAGTTTTGCAAGTCCTTGAACAGCATCAACATGGAGTTTCACTCTAGGGTATTTTCTAACTATTTCTATTACTTTATCAATTGGTTGAATGGCGCCAATAATATTATTTACCCACATAATTGATACTAAAATGGTGTCATTGTCAATTTCTTTTTTTAAAGTTTCTAGATTAATTTGACCATTTTCCAAAACATCTAAGTAAACTACTTTAAAACCTTTCTTTTCTAAATCATTAAAACAAGAAAGAACGGAAGGATGTTCAATAGATGTTGTGATAATTTTCTTATTTTGATTTAAGTAATTGTTACAAACACCATATATCGCAAGATTATTGGCTTCAGTTGCCCCCGATGTAAATACTATTTTTTTATTAGTTACACCTAAAGCATCCAGGCAAACTTTTTCAGCTTTTTCAAATAATTGATTAGCTTGAAGCCCTACCTTATATATGCTAGAAGCATTGTACCAACATTTAGTGGCAACTTCTTCATATGCTTTTAAAACTTCATCACTTACTGGTGTAGTCGCAGTAGAGTCTAGGTATATCATTATTATCACCAATTCTTTCATGAATAATTATACCACATTTTTCATAGTTTGTCACTTAATTAAAAAAATGATAATTGCAAAGATATTGAAAAAAAAAGAAAATATCACTATAATATACTTGTGAGGTATTTTATGAAACATATATCGTATACACCGAAAGGTGTTTGTTCAAAACAAATAGATTTTGATCTTTCCGATAATTTTGAAATTTACAATCTCACCTTTACCGGTGGATGCAATGGTAATCTAAAAGCTATTTCAAAATTATTAGAAGGTAGAAAAGCCGATGAAATCATTCCTATTTTAGAAGGTAATGTTTGTGGCGTAAGAAATACTAGTTGTGCTGATCAATTAACCAAAGCATTAAAAGAAGCAATTGAATCATGTAAATAAAAAGGCTACTTTATGTAGCCTTTTTTAAGTAGTCTTTAAACTATTTACTTTCTTTTTTTGCTTCAGTATATTGAGCACTCATAGCTCTTCCAGCCGCAAATGTAACAGTAATACTTTTTACAGTTTTACCATCTTCATAAGCTTTGTTAGCTTCTTCTGCAGATTTATAGTTTTTGTACCAAGTTGCAGTACCAGTTCTTCCACTGCTACCTACTTCTGCAGTTAAGTTAATTTGAGGTTCACCAAGTTTTTTTACTACTTTTTCATAAGTAATGTTTTCTTTTTTGTCAGCAGCTTCGTTGATTTTATCAGCATAGCTCTTGCTTACGCTACAACTTGCAAGCGCTAAGAAAAGAACTAAACATAATGCAAAAATACCTGATAATTTTAAAACTCTTGCTTTCATTTTTTTCTCCTCCTTCTCACAAAATTTCTATTAATATGTTATCATAAACAACCATTTTTTTCAAGAATTATGATAATGGTTTTATTATTATAACCCACTAGCGAGCGCTTCTTGCAGTGCTCTTTTTTCTTTTACTTTATCTTTAATCACATCTTTTAATCTTAACCCAAAGTATAATGCAACATATAGTGCTGTATAACCAACATAAACAAAAAGTGAAAGATGTGGCATTATTTTATATATGTCGCTTCCTAGTTCAACCCTAGTGAAAATTTCAAAGGCTGGGATTAAATCGATGATTACCTTTTTATTATACATAAACAAATAATTGACTTCGAAATAGTTATTACCATTTTTAATAGCTATTCCGTTTAAAACGGTATTGAGAATAAGACAAATAATAAAGTAAACCGAAAATCCTATGAAAGCATCTAAAAGTGAACGTTTATCCATTTTAGGAAAAATCCCTAATGTAAGACACAAAATAGGTACTACCATTACATTAGTATGTTCATAAATAAAATGCATATTCCAAACTTCAAATATTCCTGTGCCATTAACATCAGGAACGGCTAATGCTAGTGTTGCTCCTACCGCATTGATTAAGAAATTAAAATTAAAGATATGTTTATTTTTAGTTATTAATGCGATTATTATCAAATACGAAGCAAGATTACACAATTGAAGGGGCAAGCGCTTAATGTTAATCGTTAACGCAAACATTGAATTATACTGTATTATCAATGAGAGAGCTAAGACAAAACATAGCGCTAATTTAGTTTGATCACTTTTTTTCTTAAATAGAAGCGTTAATACCACCACTTTAATTGGTAAGTATAAAATCCAAATAATATGTGATATGCTAAATCCATCAAAAATAATATTACTATAGCCAAATAGTATTTGTGGTACATAAATAGGCATATTTTGAATCATCAAAAGAATAAGTGTTATTAGTAAATATAGCCATTCTTTAGCGTTTTTCACACAGAAACGATGCTTATCTACAATATATATTTTAAGCGTTATAATAAAGGCTATAAGCCATTCTAGACTTAACCATATTGTTCTAAACACTTGATTTAACGAGACATCTTTTACACCCTGATTTAACCAATATATCATGTTGATTCCACGGCCTTGAGGATCTAAATAATAAAGCATGTAAGTATTATAAGAAAAAATACTTATAATTGTTACGGGCAAACATATATATACTGCTAAATTTTTAAATAAACGATTTTTAAAAAATGTCGCAATAATGAGAATAATTGGTGTACAAGCATTAAAAATTCTAAGAATTGCGTGAGGTTTACTTAAAGTATTTAATTCGAAGATATTATCTC
The DNA here is from genome assembly GCA_900548675.1 of uncultured Mollicutes bacterium. Taxonomy (GTDB): domain Bacteria; phylum Bacillota_I; class Bacilli_A; order ML615J-28; family CAG-313; genus UMGS1109. The sequence continues at coordinate 127,016 of URLJ01000002.1, forward strand.
CAACACTTTTAATAAAAGCATCAGGAAGTATTAACCCTACAAAAAATAATCCGAAATACGCAACAGCTAGTATTTGTGAAAATTTTGTGTTGACATTCTCATTTCCCTTTTTATTTAAAAAAAGAATTACTATTACTGTAATCAAGGTAATTACTAATAAAATAATTGTGCTTATCATAGACTTCTCCTCCGGTAGTTACATTATACTCATTTTCCTTTTTTTTACAATAGCCTAAAAATCAAAATGCATTTTTAACTTATTAGAAAGCACTTTCTTGATATAATGTATTTAAGTTATTGGTGATATATATGAATTTAGAAGAAATCTTAGAAAAAGTAAAAAAAAGTGAAATAATTAATGATTCTATTGGTACAAAACAAGAGAAAACAATTCATAAAGTTTTAAAATTTTATCTTGCAGATGATGCAAAATATCATGAAATAAAAATTGATAATTATTTTATCGATGTATATAAAGATGGCATGATATATGAAATTCAAACAAAATCTTTCAATGCGATTAAAAATAAATTATCAAATCTTTTAATAAATCATGAAGTGACTATCGTTTATCCTTTGACTATTGAAAAGCATATATATATTGAAGATGATAATGGCGAACTTTTACGTAAAAGAAAATCACCTAAAACCGGTTCTCCTTTAATCATTTGTAGCGAATTATATAAAATTAAAAGTTTACTTAAATCTAATAACTTGCATTTAATGATTGTTCTTTTAAAAACAAAAGAAAGAAGATTCTTAAGAATTAATAGATACCATAGAACCGTTTCTTCTAGGATTGATGAATTACCTTTTGAGATTACTTCAAAACTTGATTTTAAAACTGTAGCTGAGTTATCTGATCTTTTACCAAATACCTTGCCAGCTGAATTTACAACTAACGATTTAGTAAAAAACCTAAAACTAAGAAAGAAAGATGCCTCTTTAGTTGCAAATATTCTTTATAGCACCGGAGCACTAGAGAGAACAGGAAAGGTCCGTAACTGTTATTTGTATAAAAAACATATATATTAATATCAAAAATACCTGCCCAATTTAAGAGGCAGGTATTTTAATTTATTGATTCTAACTAATTCGTTTTATACTTTCTACTTATTTTATTAATAACAGAAGCTATTAAGAAAGCAATTAAATTCACTATTACAATACTAGCTGCTGATGAATATTGATAAAAACCAAAGAAAGCGATAATAAAGCAAACAACTGATATTGCTGCTGCAAACCATACAACTTTTTTGAAATTATTAAATAATCTCATCGAAGTAAGTGCGGGGAAAATTATAATGCTAGATATTAGTAGGGTTCCCATTATTCTCATTCCAAATACAATTAAAATAGCAGTTAAAATTGACAAGATACTGTTATATAGTTTTGTATTAATCCCTACCGCCTTAGCAAATGATTCATCAAATGTAACGGCGAAGATATGATTTTGAAAACAAATAAATAATCCTACAACAACGACAGTTAAGGCTATTACAATATATAAATCTGTTCTAGTAACCGTGGTAATACTTCCAAACATATATTTAGAAATATCTGCAGATGTTCCACCAGAAACGCTAATCGCGAGATATCCCACTGCGAGTGAACTGCTGGCTATTAGGGCTATCGCACTATCACCTTTTATTTTTTTATTTTCACCAATTCTAAGTAGTACATATGCCGCAACAATTACAATTGGTATTGCGATTAATAATTCCCAACCTTCTTTTTTTAAACCTTTGTCATGCATTTCTAAAATAGTGTTAAAAGCAAGTGCTAAAGAAAATGCGCCAAAACCAACATGAGACAAACCATCACCAATCATTGAATATCTTTTTAACACTAATATAACTCCTATAATCGAAGCACTAACGCATAATAAGATACCGACAATTATTGCTTCAGGCATATATTTCATAATACTCACGATATCATTAAGCCATGTTAGATACATTTACAGCACCTTCTTTCTTAAGATATTCTTTTGGCGTACCATCAAATTTAATTGTTTCATCGATTTCAATGATTCTATTAACATATTTAATTGTCGTTTCATTATCATGAGAGATCATTACAATAGATACACCATATAGTTTATTAATTTCAGATAAAGTACGATATAACTGTTCTCTTGTTCGTTCATCCAAAGCATTGAATGGTTCATCTAAAAAAAGTATTTTTTCACAAGAGACAAGAGCTCTCGCTAATAAAACCTTTTGTCTTTCTCCACCTGATAGCTCTTTAAATGATTTATTCCGTAAATCATCAATACCAAGAATCGTCATATATCTAATAGCTAAATTTCGTTCTTCTTTATTGTAAATGGCTCTTAAACCCAATCTATTGACGCATCCCGAAATAACTACTTCATAGGCTGTTGCGGGAAAATCTGGATTAGCTTTTATTTCTTGAGGTAAATAACCGATGGCAGAGTGTTTTACTGATGGATCATATTTTATTTTACCACTGAGTGGTGGTAAAAGTTTTACTAATGTTTTAATTAGAGTACTTTTTCCACTGCCATTGGCACCAAAAATACCGATAAAATCTCCGGCTTCAATAGTTAAATTAACATTTTTTAAAACTGTTTTATTATCATAACCTACTCTTAGCTTTTCACAAGCAATTAATTTCATAAAAGCCCCCTCTCTAAGTTTTTAATATTATTTTTTAAAATATCTAAATAACTAATATTATTGTTAAAGTCTTCTCTACTAACATTATGCCCAGAATGAAGAACAAGGATTGCTGCAGAGGTCCCCTTCGTAATAGTCTTAGCCATACTATTATCTGTCATAAGTTCTTTTATATATATAACTGGTATGTTTTCTTTTTTAATCGCTTCATTCATTTGGATTATTGTCGAAATAGCCGGATCTACTTCCATTGAACAAGAATCATATGCAGACACGAAATCGAAACCATATTCTTCAGTTAAATAAAGAAAAGCAAATGGTGCTCCAAAATATAACGTTGTTCTTTTAGCCTTCTTTTTTAATTCTTTTAAGGATGTATCAATTTCATTTAAAGACTTAATATATGCTGCTGCCTTTTCTTCATAATAAGCACTATTGGCGTTATCAAGTTTTTTAATAGCTGTCAAAACATCTTCTACCATATATGTTACATATCTTGGGTTTGTCCATATATGGGGGTCAGCACTATGTTTATGATGATGTTTATGTTCATTTCCATCGTGAGTTTCATGTAATTCGTATGTAATAATTCTTTCATCTTTAGAAAAATCCACTACTATTACATCACTACTCAATCCCTCAACAATTTTAGAAGCCCATGTTTCCATAAAATCACCTGTATATATAAACATTTTAGCTTTTTTCACTAAAACAATATCTCTAACAGAAGGATCATAAGAGTGGGTATCTTCACCTGGTGATAGAAGCATCTTAATATTAAAATTCTCTCCTGCTATAGTTCTAGCTATATCATAATGAGGAAAAAGGGTTGTAACAATTATGGGTTTATTGTCTTCTTCTTTTTTACAAGAGGTGATTAAAACCACCATAAGTAGTATTACTACTACAATTCCTATTCTTTTTTTCATACTTTCCCCCTACAATCTTCACATTTACCATAAAGAATTATTTTATCTGGATCAACATCAAAATGATGCTCTTTAGATACATGAGCGATAATCTTGCTGAAATCATCACATTCCATATGTATAAGTTTTCCACATTCCATACACTTTAAATGAAAATGTTCATGGGAATTATCACAACCTAAATATTGATAACATGTTTTATCACTATCTGGTAACACATACTTCCTAACATCACCTGTTGTTGTTAAAACATCCAAATAACGATACAATGTAGATTTACTTACTTGATTACCTTTTGCATATAACATATATAATATTTCATCAGCTGTAAGGTTCTTATTAATATTCTCTTGTAAAAACTCTAAAATTACACTTTTTTGTTTGGTATTATAACTTTTAGGTTCCATAATAATCCTCCAATTTGAAATTGAGTCTTAGTTTATATTTATATTATACAACATCATCTAAAATTATACAAGTATTTAACAAAATAATTAATAAAAAGAAAATATCTCTAAACAATAAATTATTGTTCAGAGATATTATTAACATATATCCTCTATTTCTTGTATCCCCATACTACAGGATGGTTATCAAGATTCCAATTAAAATCCCAACCATCTGGCTTGGAATTAGCCTCACAGTATATAGTTAAGTTATTACAGTCGATGAATGCATCGTCTCCTATACTTGTGATACTATTTGGACTTACTATACTTGTTAGACTACTGCAGCCTCTGAATGCATTATCTTCTATACTTGTAATAGTGCTAGATATTATTGTTTTCATACATCCTTTAATTAATGTATTAGTAGCAGTTTCTATTATTGCATTACAATTATCTCTAGAATCATATATTTTGTTTCCACTATCTACTTTAATACTTATTAAACTAGTACAATATTAGAATGCATACCTTTCTAGACTTTTTTCTTTTTTATATTTTTATATATAAAAAGAGCCGATTAACAAGTAGTTTGTTAATGGACTCTTTTGTTTTGTTTAATGGATATCATTTGTTTTATCTTCTATAATATCACTATACAGTTGTTCTATTGAATTGTGGAGTTCTTCTAAACCTGGTTCAGCAGTATCAGCTAGTATTTGTGTTAATGCATCAATTACTTCTTGGGTAGGAGTGAGAGGTATGTTATACGCTTTTAAAAGTTCATTTATTTTTTCAGGCGATTTAGCTGTAATATTGCTGTATTGACTTTCAATTTTTTTCATAGCTTTTATTGCGTAATCCATATCAATATAGCTAATTGTTTTTTCATATAAATAATAAGCTAATTCATAGTCACCTATTTCATAATAGTAACCCGCTAGTAAAAAATACCCTCTACCAAATTGTAACGTGTTAAATGCGTAAGATAAAGCTTTAATTATGCTTTCCATAAAGCCTTGTAAATTACCTAAACGTTTATGAGTATCTGCTTCTAAAACAAAATAATCAAAACAAACCGGATTTAACTCTAAGGCTTTTTCAACCATTTCTAGGGTTCCTTCATAATCCTTTGTTTCTCTTAAAACATATGCTAATTGATAATAGAATATTGATACTGGTTCTTCATACTGGTGGATTTTTATGTCACTATGAATTTCTTGATATATAGCTCTTTCAACAATATGATTGAATTGAAGATAGGCAGCCTCATCATCAGAGCGTTTAAACGGAAAAGTATCAATAAGTTCAGTTAGTAAACGTGAAGCCTCTGAAAATTGTTTTTCTTTTATCGCTTCTATAGCTCTTTTGTATTTTTTGTGTCTTGCATCTATTTGGGCAGCAGCGACCTCCATCATGCGCACTCTGCCTTTTTCACCAAGATGTTTTTTAAACACCATAAGTATTTCCTTTACAAGTTCTTCAGTGCCTTTCATTCTTTGAAAATGAGCTGCTTCATTCATTAAATAATTGAAATCGTGATCGAAATCACCTGTAAGGTTATTTTCTATTACATCGATAATTTTTTTATTCACTATTTTGTCTCCTTCATTTGAGCTATTTGTTCTTTAGAGATAAAGACTAGTTGTGATGTTTTAGCCATTTCTTCAATAATAAGTTTTACAATATTTTCTAATTCTGATGATTTTCCATAATTTGCTTCACACACAAAGTTTACTCGATCATCTTTTAAGAGAAGCTCTACTTTAGATTTTTGAGCTTTTTGGTATATCGCAATCGATTTACCGCCATATTGCTTAACAAGTTTCATACAAGGAACATCTGTTAATCCATCACCTAAGTAGATCATATTACGATAAGGGATGCGTCTGTCATCATCATTAGTTTTTCTATTTAAGGCTTCATCATCCATAACATCTAATACCCCTTTAGATATTCTAAATAGGTATTGTGTTTTTGTTGTAAAGTTTACCGCGTGTTGAGGCCAATCAGCATTGCCACTTGCATTATAATGAAATTCACATGCATATATCTTTTTAAATTCAGAGGCAATAGCGGTACCCTCAATTATTTCTTTTAATCCCGATGATAAGATATAGTGTTCAATCGTTATCCCAAGGGATTTTCCAAATTCATTTATTCTTTTAAACCAAGTTTTTACACCATTATAAAGAATTACATCTTTTCCCAAAGCTTGGAACGATTCTCTTCTAATCGAAATTTCTTTTTTCTTAGCTTCTTTTATCATCAAATACATATATGCAAGTATTTTATCCATATCACTATCGTGAGCTATTTTATTGGCTTTACTCCAAAACTCACCTGCGTTCATCCCTACACTCGGTATAAAACTATACTCTTGCATATCTTTAGCACATAATGTTTTATCAAAATCATACATTAAGGCAATAATTGGTTTTTCCATAAACCCTCCCTTTATCTTTTTTATCTAAAAAACTCATCAAGTAATTGTTTATGATGACCTAATAGCACTAAATGGTGATTACCATATGGACTGTATAACAAATAATTTCTAAATTCTTTATCTATAGCCAATGCCATTTGTGTACGACATAAATCTTTTTCTTGTAAGTTTCTAGTTATTTCTGTTTCATAAGCAACATAACCATCAAGCATTGGTGAAATCTTAAATATTGTTGCAGCTTGTTCTTTAACTTCACCTACGATTGCGATACCTTGATTAGACTCAAAATGAGTATCGAAGGTATATTTGTCTACCATATCTAGAGGAATTGTACAATGTGCTAATACTAATTCATCTTTAGAAAGAATGCTTGGGTTGGCTTGAAAACTACTAATATTTAATAATTTTCTTGCGATATGCATTGAAACAAGTGTTGCAAGATCGCCTTCACAACACGCGCTGATGCCTTCCTTATTAAGCAAGGCTAAAGCTATACATGCGGTTGTTTTAGATTTTTCGATTAAATCAAAACAGCGAATAGTTACACCATCCAATTTATATTTTCTAATTAAAGATTTAAAGGCACCATAAACCTTAAATACTTTTGCAACTTCTTTTTCAGGAAATTTTGACATTAGTTCTCTTAATAATTTATCATTAGATGCAAAATTAGTAACGACTTCAACTAAAAATTCATCCATAGGTATATGTATTACTTCAATGCCATACTTTTCCTTTAAATCATCTTCATTGACACTTGATGCGATTAACCAATCAGATGGTTCGCCAATTACAGCTAAGCGTGTTTTTTCTAGGGCTTTTTTCGCCATTGTTATTTTATAAATTGTTTTTATTCTTTCGGCTATTTCTACAGGATCACCTTCAAGAATTTCAAATTTCTCGTTTTGTTCTTTTAAGTAACTAGCAATTTCTAAAGTGGCTGCTAATGAGTTACTAGTTGGCGAGGTTAATAAGTAATATGGGCCTTTTGTTTTTTCCTTTAACTTTAGAAATTCTCCTTCAACTCCGCCTGTTCTTACAAAGACGATATTTAATTCAAATTGGTCCCATGTGTTAACGGTTACTTTTTTAAAGTTTTCTCCTAATGCTTTTGTTATTGCAGCAACGAACGCTTTAGAAGAAGCGTTAACTTTTTCTTCATTTGCATTCATAGCACTTAAATTTAATAATCCTAACTGCATACTATTAATCCTTTCCTTCGTTCATTAATTTTATTATATCATTTTTATTTTGATTTCAAGAAAAAAGTGCTTGATTTTTCAAGCACTTTCTATTTATTTATTTCATCTTGATATTGTAAGCGATATAAATCATAGTAATGACCCTTAGCTTTTAAGAGTTCTTGGTGATTACCTTGTTCAATGATTTTTCCATGATCTAGAACTATGATTTTATCAGCATGTTGAATCGTAGATAAACGGTGGGCAACTATTAGCATCGTTCCTATCGTCATAATTTTTTCTAAAGAGTGTTGAATTAACACTTCTGTTTCAGTATCGATATTAGCTGTTGCTTCATCGAGAATCATAATACTAGGTTTATGAACAATGGTTCTTGCAAAAGACAAAAGTTGTCGTTCACCTGATGAAAAGTTGTTACCACGTTCTCTTACTTCTTCTAAGTAGCCATTTTTTAATTTATCGATGACATGTGTTGCCCCAACGTATTCACAAGCTGCTACCATTTCTTCATCAGAAATCGTATCATCATCCATTTTAATATTTGACTTAATTGTACCACTAAACAAGAATACATCTTGAAGCATTTGACCAATTTTAGAACGAAGGGAATCAAGTTTTATATCTTTTACATTTATTCCATCTAATAGGATTTCTCCTTTTTGAATATCGTAATTTCGAACAAGAAGGGAAAGAATTGTTGTTTTACCACTTCCTGTTGCTCCAACAAAAGCAACAACTTCTTTAGGATTTATGTGGAATGATACGTCTTTTAAAATCCAATCTTCTTTTTCATAAGCAAACCATACATGTTTGAACTCAACTTCACCCTTAATTTCTGAAAGTTCAATCGCATCTTCTTTATCGGTTATTTCACTTTGGGTATCTAAAATTTCGAAGATTCTTTCACCTGAAGCAAAACCTGATTGTAAAACGTTGAATTGTTCAGCTAATTGTTGAAGAGGATCAAATAAATTGCCGATGTATTGATATAACGCAACAACAGCTCCTAAAGCGGCTAAATCCATTGTTTTTAAACCTTCTCTCGCTCCAAACCAAAGAACAATAATGATTGTCGCAATATATAAGAAATATATCGTTGGTCTAAAAATAGCAGCTACTAATATTTGTTTTAACGAACTTCTTTTTAATTTATTATTTTGTTCAACGAAGCTTTTCTTTTGTTTTAGGGTTGCATTATAGATTTGTATCACTTTCATTCCTGATAAATTCTCTGACAAATTGGCATTTAAACTAGATAAGTTTTGACGAACTTCGCGATGAGTTTTTCTTAAATAATATCTAAACGCAAAAGATAATAATACAACAAGTGGCATAACGAGTAAAACATAACCCGTAAGTCTTAAGTTTATGCAAGCCATAAATACGATAGCACCAATAATTGTCAAAATATTTTTAATTAAGTTTATCGCAACATCAGTAAACATTTCATTTAAATAGGCTGTATCATTAGTTACTCTCGTAACAAGTTTCCCAACTGGTATTTTATTGATTTGGGCGATTGATAATTTTTCAATATGAAAGAAAGTTTCGGTTCTAATTTCATAGATTATCTTTTGACCGACTTTTTGAAGTATCATTGTTTCATAATAAGAGAGCACAGCTGATGCTAAAATAATAACTGCTCCTGCTAGTACTAGATATATAACATGTCTAAATACGATTACTTCTTTACTTAATATTATTATTGCGTAATTTAAGCCTAGGGGGATTATTAAATTAAATCCTACCATTATAATCATAATTATAAAGGCAATTATGAAAGTTTTCTTATAAGGGATAATGTAACTAATTAATCGCTTAAAAATTTCTTTATCGCTCATTTTTCGGCCATTTTCGGCATTTTCTAACTTGCTTTCCTTTTTATTCTTTTGAATTATTTTAACAACTAACGTAATTACTAATATGAGTAAGATTGCAATTAATAATATGAAGAGGATTTTATTATTAGGATTAGTCAAAATATTTTTAATTATTACCATCCTTTGCCTCCTTCTAACTCTTCTAGTTTTTGAAGATTAACTATTTCGTTATAAGCATCCGATGTTTTAAGTAATTCTTCATGAGTCCCGACACCAACGATTTTACCATCATCAAGAATAATGATTTTATCCATTTTTTGAACCGTCGATACTCTATGGGCCACTAGAATAGTAGTTTTATTTTTTCTTATCTTGTCAAGATTGTGGATGATTGCATCTTCAGTCTCAGTATCAACTGCTGATACCGAATCATCTAATATCAAAATACTAGGATTTTTAATTAGCGCTCTCGCAATTGATGTTCTTTGGCGTTGTCCTCCACTGAGAGTTACACCTCTTTCACCTAACACTGTGTCATATTTTAGAGGAAATTCTTCAATATTGTCATTAACAGCAGCTTCACTACAAGCTCTTACAACGTCTTCTAAATCAGTATCAGTCACTTCTTTTCTCGATAACAAAACATTATCTTTAATGGTTGTACTAAAAAGAAAATTATCTTGAGGTACATAACCGATGCCATCCCTTAAATCTTCTAGGGCTATTTTCATAATGTCAACACCATCAATGAAGATTTTATTTTCTTCGGGATTATATATTCTTAAAAGCATGTCAACAAGCGTTGTTTTTCCACTGCCTGTTTTACCGATTATTCCTACTCTTTCGCCTTCTTTTATGGAAAGACTAATGTTTTTAAGAACTTCTACATCAGAATCAGGATATTTGAATGATAAATCTTTAATTTCAATTGCACCTTTTATCTTTAAATGAACTGCATCACTAGCATCTTTTATTTCAATTTTATGATCCAATAAACTATTTATTCTTTTTAAACTAGCTCGTGCTTGGCTCGTCATATTGATGAGGTTAGCAATAGCCATCATTGGCCATGTTAAAGTACTAAAATAAGATATAAATTCAACAAGTTTACCTACCGTGAAATGGCTTGGCATTTTATATACTAAATAACCACCATATCCCACTATTATTAAAGTAATTGAACTGATAAAAACCCCTATTAATGCTTGAAGAATAGTTGAGAATCTTATGAATTCAATATTTTTGTTCATGTTTTCTTTATTAACGCGATTGAATTTTAATAACTCTAAACCTTCTTTTACAAATGCTTTTATTACGCTTATTCCTGAGAAACTTTCTTGAGTAACATCAGTCAAATCTGCATAGGCTTTTTGACGCATTTCAAATTTTCTCATCATGTATTTTCCAATAATTCCCCCACACGCTGCTAAAACAAGTAAAGGGATGCTCGCAAAACAGGCAAGTAATGCATCGAGTCTTATCATTTTAATAAAAGATAAACTACCTAAAAAGACCGCATCTACAAACATAACGAGTCCTGATCCAAAAGAATTTTTAATTGTTTGGATATCATTAGTGTAAAGAGCCATCAATTGACCAACTTTGTTTTTATTATAAAAGTCAGTCGATAAAAGTTCAGAATAACTAAACATTTCTTCTCTTAAATCAGTTTCAACCATTACGCCTAACCCAAATACAGTTATTCGCCAAATGAATCTACCCGCTAACATTATTAGGCCGATTAATCCGAGTTTAATCATTAAAGTTTCTAAAACATCTATTGTGAGTGGTTGGACTGGATTATCACCGCTTGGAGTGATGATAGCTTTTAAACCATCAATAATTTTACTCATTATTTCTGGAATGATTAATTGAACATAGTTTACAAAAAGTAAGGCTACTACACCTATTATTATTAAGTAACTATATTTCAAATAAAATTTATTAACATGTTTACCGAGAATCATATTATCCTCCTTTATTAATAGTAAGTATAACATATATAGCGAGGCTTTATAATATTTTTACTATTTAATACGTTTTCATTTATTTCTTAGGGTTCTCACTTTCGCTTTTAACTCAAGCGGTATTCTATAAGAATCCAAAACTTTAGATATTGTTTTTCTATAAATAAAATCATCTAAAGGATTATTTTTTAGAAAATTATATCCTATCTCAAAATCTTTTACCATTATTACTTGTAAAAGCCAAGCAATGGCCATCTTTATATAATACTCATTAGTATTTGTGTTTTTAATTATATCTAACATCTTTAAAATATACTCGTTTTCTCTTTTAACATAATAATTAAGCATAATTACAAAGTAAAATCTTACGCGATATATTTCAAGTTGCTCTTCTATTAATTTATTACTCTTTACTTTATTGAAGGAATTCATCATGTATTCCCACATTTCTTTATAATACTTATCTACCTGCTTAACTGATGATGCTACCATATCATTGGTTGCCCAATTATCAATTTTTTTAATAAAGATTTCTAAATAATAAATAAATTCTTCAAAACTAAAAGGCATTTTACTAATTATTAATCCATATAATGTGACTTCTTCTAAATATGATGGTTCTTTCAAACCTTGATTTAAATAATTCATAGCCTCCGCTTTGTCTAAAGCAATTCTAGCAGCTAAGGCTTTTAAATCAGGTGTTCTCACGCCTAAAATATCCGTACTTCTAGCGGGGGTTAGTTTAAGTGAAAATGCTTGATATTTATCATCTTTTAGTTTTATTAATTCCTCTTTTACATCAATCATGCTTTTTTTCCCTTTCAAATAATTCTAAATAACGTTTATCGATATTTTCGTAATATGGGATATAACATTTAAAAAAGCCTTTGGTATCTTTTGTTATACATCTTTTATATGGCAATTCTTTTTCTATTTTTTTTAAATCATATTTACCATTAACTCGCCATTTATTTAAAATACCTGTATTAAAAGCATCTTTGTGACAATTAAAAGAACATCTCATACACATTATACATTTATGATGAAATCTAATTTTTCCCTTTTTAACATATATATTGTTGACAGGACACGCCTTTACGCAAGCCATACATTTATCACACAAGTTATCATTAACATGATAAAAATAGGAATTCACACTTCCCCCTATATATTGTATTTTCAAGATGTTACTGGTTAGAATATTGATTAAATGATATTTTTGAATATTCTTGATTTTATTCGTAACTTCTTCAACAAGAATATCTGCTAACTTATTATTCATTACTAGCATTTCCCGAATAATTTCATCATCAAAACGAAAGCAGATGTTATATGGCATTACAAAATGATATTCATTGTTTGGATAGATTTTCTTTTTATTTAGCACCTTTACTAAAGAGTAAGAACTAGCATTATTGACATTGTATACTTCACCACTATTTTTATAAATAAAACAATATGGCATCTGGCTAATATTTTCTTTTGAAAATTTTTGTTTTTTTATGTATTTTAAAAAATATTGAGGTGTATTAAAAGCATAAATAGGATACCCAAAGCCAACTATATCATAATTAGATAAATGAAGCACATCATTATAATTTTGGTTATTAACCTCTACCGTATCAACTACTGCCTGAGTTTTTTTTGTAAAGCGCAACTTTAATATATTTGTTATGTATCTAGTATTATATGTACCTGTAAAGTAAACTAATAGAACTCTCAATAATACCCTCCTAAAGAAAAAAGTCTTAAGAGTAATGGCATACACTACTTTAAGACTTGTATTTGCATTATGGAGCAGGTAACGAGGATCGAACTCGCATCTTCGCCATGGCAAGGCGGTATAATAGCCATTATACGATACCTGCATCTCTCAACTTGCAGGGTTATTATACCAAAATGCTCCACTTTATGCAAGTGTTTTACAATAAATATTTTTTTAATTTATTATTTTTTAATTATTAAATACACCAGGAAGAACACTAAATAGTGTTATTTCATTTTTATATCCTTCTTTTTCAATTGTTACAGTATAACTTAGACATTCACTATATAATGGTTGATCGTATGTGCGACCATTATTGCGTAAATGATCAAGTGAGTTAGACTTAGCCGTGATTGTATATTCAGCAAAGTTACTTCTTCTGTTATACTCGGCTTCAACCAAGCTCATAAAGTGATACCAAAGTTTATTATCTCTCATTGTTTCTGGACAGTTTTTACCACTAAAGAAATGATGTGGTTTTACTCTTGAGGTATCAAGATTATTTTCCATTAATAGTTTGGCTACAAGGTTGGCTGTTTTTTGCCATGTCATATATAAGTCAGAACCTTGGTTTACGCATGTTTCAATGCCTATACTATTGTTGTTACCACCATAGTTTGATATTTTTTGATATGTTCCATTATAGTATGTTTTACCTAAATAATAATATCCGTCATCACCAACAACATAATGAATACCGATATCGTTTATCGCTGAAGTTTTAAGAATATATCCATTATTAGTAGGAGCTTTTATTCCTGTATTTTTATTATTAATTAAATAGTATCCTTCAGCATCTATTGTAATTTTTACATCTTCTACTTCTTCTGCAAGAACTTTTGTTTTAAGTAAACCATATTTAACATCTGTACCATCACCAGCATGGTATGCCACTTCATTATCTGGCATTTGGTGATAAATTCCATCATTACCAACACTATAATGCCATGATGTACCGCCGCCACCAAGGTCCGCTACATATTTAGCGTGAGCTAAAGCATCAGCAGTACTTTCACTCGATGCTGTATCATGAACAGTTATGAATTCTGTTGATTCTTTAATAGTACCTGGACGATTTGATCCAAGTGGAGCGATGTATTCAGTTATAGCGTTGTTACCAAAGAATAGCTTAGAAACACTTGATAAAATGTCATGATAATAAACAAATTTATAACCTGTTACAAGGATATTTGGTTTTACCATTACTTCACTATTATTTGCTTCAAGTATCATTTTTGTTACTTCATCTATTTTTTCTAAAACTGTTACACCGAGAGTCATCTCGTGTTCTGTATCTGGTATATATGCTTTCACCATTACGATGCCTGGGGCTTTAGCACTTAAAGTACCATTTTCAATTACAGCTATTTTTTCATCGCTAACTTCCCAAACTAGTTTTGATGCATCAAGCCCATCAAGCATGGCATTTATTCTTAAATCATCATTTACTAAAACCCATGAAGTGCTTTCGTATCTGAGTTCAATTCTAGCCGGTACATCAACTTTTACAGTGAATTCTTTTACCATTTCTCCACTATAATTTAGATATGCTTTTACCTGTACTTCACCTTTTTTAATTCCGTGCATCACACCATCTTTATCAATTGTCAAGATTTTTTCATTCATACTAACAAATGTAACGCCTAAAACATTACTGCGATGTGGTATATAATCAAATGTAATAGGTGTCGATCCAAATAGATCAGCTTGAAGTGTTTCAGCGATTTCTATTCCGACAGGATAGATTAAGTCTTCTTTCACAGATTCTTTTTTATACATTACATTTGTTAAATTATCTAAAACACTTACTTTAGTGTTAAAGATGAAAGAATAAATTTCTTCACCTAAATCACTATAGTTACGGTCATAAGCTATTGACATTGTTGAAGCACTATTTACTACATCTTTAAAAACATAATCTAGATTATTGTTGTTAATAATTATATTATGTTTTACATTTATAGAACCTTTATTATTTTCATCAACAATGTTAATGTTAAACATTTTTGGTGTAGTAATAAAAGTATTATACATTATATTAATGTTTAATATACCATCATGACTCTTACCATTGATTACTATCATTTCGCCCATAACACGTTTTATATTATTACGATTAATAAAGACTTCAAGGGCACTAGTATCTGGTGAATTAAATAATGATTCCGTAACATTTTCAATAACGTTATCATCTATTTTAATAATTCCTGTAGCTTTAGCAATCACAATCACATTTTTAGCACCTTTAACAATGTTTTTGGTAAAGGTCAAATCAGATGATTCTTCCATTGTTAGGATGGTATCATCATTTTTTTCAAAATATGAATGAGTAACTGTAGCATTACCTTTTAAATAATTAAGTGTTGCATTACTATTAAAATAACTATATGCGATAACAGAACCTAAAGCGTTTATAGTTACTTTGTCATTTATCACCAAACCATTCAACTCTACATTAACAGCATTGATATTTACTTTTCCTAAAATTACTTCATCATTTCTTACAAAAACTTGCGTTTTAGCATTAGCAGTTATAATTTTAATGTTAGGTGTTTTGATGGTTAATTCTTCTGCACGATAGTCACCTTTATATACGTAGATAATCCCATTTTCAGAAACTTTTTCCAAGGCTTCTGCGATTGAGCTAAAAGCAGTTTCGCCCATTTTGAACTCTACACCTTGGCGCTCAATTATCGTTCCTACTGAAACAGTTTTTAATGCATTATCTACTATAATCATTTCTTTATTCAATATAGTAGTATATTCTAAATATTCTTCATCATAATTCTTAATTACTAGGCTATTATTGATTTTTAAATTTGACGCAGGAGATAAGAAATTACTTTTAATACTTTCATTGTCACCTGTTTTTGTAAGATAGATGCTTTCACCTTTTTCTAAAATTATTTTTGTTGGAGTTTTATAAGTTGTTTTAATAACGCCGTTGCTTATAACAGAAGCTCCATTTCCAAAATAACTATTGCCATTTGCATCTTTTAAAGTAGAAAAGTCAAGTGTAACTCTACTAGAAGCATTATTAATTAATAGTGTTGCATATAATGGGTTTTCTATAGATGCATTCGTTAAATCGCTCTCTTTTGAAAAACCAAATACGTTACCTTTTAAAAGGAAAATAGTATAAGCGCCGTATGTGATACTATATTTACTCCATCCGATAACATCACTACTTCCTGTTTCATCAGCACTTAATACTCTTGGATCATTTCCATAATATAATCCTCTTTTAGAAGTCTCAAGAGCACCATAGTTAACATCTATTTCTTTTGTAATGGTTATATCACAATATGCAAATGTATATCTCACTTTAGAAATATATGTTTTTATTAATTCTTTAAAGTGCGCTCCTGTTGTTAAATCATGAATAGTCTTATCTTGTTCATTTACGTATTCCCATGTAACAAACGCATTAGAAACAGATGGTGTTGGAAATTTATAATCAAATGTTATATGCTTAGGAACACTATTAATTATCTCATCACTAATATTCTTAATTTCATCTAAATTTAAATATTCTATTTCCTTATTAGCACATAATACCTCTAAACATTTATTTAATTTAATAATGGAATCATAAGAAACGTAAGCTAATACTTCATCACTTAAAGAGTAGTAAGTAGTGATGACTTCCTTAACAATTTCTTTTTTAGCAATAATGCTTGCATCGTCATTTGGAATAGCCTTAACTGAGGCATCAAATTGTAGTGCGGCTTTTTCTGCTTTATCAAGTAAATCTTGTAATTTTTCAATCTTCTTAAAGATGTTGTTTAATACTTTAATATTTTTTACAAGACTTTTAGCATCTTCATGAAGGGCATCATATTTATCTTTCACAATTAAAATATCTAAGATGTCTTCATATTTAGGATTACTATTTAATTTTGAAATCATTTCATCAAGTGAAAATGCTTCTTGAATATGAACTTGATGTTTAGCTAAAGCTTCTTTTAATGCTTCTTCTTTTTCAACTAATACTTGATAGTTTCTAACTATTACTTGTGCACCATACTCAAGACTGCGATATATTTTTCTCGTGTTTGTTACTTTTTCTTCATCCGTAAACTTTATTTCTTTAGGAAGAGAAGCTATAGCGATTTCAGCTTCAAGAGCGTACATCATATTGCGGTTTTTAATTAAAATTTTTATTCTTTCATTAAAGTTATTATATTTTTCCATTAATAAAAGATAATCATCGCTTGCTGTTGATGATTCGTAATTAAAGTTTTCAACCTCTTTGTCGAACTCTTCTGCTTTTTTAGCTATATCCATATCGACTAAACTTGGGTTAATGGTTATTTCTAACTCAGCATAAAGATCATCTTGCCCTTCATAGCGCATTATGATTAGGGCAGTTCCTTCTTTTTTGCCAATAATGTTATATGTTCCTTCTTCTAAAACAGCATTGTCT
The DNA here is from genome assembly GCA_900548675.1 of uncultured Mollicutes bacterium. Taxonomy (GTDB): domain Bacteria; phylum Bacillota_I; class Bacilli_A; order ML615J-28; family CAG-313; genus UMGS1109. The sequence continues at coordinate 144,599 of URLJ01000002.1, forward strand.
GTATCAATTTCAATTATTACTTTATTTATATCTAATGAATCATCTAAATCAAGAATTAGTTCTAGTGACTCATCGACATTTACACTAGTTATTTCATTTTTAAACCCAAATTTTTTAATTGTAGGTTTAGGCGTAGATGCAGGGCAAGCACATACGCTTAAAAATAAACCTATCATCATAGGTATCACAAATAGTAATTGTAAATAGTTTTTTCTTTTTATTTTCATATTGCCACCTCTTAAATATTATACTATTTTTTTGTGTTTACCGCAAGCGTTTTCACTTAAATTCCAAAAGAAAAAGAGGATTAACTTCCTCTTTTTAAAAATATCTATGAACAAAAATTTTTCTTAGTAAGTAGTTTTGGTTTTATTTGAATAATTGTAGTATGCTTCATCTTTTTCTTGATATTTTTTAATACCTTCAATAATTGTAAAAATACTAGAAACTAGTAATAATAAAGCACCTACAGATCCTATTAACAAGTATGGAACAAGCCACATAAGTCCTGTCATAATAGCAGCTACGCTATATTCGACAACACCAATTAACATTAGAATTGAGCCTGCAACTTCAGAATAAAAACTAATTGAAGCACCGACAATGCCGACAATACCACTAATTATAGCCATAATAGCTATTACTATTCCCATATTACCAAATTCAAAAACATATCCATTTACCCATGCTCCACCTAACGCAAAATACGTTATAAAGGCGGTCATTAATAAATTAAAGATAGCACCAACTAAGCCTAATACGAAAGGAAACTTTTCCCTCGAAAATTCTTTTGGATATTTTTCGTTATTCTGCATAATGTCCTCCTCCTATTTTTGTTCATTATTATTTTTTGATAAATAGCATTTTTTATGAAAACCTAATTTTGTAAAATTTTTATTGTTACATATTGTGACACCAAAAAATTATAATAAAAACAACATAACTAAAACAATTAGCTATGTTGTTTATTACTGCTTATTAGTGATTAATACTAACGATTGTAGAATTCAACAATTAGATTTTCACGAATGTCAGGCATAATTTCGCTTCTTTCAGGATAACGAACAAATGTACCTGTTAATGTATTTTCATCAAATGAAACAAATGGAAGACGAGAAACTGTAGCTTCTAAAGCATCTTTAACAATTTGTAAACCTTTTGAAGATTGTTTTAAAGAAATTGTTTGACCTTCTTTTACTAATAGTGAAGGAATGTCAGCTTTTTTACCATCTAGTAAAACATGTCCATGAGTAACTAATTGACGAGCTTGACGACGAGTTGTTGCGAAACCCAAACGATAAACTAGGTTGTCTAATCTTGATTCTAATAAGAATAAGAAGTTGTCACCTTGTTTACCAGGGAATTTAGCAGCTTTGTCAAATAAAGTTCTAAATTGTTTTTCGTTAACACCATATGTGAAACGAACTTTTTGTTTTTCTTGTAATTGTAATCCATATTCAGAAAGTTTTGCACGGCGTTGACCATGTTGACCTGGTGCATATGGACGTTTTTGTAATTCTTTACCATTTTCTAAAATAGAAAATTTTAATCTTCTTGATAACTTCCAAGAAGGACCTGTGTAACGTGCCATTTTATTTTCTCCTTAAGTTTAAATTTATTTTTTAGTGGATAAAAATATTCAAACGCAGATAATAGGAAAGGTTATCTTATTGCTTTCGCCTAAGCAGCGAGACTACTAACATCCTAAAGTGATAATCTTTTAAAAAGTGATAATCTTTTTTCTATTACTATTTGAATGCTGCCTTTATCGCACCTATAGTATTATACTCTTTTTTTAGTAAAAAGTCAAGGAATTAGATTCCCCATTACTTAAATAAGCCTTAAAATTTTAATATAACTAATAAGTCTTATTTATTTTATTTAGTCTATTCCTCTACTACAACATCATAGTTACTACCTATATATTTAAAGCCTACTTTTAAATATGCTTTATTAGAATATGGATTATCTTGATCTACAAATAAACTACAGCACTTAAATCCTTCCTCAAAACTTTTTTCAACAAGTAGAGCAACTGTTGTTGAAGCATATCCTTTATTACGATATTTAGGAAAAGTATATACAAAGCTTAAAGCAGCGTGATCTTTTATTTTTCTCGTTATTGCTGCTAATGAAACAATAGTATTAGTTTCATCGTAGAATAAATATATTTTTTTATCAGCTATCATACTTTGAGCCATCTTCAAACATTCATCATCACTTTTTATTTCTTTAAAACAATCAAAACTAAAACCTTTAATCGCTGCTGCAATTTCTTTTTCGTCTTCTTGCACGGCTTGTTTTAAGTATCCATCTCTATATTTGTCTAAAGAAATTTTTCCTATTTCCATTATATCCATTCTAATATTGATAAAAGCTTTTTTACCAAGAATACTATTTGCTTTTTTTATAAAATACTCTGCTTCAGTAGGGTTCCCATTAATACCTTTTATCACTTTATTAGATGTTTTTACATATGTTAAAACGGAAGATATCGATTCTTTTTCCTCTTCTATAGAAAGCGTTCTAAGCGGCATTATTTGTAATTTAAAAGGATAAGCATTTTGAAAAATCATAAGCTTTTCATTGTCTTTTTCTACATACCCAAAAAAGATATTTGAATCAAGAGAAACACCATCTTCTTTCTTTTGAAGATATATGTTTATGTTATGAATTATTAGTTGATTAACACTTATATTGTTATATAGAAAATCATGAAATTGCTTTTCAAATTCTTCTATATCCGGTATTATAACAGTAACGTAATTCATATGTTTTCCTCCTAAAACAAGCAAAGTTTTGCATAAACGCATTCATTATATCATAGTTTCATTTTTCTATTTAAAAAGAAACTTATAAAACTTTTGAAGAAAATTTTTAAATATGGTATAATGCTCATACATTAATATAAATATTTGCCACCGGGCATAAGAATGTTAAGCATTCATATTACTTATCGTTAGATACTTGAAGATAAGTAAATGCGTGCTTATTTTTTTTGGAGAATATATGAAATTATTAAATAGATTTATAAAATATTTTTCTATAACTGAAATATTATTATAGTGTGGATCCGTAGTCCTAATTATCGTGTCATTCTGTATTTTTGATAGAGAAAACTACCTAACGCTTGCAGCATCACTCATTGGAGTAGCATCACTAGTTTTATAGCCGTATATCTAACTTTCAGAAGAAGTCCCTTTTATGCAGTGGTTATGCAGATAATGACATTGTATTAATTGTCTTGTGGATATTAGCAACACTGAAAAATTTATCTTACCTTTTTGTTGTTGTTTGTTTTGTTGCTTTTCTTGTAAATGATATTTATGGTTTCATAAATTGGCGAAAGCTTGAAAAAAAGCAACTTGCTGAAGTATAATAAATACTTTTTAATTAAAAAAAACGTGGGTGACCACGTTTTTATTTTTTAAGTTATTAGTATTTGATTGAAGCAGCTACTTTAGCAAAGTTAATAAAGTCTTCAGCAACAAGACTAGCACCACCGATTAAAGCTCCGTCAATATGAGGTTGAAGCATCAATGCTTCGATATTAGCAACTTTTACACTTCCACCATATTGAATACGGATTGCATCAGCTGTTTCTTCACCATACATATTATCAATCAAGAAACGGATATATCCACAAGTTGCGTTAGCCATTTCAGGAGTAGCTGTTTGACCAGTTCCGATAGCCCAGATTGGTTCATACGCAATTACTAGATCCTTTACTTGTTCTTTTGTTAAACCTGCAAGATCAGCAGTAATTTGTTCTTTAATACGCTTTTCAGTTAAACCTGCTTCACGTTCATCTAGTGTTTCACCTACACAAAGAATAGGTTTTAGTCCATGTTTATATGCAGCGTGAAGTTTTTTGTTTACAGATTCATCAGTTTCATTAAACATTGCTCGACGCTCACTATGTCCTATTATAACATATGTAACACCAAGTGATGTAAGCATTTCAGGAGCAACTTCACCAGTGTAAGCACCATTTTCTGCAAAATGCATATTTTGAGCACCAATGCGAAGATTTTCTCCTTGACGTTTTACAAGACATCTTAAAATTGTAAATTGTGAACAAATAACAGTGTCAACTTCATCTATTGATGGCATCTCGTTGTTTACAGCGTAGATGAAACTTAAGGCTTCATCTCGTGTTTTAAACATTTTCCAATTGCCAGCGATAATAGGTTTTCTCATATCTTCACCAATACCTTATTTATCATTTAAGCAAGCAACACCTGGTAAAGTTTTGCCTTCAAGATATTCTAAACTTGCTCCACCACCTGTTGAAATGTGTGTGAATTTCTTTTCATAACCTAAGTTAATAGCTGCAGAAGCAGAATCACCACCACCAATAATAGTTGTTGCGCCTTCTAAATGAGCTAACATCTCACATACACCAATAGTTCCTTTAGCAAAACGTTTGAATTCGAAAACTCCCATTGGGCCATTCCAAACAACTGTTTTTGCACCTTCAAGTTCTTTCTTAAATAATTCAAGTGTTTTGTCACCAATATCAAGACCCATTTCATCATCATGAATGTCTGATGTTAAAGCAACACGATATTCAGCATCTTCAGCGAATTCTTTTGTTACAACTGTATCAAGTGGTAAAATAATTTTACCTTGTGCTTTTTCTAATAAGCCTTTTGCGAATTCAACAAAGTCATCTTCACATTTTGAAAGACCTACATTTTTGCCTTGTGCTTTATAGAATGTATAAGCCATCGCACCACCGATAATAATTTTATCAGCTTTATTTAATAAGTTTTCAATTACAGAAATTTTATCAGATACTTTTGCTCCACCTAATATTGCTACGAAAGGTCTAACAGGATTATCAACAGCTTCACCGATAAACTTAATTTCTTTTTCTAATAAAAAGCCTGCTACACTGTCTTTCATATTTGAAGCAATACCAACATTAGATGCATGTGCACGGTGTGCAGTACCAAATGCATCATTAACGAATACATCGCCAAGGCTTGCCCAATATGCACCTAATTCAGGATTATTTTTAGATTCTTTTTTGCCATCTACATCTTCATAACGTGTATTTTCAAGCATTACGATTTCAGATGTTTTCATATTATTAATTGCATCTTCAACTAAAGCTCCTCTTGTTGCAGGAACAAAATGAACTGGTTGTTTTAATAATTCTTCCAAACGTTTTGCAACTGGTGCTAAAGAATTTTTAGCTTTATCTTCTTCACTTGCAACACGTCCTAAATGTGATAAAAGAATAACTTTTGCATCATGTTCTAAAGCATATTTAATTGTTGGTAATGCTTGAACGATACGATTGTCATCAGTGATTACACCATCTTTCATTGGAACATTAAAATCAACTCTCATTAGGACCTTTTTTCCAGTTAAGTCGATGTCTCTAATCGTTTTTTTAGCCATACAATTTACCTTCCTTTTTTATATTTTATTATTTTTACTACTTATATATTGTACTACTTTTTTATCTTTAATGCAAGCAAAATGTATGAGGACTAATATATATATCTTTTCTGTTTTGCATATTCTTCTATTACATGTGCCTTCTTTAAAGACAGTTTAACTTGTTTAATCTTTGCATCCACTTCTAAGCCTTCATGGCTATTAAAGAAAACGATTGTTTTATTATCATTTTCAATAACTCTTTTCACTGCCATAGCATTTATAAATAATATTTTTTTATTGTTAAGAGGCGTGAAATATATTAATATTATTTCTTCATTTATATATATGGGTGTTAATTTAACATATTTAAACATCTTTCTAATTGCTTTTACTCTTCCACTTAAAGTTGAAAAATGTTTTATACATTCATCTTCTAAAACTTTCAAAACTTTATCATTTTTTTTCGAAATGCCATTGTCACTAGCAATAATAGTTTCGTCATTTTTCCCTTTTATATAAAACATTGTTAAAATCCCTCCTATTATATGACAAAAACCACGAGACAACTCGCGGTTTTTAATTTATTATTTTGTTTCTGCTTCTTCTTTTGCTTCTTCTTCTTGAGCAATTTGTGCTTTACGCTTTTGATCGATTTTGATACGTTTTTCTGTTTCAGGATCAAAGAAGTGACATTTATCAATGTCTAAAGCCATTTCAAACATATCATTAGTATGAATATCAACACGTGCTTTTACTTTAGCAACAACCATTTGTCCAGCAATATCAGTACCAGGGAATTTAACAGTTATTTGTGATTCTGCACCTAATAATTCAGAAACTTCAACTTTAGCAGTAACTTTTGAATCTTGGTGCTCTTTAATGAATTCAGGTTCATCGTGACAATCTTCAGGTCTAATACCCATGATTACTTTTTCACCAATATATCCTTCGTGTTTTAAAACATTCATTTGTTTTTCAGATACTTTAATTCTAAATACACCATGTTTATGAGTACCACATTCAAAGATACCATCTTCACCAACTGTACCTTCAATAAAGTTCATTGGAGGAGTTCCAATGAAACCACCTACGAATACATTATCTGGATAATCATATATTTCTTTAGGTGCTCCTATTTGTTGAATCCAACCATCTTTCATAACAACGATTCTACTTGCCATTGTCATAGCTTCAATTTGGTCATGGGTAACGTAAATAGTTGTTGTTCCTAAACTTTCATGAAGTTTAATTAATTCTGATCTCATTTGTACACGTAATTTTGCATCTAGGTTAGATAGAGGTTCGTCCATTAAGAATACTTTTGCGTCACGAACGATAGCACGTCCTAATGCAACACGTTGACGTTGACCACCTGATAGAGCTGCAGGTTTACGATCTAAATATGGTTTTAATCCTAATGTTTCAGCAGCACCTTGAACACGACGATCAATTTCATTACGAGAGAATTTTCTTAGTTTTAATCCAAATGCCATATTATCATATACACTCATATGAGGGTATAACGCATATGATTGGAAAACCATCGCGATATTACGATCTTTTGGAGCGACATCGTTCATTATTTCATCATCGATTAAAAGTTGTCCACTTGTGATTTCTTCTAATCCTGCGATCATTCTAAGAGTTGTAGTTTTACCACATCCAGATGGGCCTACAAAAACGATAAATTCGCGGTCTTTAATTTTTAAATTAAAGTCAAATACAGCTTGAACATTATTTCCATAAATTTTATTAATGTTCTTTAATTCTACAGTTGCCATAATAGTTGTTCTCCTTTTTAAAATATAGGCGTTGGAATAACGATACCTACTCGCCACAATTTACGGTACTCAGTTTTCTATGTCGTTTCCTTTCCTCTCTCCAAGTTTAAAGTCATATGAGCGGACTAATTATTTAAAGTATTGTTGTATTACTTCTTCAAGTCGTATATATTATACCACAAACATTAATTTAAATATATAGGCAAATTGCACAAAAAATATTAAATTACTATAAGTTAAGTAAAATTAAGATTGCGGCAGCATGAGTGAAACGTTGAATGTTTAACCCCATTGTATATGATAACATATCAAGGCGATATATTAAACTATTGCGGTGCATATATAATGCTTTAGCGGTGGCAGAAACATTTAAATCATACTTAAAAAATGTTTCCAATAATTCTTTATTGTTATTTTTAGGGTTTTCTAAAACTCTTTTCAGTACTAGTTTTTTTACCACTTTTATAATATTATCATCATGTTTATTTACAAGTAGGAGTACCATATCTGATGCATCACTATATTTATAAATTGTATCATCATATGCAATATACTTTATAGCTCCTTTAATGTATGTTAATATATCAACTCCTAGAATATCTGAAGTAAACCACAAACCATCATGGACGATGAAATTAATCATAAAATCATCACTCATTGTTTTAAAGATATCTAAGACGCTATTATCAAAGTTTTCAAAATAGAATATTATTTCATAGTCACAATAATTAAACACATATATATCTTTGTAGATATCTTTTATTAAATCTAGTATTTGTTCATTATTAGTACTTTTTAATATGAAAAATTTCCCTTGATGTTTTTTAAATGGATATGGCCCTGCTTCAAGTAAATACTCTTGAAGTTTTTTTTCAACCACATCATCAGAATGGAATGTTTTTTCAACGTATGTTTTTCTAATTTCAAGATACTCTTTTTTACTAATGTTTTTGCATATACTGAATATTTCACCTGTCTCACTATAAAAATAATAATTATTGTTAGGATCGTATTCATATTCGTTATTTTTAATTATCGTCATTTTTTCTTTATATTTTTCTAGCAGTTCTTGATACATTATAATCACCATTAATATTTTATCACAAAATATAAAAAAAATAAAATAAAACATATTTTAGAAAAGAAAGCATATCCCCTTCTTCTTTTTTCGGCATTTTATGACACATCTTTTTCTTACAATATATATGTAAAGTATAAGGAGATGTTAGTATGAAAGAAATATCATCATTTAGTTTTTTTAAAATATATCAAACAAAATCTGACTTTCGTATCATTGATGTTCGTGATCCTCATGAATTCGATAATAACCATATAAGTGGTGCTATTAATATTCCTTTGAGCCTTTTAATCGATAAACATTTTTTATTTATCAACAAAAGACATCATTATTATGTAATGTGTAAAAATGGATCCAGAAGTTATTCGGCATGTAAATATCTAACCGAACTAGGATATGATGTTACAAACATTGTTGGTGGTTTAGATAGATGGCCTGGGGCTGTCACAAAAACTAGAAATACACTACTTGGTTAAATTTTTAAACGTCACAAACTATTAAATAGCTTGTGACGTTTTTATTATGCTGTCTTTACTTTTAAAACTATCAAGGTCATATCATCTTTATCTTTTAACTTAGCATTAATTGCATAATTGATAATTTCATATGCAATTTTTTGAGGAGCATAATGTCTTATTGACTTAATTAATGATAGCAATTCTTCTGATGATTCGACATTTTCAAATATTCCATCACTACTCATCAAAATTAAATCACCATTTTGAAGTTCATATTCAAAACTTTCAATTTGTTCATCTATTCCGAAAGGAAGATTTTTATTTTGAATCATTTCAACTTCTCCTGCTTGCTTTACAACAAAAGAAGTTGTTCCTCCCATTTTATAAAATCTTGCTTGACTCGTATACCTATTTATTTCGAGCAAATCTAATGTAGCATAACGTTCTAAATAATCTTGAATAGCGTAAAATGAATTTAATATTTCTAAAGCTGTTGCTGAATCAAGATTTAGTTTTATTACATCCTCAACAAGATTAAGTGTCATATTACTTTCACAAAATGCGCTATAACCTTTACCCATACCATCTGATATCGCGCTAATAAATTTACCATTATTTAATTCTTTTATCAAATAATTATCTCCACATATATTATTTCCCTCTGATGAAATTGTACCAAAGCCATATAAAACATCTAGTTTTATTTCGGGAAATACTTTGATATATACCGAGTGATTTAAATCTTTGTTAAAAGAAGTACTTATTTTTGATTCGAAAATAGTATCTCCAATATATTTAATGGAATCTTTAACTTTATCGTATTTATTATCTTTAATACCTATTTCAAAAACAAAGTCGTTTTCAAAGTTTTTAATTACATCAAAGTATGTTATATCAAAACCATAAGCAATTAAGCGATTTTTGAAATCTAAAATTTGTTTTTCGGAAATTTCATTTTTAGATATCATATCAATTGCATACTTCCGCAAAGCTCCTGCCACTCCTGTTATTTGACCAATTAACGCATTATTGTTGTGAGTTGTGGTTTTAAAGTCTATTTGTTCGGCTAATTTACGTGTTGTATAATCTATTTCTTTATATTTAATACAAAAGCGTGTAAATTCTTTAAATTCATTACTTTGTGCTTCGCCTCTTAATAAAAGGTTCCGAAAATAGATATATATATTGGTTCGATACTTATTAAAGCATTCTGTTTGTTTATTGCACTTTACACAATGCGTCTGAACAATTACTTTCATTGCATCACTTAATTTTTCATTATACTCGCTGGGGGTTTTAAAACTTTCTGCAAACTTGTCCAAAAAAGATGCAAATGATAAAACTTCATCACTAGCTTTATCTATTACAGTTGTGTACATATTATCTCTAATAACTTCATCTGCCATATATGTTTTAACAATAATACTTTTGCATATTTCAAATAATACAGAAAGTGCCATTAATCCTATTAGATAATAATCATTGTATGTCGTTCTAGCGAGCAATGTTGCAGCTGAAAATACATTGATAATCATTAGTGGATAAATGAAAGGCAAATAATATATGGCACTAATAAAAGGGATAAAGATAGCTTCTTTTAAAGAAAAATAAAATATTCCCGCTATCATACTCATTACAGCATATAACATTGCATATATATTTTTATAACTAGTAGAAAAATACATTGCAAAATAAGCCGCTACAATAAAACCAATATTAAACCCCTTTATTGTGATGTTAGCACTAGAAGCAAAGGCCAAAAAAGCTATTAATATTTCTACATATACACTATTAAAGAAAACACTTTTTCTTTTTATTGATTCAATGAAATTACGTTCTAAATATAGATATAATAATACGCTAATAAAAATAGATATTATAAATGCCCAACCGTTTTTAACACTTTTGTACGTTAGAAACCATGACATAATATCTAATAGTACTACAAAACCATATATGTATATACCCTTATTCAATTTATTCATTATCCACAAGATAATAAGCACTACTATCATTAAGAGTGAAAATGGTATTAAGTATGTAAATCTTGTAAATGCCACTAACGATATAAGACCTAAAGTAGTAAAATAATAAATATTTTTTATATCTCTTATTAAGTAATATAATAATACTGGTATATATAAAGCAAATCCAACATTAAACTTTACTGATAAAACGATAAAAAAAGCAATAACACACATGTTTATTTTTTTATACATAAAAAAAGCTCCCTTTCTTCTAGAAATTATACAATAATGTAATTTCTTTTTTTGTAGAAAAAAGGAAGTTATTTTATTTTTTTTAGTTTTTGTGATGAATGGTATTTTCCTTTAAAAATTAGCCATATCAAATAAGCCCCTAAACTAAATGATAAAATATATAAAATGTAAGTGAAAAACCAATTTGTTTTAGCCTGTATTTCATCAAATACTAAGAATGTTGTTTGATAATATGGACTAAATGTTAAAGCGCTAAATTTAACACCTTTAGGATTTAGTATAGGATAAGCTACTATATTAGAAATTAATGCTACTACAACAACGATTAAAAAGACCATTATGCCTCTAATGAGCATTTTATAATCGCTACCTATTCTTCTTTGATTACCTATAAAAATACCTATCACAACTTGCATACTATGCCAAAGAATAGTATGAATATTAAGGGATAATCTATTAGTAAAGACGACCAAAGGGACACATATGACAAGACCTCCTGCCAATAGCCCATATGTCGCGATGAATGTATAACCAGCCGTTTTAACTTTTTCATTTTTTATAAAAGGACATATTAAAGCAACATACATCGGAACACTACAAAATTGATATGGAAAATATGACCAACCATAAATGCCATCATTTAATATATATGTCATATATAATTGCTTATATATTTCTAGTACTAAAATAAAAAGGCCATACAAAAGAACTATCATATCAGCTTTTTTATTTGTTACCTTTTTAGCAGTTTTAGATGCGATTAAAGATAAGAATAAAGTAAAAAGTACCGCAAAAAGATGGGTAAGACCCCCTACAGAGGGAGTCTTTACTACATAATCAGTCCACTTTAAGAAACTCATTTGACACCTTGTTTATTGCTTAATCTTTTTTTAACATCAAGCCGTGTTATCATAATTAATCTTTTACATGTTGTACATTCAAGTTTAAAATCTACACCTATCCTTTTGACTTCCCACTCATAACCCCCACAAGGGTGAGGTTTCTTGAATCTAATAATATCTCCTACTTTTATTTCTGATGTTTCCATTATTGTTTTTCTTCTTTCTTATCGCTAAATGTTACAACCATTTGTGGGAAAGGTATTTCAATATTATTTTCATCAAGTATCTTTTTAATTTCTTGGCGAAGTTGTCTTTCTACTCCATATTGACACTCACTAACCGTTGTAGCCGTAACAAGCATTCTTACTCCGCTATCATCAAGTCCTGAAACACCTGAAACTTTAGGGGATGTTAATACATATTCATTATTTTCCATTCGCGAAGGTAAATTATTGTTTACTAAATCTGTTACAAGTGCTACATCTTCTTTGTAGGCTATTGAAAATTCAACAACTGCTATACTATTATTCAAAGAATAATTTATGACTTCGGTGATGTTTCCGTTAGCAATTATTTTTACTTCATTTTTCCAACTTTTAATTTTTGTAGTTTTTAAACCAATATCGATGACTTCACCTTTAAAACCACCGATATCAACAATATCACCAACATCAAAGTGTCTTTCAAAAATAATAAAAATACCACTAATAAAATCTCCAATTAATTTTTGAGCGCCAAGTCCTATAACAACACTGGCAATTCCAAGTCCTGCAAGCATAGGTCTAACGTTTATTCCCCATATTGCAAGAATAATTATACCATCTATTATATAAACAAAATATCTAATAAAACTCATTATCACTTTTGACAATGTTCTACGACGTTTTTCATATTCTTTTCCTAATTTACTAGTTTTGTTGATAATTATTTTAAGTGTATTGTAAACCGTAACGCTAATAAAAATGGTAAAAGCACATTTAATTATATTGTTCGTTTCATCCGCAATAGCCTCAAAAATTTCTTTTAAAGGCTTTTTAAAATCAATATATCCGCCAAAATAAAGGATGAAAAGTGTGGCTGATAATAAGAACACTATATTAATTAAAAAATTGATAATAGACGCCTTTTTACTATTTTTCTCCTTAAATATTTGATTTTTAATATATATTAAGAAAAAATACACAATAACTATGCATACACATATAATAGTGGACAGTGATGCATTTTCAACTGGTTTTGTCAATAACATCATATTTTACTCCTTACTGGTTGGCTAAAATTTCTTTCGCTAATTCCCGATATTCTTTTGAGCCTCTTGAATTAAAAGAAAATTGAATTACTGTCTTTCCGTACATAGGTGCTTCTTGAATGTGACTAGAAGTACTGATAATCGTTTTAAATGTTTTATTAGGGAACATAAATTTAACCTTTTCCATTATTGTATATCCAAAGGTATTACGATTATCAAGTTTTGTTAAAAGAATACCTTCAATATCTAATTTCTTTATTTGTTGTACTTCACTAATCTTATGAATCATCTGTGTCAAAGCATCATATGCATAGAATCCGCATTCCACAGGTACAATAACTGAATCACTCGCATATAAGGCGTTGTCAACTGCTAAACCTAGTGATGGTGGACAATCGATCAAAATAAAGTCATACTCATCTTTAATATTTTCCAAACTTTTGGCAAGCAAATATTCTTTTGAATAAGCATCATAAAGTATTCTTTCTGCTTCCGCCAATCTAATTGATGCTGGTATTAAATGTAGGTTTTCTACTGATGTTTTTAAAATTGCATCTTCAACTGGCATTCCTTTTAAAACATCAACAATATCATACTTTATGTTTTCTCTAGCAATACCCAAACTTATTGTAGCATTAGCTTGTTGATCAAAATCAACTATTAATATTTTTTTATTTTCTAGAGCGAGACTAGCACCTAAATTAATCGTGGTGGTAGTTTTTCCTACTCCTCCTTTTTGATTTACTATTGATATTATTTTACCCATAACTAATCACCTTATAATGGTTGTTTTTTTATTTTAGAATAATGTCTTGGATATATAGGTGGTGTTTCTTTAACTTTTATAATATCTATGATTACATGACTTCCTTGATCATTTGGTAATTCATATTGGTAAAGATTAAATATTTTGCAACCTAATACATTTAACGCATTTTTACTAGCTTCTATTTCAGTTTCATAGTTTTGCCCCTTTAAGGCATATATATGTCCACCAACATTTACTAATGGGGCACTAAGTTCTAAAATAACACTCAATGAAGCTACAGCTCGCGATGTTGCTGCATCGTATTTGTTAACAAGTGTTTTTTGAAAATCTTCAGCCCTTTGAGGGATGACATCTATTTTCTCTAATTTTAATTCGTTTATTACTTTGTTAAGAAAATTAACTCTTTTCAGCGTCGGTTCTAAAAGTGTTATATTAATATCTGGTGAACTTATCTTAAGAGGAATTCCGGGAAACCCCGCTCCAGAACCAATATCGATAATATTTTTTATTTCCTTACTTATTACTTTATTTAAATTTAGGCAATCATAAAAATGTTTGATATATATACCTTCTAAATCCGTTATGGCTGTTAAGTTAACTTTTTTATTTTCGTTTTGTAACATCACAGCATAAGTAGCTAACTTACTTAACGCATCCTCAGATAAATTAAAAGGTAATAAATAATTATGCATTTTTCTTCCTACTTTCTAAATAGACTAATAATATTGCGATATCACTAGGATTTACTCCACTAATTCGCATTGCTTGTGAAACAGTAAGAGGACGAACCTTATTTAATTTTTCTCTTGCTTCACTGGCAATATTAGGAATGTCATTATAATCTATATTATTTGGTATTTTACGTGTTTCTAATTTCAATACTTTAGAAGCGTCTTTTATTGCTTTATCAATATATCCTTGATATTTTACTTCAATATCTAATTGTTCTATCATTTCTTGATTATCTAGATATGGTGGGATAGTAAAGTTGAAATCTTCAATTTTTAATATTTGAACTAAATCCAAAATGTTTTTAAAACTAACTTCTGGTCGCTTCATTAAATCTATTCCACTGATACCATCGTGTAAAGGAGTAGATGGTATTTTTTCTAAATATTCATTGACACCAGCCTTCGGTGTTATTTTTAATTCCTTTAACTGTTCTTTTACAGTTTTTAAAATTGATATTTTAGTTAAAAAATGATTATATCTTTCTTCCTTTAATAAACCTACAGCGTATCCATATTTGCTTAGGCGTTGATCAGCGTTGTCATGACGTAATAATAAACGATACTCAGCCCTAGAAGTTAACATTCTATATGGATCAATTACTCCTTTTGTAACAATATCATCAATTAAAACTCCGATATAGGCTTCATTTCTTTTTAGGATTAGTGGTTCTTTCCCCTGAAGTTTTAAACTAGCATTAATACCTGCAATTAAGCCTTGAGCAGCAGCTTCTTCATAACCACTTGTTCCATTGACTTGTCCTGCAAAAAATAAGTTTTCAACACGTTTTGCTTCAAGACTTGGGTACAATTCTAAAGGATCTACTGCATCATATTCAATTGCGTAAGCATATTTTACAACTTCAGCTTTCTCAAAGCCAGGGAGAGTTTTAAGCATTAAATCTTGAACATATATAGGCATACTAGTAGAAAAGCCTTGAATATATGTTAATTCATTATCTTTTGATAATGGTTCTAAAAATATTTGATGCTTATCTTTATCTTTAAATCTTACTATTTTGTCTTCTATTGAGGGACAATATCTAGGTCCAATACCTTCGACAATTCCAGAATACATACTAGATTCATTTAAATGTTCTAATATTACTCTTTTTGTTTCTTCTGTTGTATAAGTCAAGTAACAAGGCACTTGCTCGTCAAATGGTAGCAATTTAGATTTATCACTTTCGTAACTAAATGATAAAGGAAGATTGGTTCCTGGTTCAAGTTTACTTTTTGAAAAATCAATTGTAGATGTTTTAATTCTAGCAGGTGTTCCTGTTTTTAATCTTAACAAATGAAATCCTAAACTCTTAAGGCTTTTAGACATTCCATAGTTAGTTTTTTCTCCATCTGGGCCACTCTTTGTAGTAGTAGTGCCTCTTAGAATTCTCGATGATAAAAACGTGCCTGTCGCGATGACAACAGCAGATGTTTCAATATACTCACCATTTTCTAGTGTAAGGCCTTTTATTCTTCCATCACTTACTGTTAATGAATCAGCTAAGGCTACTTCAATATCAAGATTTTTTTCGCCTTCTAACACCTTCCGCATATATATACCATAGGCTTCTTTATCCGATTGAACTCTTAAAGCCCTTACTGCAGGACCTTTAGAAAGATTAAGCATTTTGAATTGTAAAGCAGTCGCATCTGCCGCTTTTCCCATTTCTCCACCTAATGCATCAATTTCTCGTACTAAAATCCCTTTAGCAGGTCCTCCTATCGAAGGATTGCAGGGCATATTACCTATTCTATTTAGGTTACCACAAAGGATCAAAGTATTCATGCCTGTTCTAGCACTCGCTAGAGCTGCTTCTATACCAGCATGTCCTGCGCCTATTATTACTATATCATATTTTTCTTTATGCATTATAACACCACAATTCTATATTTCTTTATTATTAGTCTTATTATATCATATTTCACTTTTTTTAACTAAAAAATGATATAAAATATTAAAAGGCGTGCTTAAGCTACGCCTTCTTAACTTATTTTACAATTACACCTTTAGTGTTGCTGTTTACTAAACCAGCATTAGATTCATCAGTATCAATATGCATAGCAAGAGCATAACTATCGCTAACTCTTACAACAACATCGCCAAATACTAAATTACGACCTACTGTATCAATTTTAACACTTACGATATCTTTATCTTTTACACCTAATTCAAGAGCGTCCTTAACAGTTGCATGGATGTGACGTTTAGCTACAATTACACCTTCTGCTATTTCAAGTTCACCACAAGGACCTACTAATTTACATCCAGGTGTTCCTTTTAAATCTCCTGATTCTCTTACAACGATTGGTAATCCGATGCTTCTTGCATCTGTTGCACTCAATTCAACTTGATTATCTTTACGGAAAGGGCCTAATATTGACACACCTGCAATGCTCTTTTTAGGACCTACTACCTCTACCCTTTGTTCACTAGCGAATTGCCCTGGTTGTGACAAATACTTTTTAACTGTTAATTCTGCACCGCTTCCAAACAATACTTCGAAAGCTTCCTTAGTTAAATGAACATGGCGCGCAGAAGTTTCAACGATAAACTCTTTTGACATATGTTACCTCCAAATATATATGTATCTTAAATCTATGGTTATTATACTACTTCTTATATCATTAGTCAAATAATCAGCAAAAGCAGTTTTGTTTTTTTAAATTTGTGATATAATTATTAATGAACTGTTATACAAAACATATTACTTCTTTTAAGGGAGGATATCATGAAATTAGGTATTATTTCACTTGGCTGTGCTAAAAATCTTGTAGATAGTGAACTCTTTTTAGGACTTGCCAAAAAATATGGATTAGAAATAACTAATAAAATAAAAGATGCAGACATTATAGCCATCAATACGTGTGGCTTTATTTTACCCGCAAAACAAGAATCAATCGATACAATAATTGAAATGCTTGATTATCAAAAAGATGGAAAAATAATTATTGTTATGGGATGTCTTGTTGAACGTTACTTAAATGAACTAAAGCAAGAAATACCCGAAGTAGATTATTTTATTCCAATTAAAGATTACGGCAATCTTGATAAAATATTTAGTAAAATAACTTCTACAAATTTATCAGAGCACTTAGAATACACTTCAAGAATTATTGCCACTAATAAAGGTGCAGGATATTTAAGAATTGGTGAAGGGTGCAATAATCGTTGTGCATATTGTGCCATTCCTCTAATTAGAGGAAATTATGTAAGTAGAACTTTTGATAGTTTAATTTCGGAAGCAAAATACCTTGCCGAAAATGGTGTCGTTGAACTAACATTAATAGCCCAAGATACTACCAGATATGGCTCAGATATGAATGATATGTCACTTGCAAAATTGCTCAAAGCGCTAGAAGGATTAAATCTTTTTAAAGTTATACGCGTATTATATTTATACCCTGATGAAATTACTGATGAATTGATTAAAGTAATGACTACAAGTAATGTCATCATTCCTTACTTTGATATACCTATTCAACATGCCAGCAACAAAATCTTAAAGGCTATGAATAGAAGAGGGACTAAAGAAGAATTATATACCCTATTTGAAAAGATTCGTTCAAGTAATCCGGACGCTGTAATTAGAACTACATTAATTGTTGGTTTCCCTGGTGAGACAAGTGAAGATTTTGAAGAACTTCTCAACTTAGTAAATGATATAAAATTTGATCATTTAGGGGTTTTTGAATATTCTGATGAAGACGATACAAAAGCTTTTCATATGACACCAAAAATAACTGATGAAGTAAAACATGAAAGATTTGAAAAAATAATGACAACACAGCAGAAAATATCATTAGGAAAAAATACACAACTTGTCGGCAAAACTTTTGAGAGTTTACTAGTTAAACCTTTAAATACTGATACTTATCTATTTAGAGCTTATTTTGAAGCCCCTGATGATTCGGATGGTTATATTAAGGTGAAAATAAACGATAAGAACAATTTAATAATGGGAGAGTATTATAAGGTGAAAATCACCAAGGCTATGCCTTATGATTTAGAAGGAGAACTTCAAGATATATAAAATATTTTAAAAAACACATTAGAATTCTAATGTGTTTTTTTTAACTTATTCATTTGTAACAAGCATATTCATATAGTGTGTGTTAATACTTCTTATTATACAATCCCCAAATGATTTCAACCATCGCCCAAGTATCTTGCTGACAATACTTTTCAAGTGCCAAGTAATACTTTTCATACTCTTCTTTGGTAAATGTTGGAAGCATACTATACACTAGTACCGCTTCTACACCGTTATGAACTGTTAAATCTTTATACGAAAGATTGGAATATAGTGGTAAAATTTTCTTTATTGAAAAAGATCCATGCATATCATTGTGATAGAAATTAAAGAGTTTCGCTTCCTTTTCTTTTTCTTTTTTATCCATATCAGCAGGTAATAAACTTTTAAATAATTTCTCATTACCTTCTAATACATATAATAAATCAAATACGGCATTTCTTATTTTAACTAAATCTTTCTTCAAATCTGGGAATACTATCGCTAGTTCTTTAAGACGTGATTTTTCAAACGACTGATTATAAACGATAACCGTTCCTCCTTTTGATAAATCAATATCTTTAATCATTTTTTCACACAATGCTCTTCTATTATCTGAATGATCAGGTGCTAAATATTCATAGTGATCTTTTGTTTTATCACAATCAAATTTTGATTTTTCAATGTGAAGTGAATATTGGAAAACTGATTGTGTGTATGGAACCTCACCTTTATATCTTGGAAGTGGGCATCCGAATGTTTCAAAATCTAAGTGATATAGGGGATATTGTAAGTTTTTTAAAGCTAGATCTATTTTATAGTGATTTATATATGTTTTTTTATCATGATAACAATCATACTGAATTAAATTTTTCTCTTTACTTAAATAGTCCCTTGGAATGTCATCCAAGTGAACATATCCCATATTAATTACATCAAACAAAGAAAGTTTTTCACCATTTAAGCCTTTACCATTGAACGCAAACCGACTATCTAGATACTCCATTATGGAACCATCGACAAGACATTTTGAAAAACATACCTTATAAAAAGGGCATTGGGTTGAACTTTTTCGCTCACAGAACTTACCTACGACATATTTAGAAATGGCTCGTTCATTTATTTTATCTTCAATTTGTTTTCTTTCACTGTCTATTATCGGCATATACTCTTTAGTAATAGTATTCACATCAATAATAGAGAACAATTCTTCTCCATCTAAATTAGTATCGTACACAGGTTTACCATCTTCGTATTTACCGTCAAATACATAATCGCCATTTAGCACTAATAAATAATATTTTGTTTTATTAGCTTTTTCTATTTCACCATTTTGAATTAAAGCATTTTCAATAAAGTAACGCTGCACAGCTATATCGTATATATACTTGCCAGCTTTGTCATATCTATCAAATACTTTTTTTCGCTTTGTTTCATATTCTTTGAAAAGTTCTTCGCCTGTTTCTTCTTTTAATTGTAAAAAGCCATTAGCATTAATCCCAAAGATGCTTTCAAATTTATGACGTTTTTTCGTATATACTATTGCATCGGAATCATCTTTTATTATTTTTTTACCGAGTTCATAAAACTTATTACTAGTAGTTGATTTAACTTCAAAAATTAACGTTTCTCCATTTTCTTTTTCCACATATATGTCAAGATAACAATAATACTTATTATTATTACAATTATACTCGAAACGCTTTTGACTTTTAGTATCACTAGCGAAAACAACATTTCCAGAAAAATGTTGTTTTATATATTCACCAGCCAATATTTCTACTTCTTTAAAGACATTCGCATATGCTTCTAACTGAGCATTTGATGTTTTTGTTAAATCTTCACCTGTTTCATCATCAAACATTTCACTAAAGATTTCCATTGCCTTTTCGTTTTCTTCGGAAAACATACCTTCAGCAATGTTATTAATATCCTCATTAAGTTTTCTAACGTCAACATCATCAATTGTTTTTATATGATGAGCATTTTTGTACATATACATATCAAATAATGATACGAAATTTTTACATCTAGAGAAGTTTTTAAACATTGATTTAGAAATATTCATAACTCATCACCTCACCTATTATTCTACTAAAATAAATTAATTAATACAACCATTTGACTTTTTAGTTTTAAAAAAGGCCCTCTTTAACAAAGAGAGCTTTTTTTAAGATGTTAGATATCTTTTGTTTATAAATTTAAAAAGTGCTTCAACACCTACAACAGCCAAAACTATGATAATACTCCATGCGAGAAGTTCATCCATATCAAGATTACTTCTAGCATTATATAATGTTTTTCCTATACTGCTATTTGTTTGACATATATATTCAGATGTAATCATTACTTTAAATGATAAACCGAATGCTTGCATAAAAGTCATTAAAACAAAGGGAGCAAGATAAGGAATATATACTTTTGTAATAGTTTGAAATTTTGAAATATTGAGCATCTTTAAATCATCGAGAAGAACACTATCCATTCTATCAATCGCAGCTACTAAACCATATGTTACAATCGGTACCGCAACAGCGAATGTTATAATAACTGGCGCTACACTACTAGGGAATATTAGCCATATGAAAATCGATAGCGCTACTACTGGAACAGCTTTAAAATATCCTAAATATACTTTAAAAAATGCAAATGATGACTTTTTATAAATATAAATAAAAGTGATAATAAGAGCTATTATAAATGACCCCATAACCGCTATCATAATTCTCAATAAATCAAAACACATTATTTTAATGAAATTTTTTGAACTAATTATGTTACCTGCTGCGCTAAGTATTTTACCTACACTAGGAAAAATTAAATCATTGTTTTTACTAAAAGATATAATAGACCACACCGCAATTATAAGAAGAATTGCGGTGATAAGGCTTGTTATACTGCGTTCATATTTATTTTTATTCTTATCCATAGAATTCATCACTAGGCATCTTACCTCCTACTTGAGGAGCAAGGCCTAATTCAATTAGTTTTTCAAAATAACATTTCACATATTCTTTTTCTGTAGTTTTATCATAAAGGTTAAAATTGCAGTTAGGGATAGCACTTGTTAAAGCCTCTACACCCATTTTGCTGAATGAATCATCAACTTTTATAGCTTTTTCAGCAAGTGATTTTGGATCTTTATAATCGTCAAGTGCTGCAGTTAACTTATTTAAAAGTTTATTAAATTCTTTATCAGTGTTACTTCTACTTTTAATGAATATACCTGCTTGTGGGAATGCTTTACCATTTGTTGCATCGCTCCACAAAGATTGTAAGCTTAGAGTATATATATTCTTTTTAGCTCTTAATACACTAATTGATGGTTCTGCAGAAAGTATATATTCAGCTTTTCCAGATACAAGCATCGCATTAGCTGAAGCTACATCATCAACATATTCAATTTCAACATTTAAATTTAAATAATTTGTTACTACTTTAAACATAACATCTGGGCTAGATGATGCTCCAAAAACAACGATTTTTTTACCATTTAAAGCATTAACATCTGTAAATTCGTTTAAAGATGCTAAGTAAAAATTTCCCCATACAAATGATTTATAGAGTGTATAATTAGGTGTTTGATTATACATTTTAGCTCCTAAATTGATTGGTGCTACGATAATATCATAAGAACTATTTACGAATCCTGCAACAAGTGCGCTTGATCCAGCCACAACTTCATATTCTAAATTTTCACTATTTTCTTCTATAAATGAAGACATTCCAAGCAATGGTGTACCATTTGGAACAAGTACTTTATATGTCTTTTTACTACCACAAGATGATACTAAAGCAAGCATCAAAAGGGCTAAAACACCTACAAACATTTTAATTTTTTTCATATTTTTCTTCTCCTTTAATTATAATTTTTAAATTTTTATCATATTATTTGCATTTATATTATATCATAATTATAATATAAAAAACGTAACATTTGTTACAAAAGGGGAAAGTTATGAATAAAGAAATCTTTTATAACAAAGAATATTTCACTATCAAAGAATACAAGAAGGGTACTATCATTTTTAATGAAGGTGACATATGTAACAATGTATTTTATGTTTTGAGTGGTAGTGTTATTATAAAAACTATTACTGCTTCTAACTCTGAAGAAGTAATTACTATTCTAAAGGAAGATGATTTTTTTGGTGATATTTTAGTATTCACATCTAATCCTTTATATTTAGGATTTGCAGAAGCGAAAACAAAAGCTGTTATCGCCATTTCTAAAAAAGATAAATTTCTAAACCTTCTACAAAATAATCGGGAATTTTTAACTGAATATCTTATGCGTATTACTAACAAAAGCATAGCCTTCAAATTACAAGCCAAACTTTTTGCCCATAAAAAAATAGAAGATCGTATTTTATATTATTTTAAACATATAGAAAAGAATAATACATGCAAAATAGAGTCAATTACAAGATTATCCGAAACACTTTCATTACCTAGACCAAGCGTTTCAAGATCATTACAAGACCTCATTAAAAATGGTCAAATATCAAGAATTAATCGTTGTACATATATAATTAATAAAAAGGATATTTTATAAAAAATATCCTTTTTTTACACATCTTTAATAACTAATTCGTTATTCTTTATATAAATGTATTTTATGGTGGAATTAGAATAATCTTTATACCAAGTTATTCCTAAAACTTCCTCATTGTTTTCTAGTATGCATGTCACTTTTTCATCTAAATTATGATCTAAAACTGTAATTGTGTTATTTGATAGTATATATATATTATCTTCAAATTGAGCAATTTCATCTATATCACTATAGGCATCTGTTACATTAATAACCTTATTTTTTATATCATAACAAAAAATATTTTCATTATAATCTATTATATATATATATGTTTTATCCTGCCAATTTGACAATACAACCTTTTTTATTTCAAAGCAGTCTTTTAAAATAGTGTTTATTTCCTTGGTGTTTACAATTTCTTGTGTAATTGTATCACCACCTGTAGTCTTCAATAATTCGTATTCATGAAGTGTTTCACTAACTAAAAGATTGGCACCATCTTTATAAACATAATATTGTTTTTTATCGTATAAAGTTTTTGTAGCCTCTATCACTTTATTCTTATATGTACCAAGTGCCCATATATTACTATTATCAACATCAGACATAATTTTGCTATTTGCAGAATTTGTTGTTTCTAAATATTGATTTGAATTTAGTCCCTTTATGACTTCACCAAATCCATCGGTTTTAAATGAAACTAGCATATCAGATATAATATTATTTTTGTAATAACTAGATCTAAACTCATAGATTATTTCTTGTAATCCATCTTTATTTTTCAAATATATATTATTATCATATAAATTTAATACTTCAAAGTCACGATCTTCTAATATTCTTTTAAATACGAATTCACCATTGTGAATTTTTCCTTCTTCCAAATATGTCATATTTCCATCTTTTATTTTTGTAACAAAGTTAATTCTATCACTAGATCCATCTGCTGATTTAACAAATACAATCGTTTTATTCACTTTATCTGCTATTACAATTTGACTAACATTTTCAATTTTTTTAAACATGCATCCATTTAAAAGTATGGTAAATAATAAAAATACTGTAATCAATAATATTTTTTTACTAATTTTCATTTTTTACCTCCTTTAAACTATATAATGATTATATCAAAAAAAGCTCATTACTTCAATTTATATGATAATATGAATAATATTATAAATAAAAATAAAAAGCCTTTTAGAAATTCTAAAAGACTAAATTGTTTCAAAATGGTGGCTTGGGCCGGGATTGAACCAGCGACACATGGATTTTCAGTCCATTGCTCTACCAACTGAGCTACCGAGCCTTATAAAAAATGGCGGTTCCAACGAGACTTGAACTCGCGATCTCCAGTGTGACAGACTGGCATGTTAACCACTACACCATGGAACCTTTGGTTGCGGGGGAAGGATTTGAACCTACGACCTCCGGGTTATGAGCCCGGTGAGCTACCAGCTGCTCCACCCCGCGATGGAAAATGGCGGAGAAAGAGGGATTCGAACCCCCGCGGCTGTTACACCCTGTCGGTTTTCAAGACCGATCCCTTCAGCCAGACTTGGGTATTTCTCCGTTTATAAGTTGGTGGACCCAGCAGGACTCGAACCTGCGACCAACCGGTTATGAGCCGGGAGCTCTGACCAACTGAGCTACGGGTCCTTCTTACCAGATGGTAGCGGCGGAGGGACTTGAACCCCCGACCTCTCGGGTATGAACCGAACGCTCTAGCCAACTAAGCTACACCGCCATAAACATTTATAAAAAATGGTGGATCCAATGGGGCTCGAACCCACGGCCTCCTGCGTGCAAAACAGGCGCTCTCCCAGCTGAGCTATGGACCCACGATAAATATTGGTGCCTAAGGCCGGAATCGAACCGGCACGGTATTGCTACCACAGGATTTTAAGTCCTGCGCGTCTACCTATTCCGCCACTCAGGCTTCGTGTGTATAAATAATTGGATGGTGTCCCCGAGACGATTCGAACGTCCGACCCACTGATTAAAAGTCAGTTGCTCTACCGACTGAGCTACGAGGACAGATGGTGCCGACTATAGGAATTGAACCCACAACCTACTGATTACAAGTCAGTTGCTCTACCGATTGAGCTAAGTCGGCTAAAAATGGTGGAGGATGACGGGCTCGAACCGCCGACCCTCTGCTTGTAAGGCAGATGCTCTCCCAACTGAGCTAATCCTCCATGTTAGTTTTATCAAAATTTTATTTAATAGAAAGGAGCTGGCAACGTCCTATTTTGGCGGGTTACCACTATCGTCGGAGCTGGAGTGCTTAACTTCTGTGTTCGGCATGGGAACAGGTGTGTCCACTTCGCTATAGTCACCAAACTCTCTTTCAAAATTGAATAATACTTTTGTCTACAAATTTCTTCGCGTTTGTAAGGTTAAGTCCTCGACCTATTAGTATCAGTCAACTCTAACACCTCACAGTGCTTCCATTTCTGACCTATCAACCTCATCATCTCTAAGGGGTCTTACTTACTTTGACATAATGGGAAATCTCATCTTGAGGGGGGCTTCACGCTTAGATGCTTTCAGCGTTTATCCCGTCCGCACGTAGCTACCCAGCGGTGGCCCTGGCAGGCCAACTGGTACACCAGCGGTGCGTTCACTCTGGTCCTCTCGTACTAGGAGCAACTCCTCTCAAATTTCCTACGCCCACGACAGATAGGGACCGAACTGTCTCACGACGTTCTGAACCCAGCTCGCGTGACGCTTTAATGGGCGAACAGCCCAACCCTTGGGACCTTCTCCAGCCCCAGGATGCGACGAGCCGACATCGAGGTGCCAAACCTCCCCGTCGATGTGAACTCTTGGGAGAGATCAGCCTGTTATCCCCAGGGTAGCTTTTGTCCGTTGATCGACTACCTTTCCATTCAGTATAGCCGGTTCACTAAGCCCAACTTTCGTTCCTGCTCGACTTGTAGGTCTCGCAGTCAAGCTCCCTTCTGCCTTTACACTCTTTGAATGATTTCCAACCATTCTGAGGGAACCTTTGGGCGCCTCCGTTACTCTTTGGGAGGCGACCGCCCCAGTCAAACTGCCCACCTAACACTGTTCTATATCCAGTTCATGGATACTAGTTAGATACTAAATATGCGAAGGGTGGTATCCCAAGGTTGACTCCCTAAATACTAGCGTACTTAGTTCTCCGTCTCCCACCTATCCTGTACATCACATACTCAATATCAATATTAAGCTGCAGTGAAGCTCCATGGGGTCTTTCCGTCTGATCGCGGGTAACCTGCATCTTCACAGGTACTATGATTTCACCGAGTTTCTTGTTGAGACAGCGCCCAAATCGTTACGCCTTTCGTGCGGGTCAGAACTTACCTGACAAGGAATTTCGCTACCTTAGGACCGTTATAGTTACGGCCGCCGTTTACTGGGGCTTCAATTCAAAGCTTTGGATTGCTCCTAACATCTCCTCTTAACCTTCCAGCACTGGGCAGGCGTCACCCCCTATACATCACCTTGCGGTTTAGCAGAGAGCTATGTTTTTGTTAAACAGTCGCTTGGGCCTATTTTCTGCGTCTCTTTCGAGCCCCCCTTATTCCGAAGTTACGGGGTAATTTTGCAGAGTTCCTTAACAAGAATTATCTCGCGCGTCTTTGGATTCTCTCCTCGCCTACGTGTGTCCGTTTACGGTACGGGCACCATACATTGTTACTAGAAGCTTTTCTTGGAAGTGTGGCTTCATTCAACTTACGTCTTCACGCTTCAAGGTCCTGAATCTAGGGATTTGCCTCCAGATTCCCTCTTTGCGCTTAAACCAAAATCCACTAATTGGCTCAAATTAGCCTCCTCCGTCACTCCTTCATGTGCATGGTGGCACAGGAATATCAACCTGTTGTACATCGGCTACGCTTGTCAGCCTCACCTTAGTCCCCGGCTTACCCAGGGCGGACGAGCCTTACCCCTGGAAACCTTAGGCTTCCGACGGATGGGATTCTCACCCATCTTATCGCTACTCACACCGGCATTCTCACTGCTTAACACTCCAGCTGTCCTCTCGGTCAACCTTCGACGCGTTAAGTACGCTCCCCTACCAATTAAACTTCTGTCTAATTCCGCAGCTTCGGTATTATGCTTAGCCCCGATACATTTTCGGCGCAGAATCACTCGACTAGTGAGCTATTACGCACTCTTTAAAGGGTGGCTGCTTCTGAGCCAACCTCCTAGTTGTTTATGCGACTCCACATCCTTTCCCACTTAGCATAATTTCGGGACCTTAACTGGCGGTCTGGGCTGTTTCCCTTTTGACTACGGACCTTATCACTCGCAGTCTGACTGCTATGTATGTTATATGCCATTCGGAGTTTGATTGAGATCAGTACCTCGAGGTGAGGCCATCACCCATTCAGTGCTCTACCTGCATATAACTTTACCACAACGCTAGCCCTAGAGCTATTTCGGGGAGAACCAGCTATCTCCGGGTTCGATTGGAATTTCACCCCTAGCCACAAGTCATCCAAGTCTTTT
>URLJ01000003.1 GCA_900548675.1 uncultured Mollicutes bacterium
TACATCGCCAATATTAAAGTCTTGAGAGAATGATGAACCAAAATATACTAATACGTTACCTGTATTATCAGCTACTATATATCCTCTTGCATATATTGCTACTACTTTTGCAACTACTTTTACTGATGCATCGTCAACTAATGCTAGAACTTCTGCAACTGTCATTGCTGCTTGATTTAATCTTTCTACAACTACTGTAAATTCTTTTGTTGCTACTTCATCATTAACTTTTACTGTTGCTTTTAATACAACTGTTTGTTCAGTTTCAGCTTTTGTTACTTTTGCAACACCATCAACGATTTCAATACCTGTACCACTAACTACTTCCCAAGTTGCTTCTGTTGGAAGAGTGAAATCTGCGCCATATGCTCCTTTTAAAGTTAATTTTGAAGCAATTGCGTCAGCTTTTTCTTTGTCTGTTAATTCTGGGATTTCAACTGTTATAATTTCTAAACCTTCGATATTACCAAAGCCATTACTATAAGTACCTTTGATACCTACACATACACCTTCTGCAAGACCTAATTGTTCTTTTAGAGTAGGGAATACATAATTACCTTGAGCGTCTTTACCAAATTTTCCATAAATTTTAACTTCTACACCATCAGTACCTTTTAAGAAGAAGTTTCCATATTTATTTAAGAAATTTTCATTAGAATAAGTACCTTGAGAAATAAAGCCTTTGACATATACTGTTTTACCATTGAATTCATCTTTTTGTAAGTTTTCAAGTGCTTCACTTGGAGTAATATATTCAATCTTTAAGCTTTCTACAACTACTGTAAATTCTTTTGTTGCTACTTCATCATTAACTTTTACTGTTGCTTTTAATACAACTGTTTGTTCAGTTTCAGCTTTTGTTACTTTTGCAACACCATCAACGATTTCAATACCTGTACCACTAACTACTTCCCAAGTTGCTTCTGTTGGAAGAGTGAAATCTACACCATATGATTCACTTAAGAATAAAGTGCCAATGATATAATCAGCTTGTTGTTGATCAGTTAATACAGGAGCTGCTGCTTCTTTAACGCTATCAGCATTTACTAATAAGCGGCGGAATGGTCCAGGAGCACTTGTATAGAAGTCATGAGCAATTGCGTCAATAGTTACATATTTACCTGCAAATGTTTCTAAAACTTTCTTTTGTTCATCTGTGTATGATTTATAGTATATTGCAAGACGTTTACCGCTTTCAACATCTACTAGATAGAAGTTAGTATTAGATTCGCCTCTATATTTTTCATATGTTAATAAACCATATACATTAACTGTATTACCACTATATGCTACTGCATTAGGATATTTTTCAGTGTCATAAAGGTCAACAACTGTTGTTTCAGTATATGTAGGAGTTACTGCTTTTAGTGGAGTTCCATCAGATCCAAATATTACTTGACCTTCATCATCTACATATTGACCCTCTTCATTAGCTGTTAAAATTTCAACTTTAGCATTTGATTTATCAACTTCAAGCATACCATAGTATTCAACTATTTTACCTTGAACATTTACAACATCGCCAGCTTTAATTCCTTCTTTAGCAACGAATACATACATAGAAGTTTCACCATCTGTTACATAGAATTGTCCATTGCCTGTTCCAGGTATTACATATGTAACTGTTCCATAGAAACTTGCATTATATTCTTTATTATTTTTAATTGCTTCTGCTGCTTCTACTTTTACTTCTGATAATGATTTAGGAGCTGGGCTAGGAGTAATTTCAACTGTAAATCTTTTAACTGTTGAAAGAGTTTTTGTTTCTCCATCAGCATCAAGATAATCCAAACTAATTGTAGCTTTAAGTGTTAAAGTTACTGTTTCTTCATTTGGTTTAGGTCTTCTAACCTTTAATACATAATTATTATCTTCTGTGTTAGGAACAACTTGAGCATATTTTTCATTGCTTGATTCCCATTTAACTGTTGCGCCACCTACAATGAAACCATTTAAGTTGATATCATCAGTAAGGGTTATTGTTTTTGTTTCTTCACCTTTAACAAGAACACGAGCAGCGGCCTCTTTCAAGTCACTACGTGCATCTACTAATTCTTGAGAAACATTGCCAAATTGACAAGCACCAAGCAAGAATATAAATGCTAATGCTGTAAAGAAAGTAAACATTACTTTTTTTAGATTTTTATTAAACATTTTTTCCTCCATTTTTATTTTAGAAATTGATATCTTTAGCTTGAGTAATCAAGATTTGATATTGAACTTCGGCACCATCGTAAGGTACATATCTTGAAATTATACCAACAACTTCAAGTGTTTTTCCTTCAAATAATTGCCAAGTAGTATTTTTCTTACCATTAAACATAATGGCAACATTTTGATCAACTCTTACATTAACTACTGCGCCACCTTTTGTAGTAGTGTAGATAGTATAAGAATCGCTATCTTTTGCATCAAACCCTCCTGTAACAGTAAGGGAACTAAATTTAACTAAACGATAAAGTAATCCACTCTCTAGGTTATTCCATTCATCATCTGTTAAAGTAGCTGGAACAATTTCACTAACTTCAGTACTAGAATAATCAATTGTACTATTACTAACACCTACTAATTGGATTGATCCATAATGATAACTTATGTTTGCAGATGTAACAATTGTCCATCCTTCTTTTAAAGCTGTAACTTGGTTATAGCCACCATATAAATAGATACCATATGTTTTGCCGTCACCTTCAACAGTTATTTCTTCTCCTGTTTCAGGATCAATAGCTATATAACCATTATCTACTTGTTCGATATATGCTGATGAAACACCTACTTTACGAACTACTGTTCCTTCAATATATACCTTTTTACCTTTTCCTTCTTCATTCTTAATAGCATCAGGAGTACCATATTTTTCAAGAAGTTGTCTAATAGTCATTCTTTCACCAACATTATCATAATCAAACATTGGATCAATACCGCCATTAACACGATCGTTATACGCTTGTGAACGATTAACAACTTTCATGAATGTTTCTGCATATCTTGTACCAGTGTAACCTTTTGCGTTTGAATAACTTTCTTCTACGATTTCAAGATTTAATAATCTAAAATCTGCACCATCTTCTGGTTGATACCATACCCAGCACAAATAACGATCATTACCATCTTTTAATTTTTCACTATCCGCCTGTAAAATTATTTTTTTAGCAGACATTAATTTAGTTTTAGTAAAATTGGCTGCTTGGATTCCCCAAGGTTCAATTTTAAATGTTGATTCAGGAGTATCAATTCCTAAATATCTAACAGATATCTTTTTATTGCCTGATGTTAGATTAACTCTAAAATGTGTTGTATCTCCATCTACATATGCACTTACTTTTGCATAAGCAATTAAATCTTTATCTAAAACAGAATCTTCGCTAACGCTTTGTTCTAATTTTGTTAAATTAGTATATTTTGTTCTTATTGCTGTTGAAGATATTCTTGAAGTGAATGTAGCAATAGTTTCGATATCTGATTTTACATTTTTAACACTAACTGACCAATCTTTAAATTCATAAATTATATCTGGATCAGCTGATTTTTTAGTAGGAGTAGCTCCTGTATAAACAGCGGTTGCTCCTTCATTTACTTTTACTGTTTGAAGTAAAGTACCATCATCATTTAAAAATTTAATGGTATATTTTGTAGTATCATTGTTGCTTGGGCATCCGGCAACAAAGAATACTAAGGTAAGGATTAAAAATCCTAATAAGTATTTAACTTTTTTCATTTTAATTATTGACCCAATTTAATCTTGATATTTTTAACTGCTAATGCATATGCGTCATCTATTGCAGTACCACCTTTTGTAGCGGCGATAACTAATTGTTCAGCTTCATCACGAACATCTGATGAACCTACGAAAGAAACATTTGTAAACATATATTCTCTTTGTGAAGTAACAACTTTTTGTGTTAATGCACCAAGAGTTGGTTCTGTTTGAACTTGTTTACCATCAACGTAAGTAATACCATTTAGATAATCTTGATATTTTTGACTTTCATATACATCTTTTCTAATTGGATAGTAAGAAGTATTTAATGCCCATTCTAATGCCATTTCATAACTGATAATATGTTTTATAAACAACCAACCAGCCATTTCTACTCTTAAATCTTTGTTTTTGAATAATGTTACGTTAGTACCTTGTTGAATAACAAATTTTTTAGTTGGGTTAGTAGTTGCATATGCACTTGCTAATTGTGGATAACTTGTAACATTTGTTTGGAAACTACCATCAGCAGCAATATTATAACTAGAACCTGCTGAAGAACCTAATGTCATTATGCAACGACCTGCTGCAAAAGCATTACTACTATAATCTTCACCAAATTTTGTTGCTGTTGCGAATGCTCCGCTCTTATATCCTTTAACAAACCAACGAAGTGCATCTTTTGATTTTGTTACTTTTAAATCATTACTACTGAATGTTAATACACCTTCACCATTTTGAAGTTTTGTATAACTATCACTACTATTACTATATTGTTGAGTTAAAGTAATAAATAAGTTTGCTTGAGAGTCTGCTGCGAAACCAGATACTAAATCTTCATCAGGAGTTTCAGTATATTCTTTCTTTAATTCAGCAATTTTATCTTTTGCTTCTTGAGTAGTAAGGAAATAATTAGCAACGCCTTCAACTTGTTCCCATGTAGGATTAGGCCAATCAACGTTAGTTATTCTTTCTACAGCTGTAAATTCTACTTCTTTTTCATCAATAGTTAATGTTTTTTTAGCATCAGAGTTTTTTGCTTCTTCTGTCCAATAAATATCTGAACCTTTTGCTTCTAATGTATTAGCAGGTAGGAAGAAACCTTTTTGACTTATTACAACACCATATTGTTTAAGAGCATCAACGTGTTTGATAAAGAAATTACGATTATAATATAATGTTTCACTTGATTTATTAAATGGTAAACTGTACATACCTTCTTTTTGGTATTGACTACCTTCTAATAAATATGAAGGGAAAATTTGATCTTGTTCTTCTTGTGATAATGCAATTTCAGGGTTTTCATGATTGATATATGGAGTTAATTCTCTTGCATTATATGTATGAATATACATTGCTACGTGGTCTTGATATGTTTGAGCAACAGTTGGACCAGTTCCACCAGCACATCCGTAAATAATGTTTTCTCTTAAGTCAGTATAGCTACCTTGGTAAGCTGAAACAACTTCAATATTTGGATATTTTTTGTTGAATGACTCAATTAGTTTATCAATAACGGCTTGGTTACTTTTTCCCATAGCGTGCCAAA
Source organism: uncultured Mollicutes bacterium (assembly GCA_900548675.1). GTDB lineage: Bacteria > Bacillota_I > Bacilli_A > ML615J-28 > CAG-313 > UMGS1109. Next base: position 5,250 of record URLJ01000003.1, read on the forward strand.
ATTCAATTTTGATTTTATCAGTTGGCACTGTATCCATTACGCCGTCTTTGTTGGTTTTTACGGTGTTGCCGCCACAACCAACTAATACAAAAATACTTAACACGAAGATAAGCATTAATGATAAGGTTTTTCTTTTCATAGTTTTACAATTCTCCTTTTTTTAAATTTTTCAATTTTATATATTTCTACTAAAACAGACATTTAAAATTGTTACAATTTAAATGTTTTTAGTTTTAGCCTTTAATACCACTTCTTGATACTCCGCGCATTAAATACTTACGCAAGAATATAAATACAAGAAGTAGAGGTGCAGTAACACAAGTTGTTGCTGCCATTTGTAAGTGTGTCGTAACACGGCTATATATGTTTCCACCACCACTACCATCTTCATCAACACGGAAACTAGCACGCAAACTATTAGTAATAAGCTGCATGTTTCTTCCACCTTTTACTGATAAATCATCATTTACAAGGTTCGGCCACATATATGAATTCCATGCCCCCATCATCTTTAACAATAGAATCGTGATGATTGTAGGCGTTGCGATTGGAAGCATTATCTTAAACAAATATCCTAAATCAGTTGTACCATCTACTTTTGCAGCATAGTATAGTTCATCTGGTATTTGTTTAAAGTTTTGACGAAGTAAGTAAATGTAAAATACACTAACTAAGAATGGTAAAATAAGAGCTGTTAGAGTATTTTTTAAATGCATTACACCTACAACTGTAATATAGTTTGTTACAACAAGCATTTCACCTGGTATCATCATTGTCGCCATAAATACTGAGAAAATAAAATCTCTTCCTTTAAAGTTTAATCTTGAGAAAGCAAATGCTGCAAAAATTGTAATAATTAGCGATCCTGCAGAAGATACTACCCCAACGATTACCGTATTTAACAATGTATCTTTAAAGTTAGCTTGTTTTATAGCCACAAGATAATTATTCCATTGCGGATGCAATGTGTAAGGTAATTGAATTGGTGAAATCAATTCTTTTGGTGATTTAAGTGAAGTTAAAATCATCCAATAGAAAGGAACTATAACATATATAGCAATCAATGTTAAGAATAAATAAACAACAAAATTCTTAAGTTGTTTAATTGCTTTTTGAGTGATTATTTCTTTTTCTGTTTCATTATCGGTTGTTAGTAAAAGAATTTCATATAAAATTGCAAATACTAAGAAGGATACTGAAAGCGCACTTAGTAATAAATTAGTTAAAAAACTTAATGTCATTTTGGCACCTCCTAGTAGTATACAAACTTGTTACTTATCCATTTATTAAGTAATGTGAATACCATAATAATTGCGAATAAGAACACTGCTGCTGCGGCTGCTACATTTGGTTTTTTAATTGTGAAATTATAAATGTAAAGTACAATTGTTCCAAATAAAGGTTCTTGACCTACGGCAGAAGTACCATTATCATTGAAAATTGCGATAACAGAGTTGTACTCTTTAAATGCACCAATAAATGAAGTAATTGCTAAATAAATAATTTGTGGTGAAAGTAGTGGAACAGTAATTCTCATTAGAATTCTAAATTTAGAAGTTCCGTCGATTTGTGCTGCTTGATAATATTGCTTATCAATGCCTTGAAGACCACTTAGCAAAATAAGAATTTTAAATGGTAATGCTTGCCAAACACTATAAATAATTAGTACAGCCATACCGGTAAAACGAACCGTTGCTGGCTCGCTATTTTGTCCTAACCACTCGATAGATTTTTGTCCCAAGGTTAATAATGTTGAATTTATTAACCCATTTGGATTTGATCCAAACATTACCGCGAATACCATACCTAACGCTATCGTATTAGTTACATATGGCATGAAGAAAACTGTTTGATAGAATTTTTGAAGTTGTTTAATAGAATTAAGCGAAACAGCAATTAGAAGTGCTAGTGTGATAGAAATAGGTACAGATACAAACACGATAATTAAAGTGTTTGGTACATAATATTTCCAAAAATAATCATTTGTAAAAACTGTTTTAAATCCATCAAAACCATAATTTAAATCTTTAAAATAATTTGCATTGGCTGGTTTTCCAAAAAAACGCCATTCATTTGGATAAAAGAATTGAAGGAAAGGATTTTCTACAATTCTAAAATCGTTTTTGAAAGCCGTCAGAGCTGTTACAATTAGTGGGAAAAACATAAATATCAGCATCAAAACCAAAGCTGGTATTAAGTAAATCCAACCTATCCATTGATTCTTTTTTGTTTCCATAATTACTGAATTCGACTTTCTGTATCTTTATCAAAAACGAAACATTTCGTCTTTTTGACATTACCTTTGATTTCTTTTCCTATCTCAACGCCAGTAATTTCAGCATCAATAATAAATCTAAATGTTGGTTTTTCAGAATTTGGATTTGAACCTATTATTGATTTATCTCGGCCAATGTATTCTATTTGTTCAACTTTGATTGTAAAATCTCCATCAGGGTTTACTTCAAATCCTTCAGGTCTTATACCGATGCAAACATCTTGATTTTTTAAAGTTGATTCGCCTATTTTTTCTTCGCCAATGTACAAGCCGCCATTTTCAACTTTTCCATTGAAGAAGTTGATAGGTGGAGTTCCTAAGAATTTCGCAACAAATTTATTAACTGGGTTGTTGTAAACTTCTTGTGGGGCGCCTTTTTGTTGTTCAACTCCTAATTTCATTACAACGATTTCATCAGAAATACTCATAGCTTCTTCTTGGTCATGAGTAACGAAAACTGTTGTAATACCAGTTTCTTTTTGAATACGTTTGATTTCTTCACGTGTTTGTAAACGTAAACGAGCATCAAGATTTGATAGAGGTTCATCGAGTAATAATACTGCAGGTGATTTTACAAGAGCTCTCGCGATTGCTACACGTTGTTGTTGACCACCTGATAATTGTTTTGGTTTACGATTCATTAAGTTACCAATATCAACTAGATCAGCAACCCTTTGGGCTCTTTCTAATGCTTCTGCTTTGGGCACTTTCATGTTTTGAAGCGGAAACATAATGTTTTGTCTAACCGTCATGTGTGGATATAATGCATAATTTTGGAACACTAATCCAATTCCACGTTTTTCTGGAGCAAGTTCAGTTACATCATCTTCACCAAATATAATTCTACCTTCAGTTGGAGCAAGTAAACCTGCAATCATATATAGCGTCGTAGATTTACCACATCCAGATGGGCCTAATAAGCCAACTAGTTTTCCAGAAGGAATGGTGATATCGAGATTGTCAACCGCTCTCACTTCATCATTTTTTTCGTTAAACACCTTAGTTAGGTTTTGCAAACGAATGTCCATTTTTTTAATCCTCCGTCATGTTTCGCAATTGTTTTTTAATTGCATATTATATCAAGTGTATTATATCATATTTTAGAAATTTAAGCAATTACCTTGTTTTATTTTTTCTGTCAAATTTTATAAATAAAAAAAAGACTCACTAATATAGGTGAATCTTTTTTATTTTTGATAATCAAATTTTTCCTACTAAAGTATAATCGTTAGTATAGTCCATATACTTAATGCAATTACTGCGATGAGGCCCAACACTATTGCAAGTTTAGTTGTTTTTTTAACAAAAGTGATGATACCTATTACAGCAAAAATTGTTATTCCAACAAGTATAGCAAGCTGAAGTAAACCATTAAAATTAAGTAATAAACCATAGAGCCAAGTAATCAATTCTGAGCATTTTCCATTTAAAAAATCTACTAAATTGAATGATAAATAATACATTTTAATACCTCTATTTTCTTGATTCTAAAGCCCTTTGAATAGTTCTTTCATCGGCATATTCTATGTCACCACCAGCAGGAAGCCCATAAGCAATCCTTGTTATTTTAAGATTTTCTCTAGCAAGAATTCTTTCTAGATAAAGGGCTGTTGTTTCTCCTTGCGGAGTAAAACTTGTAGCTAATATCACTTCATTTACTGCAGGATCTTTGGAAATTTCTTCCAATTTATCTATGTTCAGATCATCAGGACCAATACCATCAAGAGGTGATATTAATCCCCCTAAAACATAGTATAAACCATTATATTGATGTGTCGCCTCGAGTGTTAAAATATCTCTAGTATCTTTTACAACCAATATTTTAGTTTTATCTCTAAGTTCATCTTGACATATATCACAAATTTCACTTGCTGACAACATGTTGCATTTTTTACAATGAGTAACATTTTCATGAATATCATTGATTGCTTTTACAGCTTGTGTTACATCTTCATCGTCAAATTTTTCTGCGATATAAAAAGCATATCGTGTCGCTGTTTTCTTACCTACTCCCGGTAGTTTCTCAAAAAAAGAAACTAATTCATCAAGAAATTTAATATTCTTCACTTTTCTACAACATTCCACCAAACATTGATTGGTATTTACCTAATTTTTCTTCAGTCATCTTTTCAATTGCTTGATACGCTTGATTACTTGCAGCAACAATACTTGCAGAAAGCATTTCTAAATCTTCCTTCGATTCTACTTCAAAATTTTCTGCTATTATAACTTTTACTAATTCTTTGTTACCTTTATATACTACTGTAACTATTCCTCCTGCTGAAGCTTTGAACTCTGTTTCTTCAATTTCCTGTTGAGCCTTTAGCATTTCTTGTTGTAGTTGACGTGCTTTACGCAACATTGCTTGTTGATTCATTTTATTCTCCTTCTTTAATTAGACTTTTTCCAAATAATTCTTCGGCTTTTTTAATAGATTCATTTCTATCTTTGGAAAAAGTATCTTTTGTAATATTTATAACTTTTAATTCAGGGTTTTTTATTGGTGTTAGCTTAGGATATTTTATGCCCATTTGATATTGACCATGATATTCATTTCGCTTTTCCTGCCAAGTATTTTCAGGTAATGCAACAAAATCATAGTCCTTATTATATACAACTTTTAATACTTGCTTAGCGTCAAAGTGAACTTTTTCGCTCATTAAATGATTACATACGGATGCATTTGGATATATTATTACAATTGTATTAAATCCATTAACTGCGAATTGCCCCTCCATCAATATTTTGGCCGTACTTAATAAACTAGCGCCAACTTTTTCACCCATTCTTTTCCACATACTAGATATTTTGATTTTTTCTTCTCTTGCTTTAATATCGCGTGACTGGTGCATTGCTTCTTCTATTTTCTTGACATCGTATGCAGCAGCAGTTACATCATCCATAACTGGCATTTGCGTAGTAGTTTTAGGTAATTCATTTCTGACTACTACAGTATTATCATTATTTATATGTTCTTGAATATTAGAAGTTACCTCTTGTTTAGGTTTAACCTCTGCTATTTCTTTTTGAGTTTCAGCGTTAGGTTTTGTAAGAGAAGTTTTTTCTATTTCGATATTTTTAACCTTACTTTCTACATCTGCCAATCTAGCGCCTAACTTTATTCCATAATCTTTAACATTATCAATTTTTAATACAAGTGAGGCGATATACTCATCATCATATTTAGGAGTTTCAATTGATGATACAACAACATTTAATTTATCTTGGTTTATCTTAAGGGTCGTTATCTCATCATAATTCATCTTAATACTATCTTGTACTTTGACAAATTCACTTGATATATCACTGAATTGTTCTTTTATGGTCGCAATAGTGTCTACTATATTTTGTTGCATATCTTGTTGTTTTTTTAATTCTTCCAAAGATACATTAGGTTCTTCTTTTACACACAAATCATCTACTGATTCATAGTTTTGATATTCATTCATATCTGCTTCAGATGCAGGTGACATATATATATCTTGCATTACTTCAGTTTTAGAAATTGTATCACTAACATTTTCACGCTTTTCATCATCATGCGATGTTCTCTTCAAAGCATTTTGTTCTATTTCTGATAATTTAATATTTACTTTATCGTAACCATTTTGAAGAGATTGTAAAGCATCTTCAATAGTTTTGAATTTAGCATCGCTGTTTAGGGTTGGTATATTAACTATTTGTTGTTTAAAGTTGTTTACTTCTGTGGCGATTTCTAAAACTCTTGTTTCGATTCCTTCGAGACTCTGTTTTGGTGTTTCATATAATTCATTTAAACGACGTTCAATATTATCAATTCTATCACCATAATTATTAGCAGCTACTGCTTTTGAGGATATTTCTTCTAAAAAAGCTAATTTAGCAGTTGTTTGTTCTTTAAAATCAGCTAAATTTAGTTTCGTTAATTCCGTTCTAATTTGTGATATATATGAATCTAGTTGTGACATTTTTTCTTCAATTTCAGAATTAACAACATTTGTCTCGTTTTGAACAGTTTCTTTTATTTCAATATTCTGTAAAGGATTATATTCTTCAACTGTAGCGTTTGCTAGTTTAATGATAGCTACTTCTAAATATATTTTTTGTGATACATTATATTTTATTTTATTTTGTGCTTCATTTAAGACATCTACAAAGTAAAATAATTGTTTTTTATTTGTTTCCTTTGTTAGTTCTCTAAACTCAGGATTATCAAAAATCATTTTATGATTTTCTTTAGTGTTGGCACTTTGATATAGTAAAATATCTCGACATAATTGTAACAGACTTTGAACCAATCTTCCTACTTCTTTTCCCATATCAATCAACTCATTACAAATAGTTATGCTTTGAGCTGTTTCATGATTAATTAGTGATTCCATTAGTTTTATTAGTTTCTCATCAGCAATTTTTCCTGTAACACTATATATATCTTCAAGACATATTGTACCTTCACTATAGGCTATTGCTTGATCTAAAATGCTTAGGGCATCTCTCATACCACCTTCAGATGCTTCTGCTATCGCAGTCAAGGCGTCTTTATCGATAGCTATTTTTTCTTTTTCGCAGATTTTTACCAATACTGGCACTATTTCATCAGTTGTTAAAGGCTTAAAATTGAATCTTTGACATCTGGATAGAATAGTAGCTGGCACTTTGTGAGGTTCTGTTGTTGCGAGAATAAAAACTACGTGTGCTGGTGGTTCTTCAAGAGTTTTCAACAATGCATTAAATGCAGACAAACTTAACATGTGAACTTCATCGATAATATATACTTTTTTCTTTATTGTGCTAGGCAAAAAATTTACTTTTTCTAGTAAACTTCTAATTTCATCAACACCATTGTTACTAGCAGCATCTATTTCTATAATATCACTTGTTTCGTTATTTAAAATTTGCTGACAGTTTTGGCATTTATTACATGGATCACCATTAATAGGATTTAAACAATTAATCGCTCTAGCTAGAATTCTCGCTATTGTAGTCTTTCCAATACCTCTTGGTCCACTAAATAAATATGCATGCGTTGTTCTACTTGCATTAACTGCATTTTGAAGGGTTTTAATTATATGTTTTTGCCCAGCAACTTCTTCAAAAGTAGTTGGGCGATAACTACGGTAAAGTGCTAAATATGCCATAACCACTTTCCTTTCTTTATTTTTTATTTTTATTAATCAATGTATTATACCACAAAATTCTTTTTTTGTAATATTTTCTAGTAACTTTTTTTTATTATACTTTATTTATTTCTATTTTATAAAATACTTTTTACACAATGTGTCAAAAAATAAATATAAATAATATATCTATCTTTTCTATTTTGGATTTTTTTCGCATATAATTACCAAAAGGAGGAAATTATATTAATAAGATAATTTTAATATTAAATCTTGTTTCAAAAATATCATTATTTTTTTTAGGACTTTACCTTTTAAGTAATTCAATGAATGCCATATTCGAGAAAAAAACATATAATACATTAAAAAAGCTTAATAATAATATTTTTTTATCATTCCTTTTTGGAATTTTATTAACTCTAATAACTCAATCTTCTAGTGCGCTTTCAGCGATTGTTATAATTATGGTTGGAAATAATACGCTTAGCTTGCGCTCTGGCGTAGCTACAGTCATGGGGGCTAACATCGGAACTACTTTTTCTTCTATTTTGTTTAGTTTCAATCTAGGAAGCTATTCATTATATATATTACTTGTAGGAGTCATCATCTTAATTAGTTTTAAAAAATTTAAAAACTTAGGTTTGATAATTTGTGGAATATCACTTATTTTTTATAGTGTGGATTTAATTGAAAATGATTTTTTGAATTTGCTTAAAGAAGATACGATCGAGAGCATAATTATAAATCTTAACAATAATAATTTTAAGAGCATTTTCGCTGGCACCATAATAACTGCCATTATTCAATCCTCAGGTGCTTTCATAGCTATTGTACAAAAGCTTACTAAGAAAAGCGTTATTAGTGTTAAACTAGGAATAAATTTGATGATGGGATCGAATGTGGGGACAACTTTTAGTGATTTAATACCTGCTCTTTTGGGGAGCATTAATGGTAAAAGGCTTGCCCTAATCCACATAATATATAACGTATTAGGAGTTTTGCTGTTTATTCCTGTAATTCCTATTTTTTTAAAACTATTTTCTCATATATATAATAAAGGTCTGATAATTAGTTTAGCCCACATCGTGTTTAATGTATTATCTAGCATATGGGGATTAATTTTTATCAATATATTAATTAAATTCTCAAGTTTCATTATTAAAGGCCCCCACTACAAATCTGAAGTTTATGCGAAATAAAATATAATAGTTGAACATTTAGTTTTTTTATGGTATAATATAACGAAAAATTAAATCAATGAGAGGTATATATGAAAAGTAAAAAAAGTGTTGTTCTCTTGATTTCGATTCTTTTCCCATTAATTATTACTGCATATGTCGGTATGTATATGTATGGGATTGTTGGAACATGGAAAAATAATCAAGAGAAATTTGAAAACAATTTGATCAACCAAGATGTTGAAACTGACAAAGGAATGGATACATATTTAAAACTTTCTCATAGTAGTTTCATTTATGACGTTGATAATTTCAAACTTTATACAGGAAGTTTTAGCGATAAAAAAACTGTTGGACAAAATAAAAAAACAGGAACATATGATCTTCCTGACTTTAGCATTACTTCTGTTTCAGGAACTGTTGTTGGAGACGATAGTAATGCATCTCACGATTTCTATTTTACCAATATTAACCACAACAAAGTTACACCAAAAAATATTGTTGTGTTAACTGTAAAATTTGATCCTGAAAATCCAGAAGAAAGTTATGAGACTTTAGAAAAAGCTTATAAACAATTTCAAGAAAGATATAGCGACAGCGGGAATAAAGGTTATGTTGCTACTTCTTCAACAGTTAACTTTTATGACAAACACGCAGTAAAAGCTGATGCCGATAAAAACAAGGGTACTCCTTTAGCAGTAGATATTCAAATTCGTCGTACTTATCCTTTATATAAAGTTGATGATGAAGGCAACATTGAAGAAGATTCTAGTGGTAATAAAGTAGTAGAAAACCAAGTTGATTTATACAAATTAAAAAACGCATTGGTTGCTTTTGTTGAAGTATTTAGCGATAATTCTGAAAACTTATTATGTTTTGGCGAATTAACTAATATTATTTCTAAGTCAAGTGATGTAGAAAAAGCAAACAACGTTATTAAAGGTAATTACAGCTATAGTAGCAACCTAAGAACACTTGAAAATGCTGGATACTTTAAATTTATATGGCCTACAATTTTATGGCAAGCTGCTATCGCATTTGTAGCATCTGGTTTATTAGCATTCTTCTTCTATCGTACATGGTCTGCTGATGACAATGCTAAAACTGAAAGTAAAGATTTAAAAGTTAAAAAGAAAGATGTTAAAACAAATAAATTTGTTAGTTTCATTAAGAGTGTCTTTGGACATAATGATTGGTTAACTAGCATCGTTATCGCATTAATTTCTCTATTTGTGTTAATTCAATTTTACAAATTAGGTGTTGTTCCTAATATTGCAGATAATCATTTTACTCTATTAATAGTTGTTTTAAGTTTATTTGGATTAGCTTTAGCAGGATTCGCATATATATGTATCACTAATTTAAAGAAATCAAATAAACATGTTATTGATCAAACATTATTTGCTTTAGATATTGTTACTATCGGTTTATTAATAATGTTTATAGCTGTAAAATTTAAAAATCCTGAACCATATATCTTCTATTCATGGATCGTTTTAGGATCTGTTTCAATTATTTTAACTACTTTAAGAATTGTTTATATGCCTTTAAAAGAAGAAGTTACTCCTTCTGTAGTAACAAATGTAACAGCTAATACATATTATCAAAGCATTTTCAAAAAATATGGTTTTGTTCTTCCAATCGTAAGTATAGTATTGTTGTACGCATTAACAATTAGTTGCGACTTATTTAATATTTTTACATTTATTAATGAAACTAGCCGTACTTGGTTAATATTTGACTTTACACTACTACTTGGTTTAACAATTTTCTTAACTCTTGATGCAATTAGTGCTCTTAAAAATAGTGATTTAACATTATTAGATTTGTTCTTATTAATAATAGATGTTGTAACTCTAGCAATAGGTATTACCTTTGTAATAACTGGTGGCCATGTAGCTAAGTTTATTATGTGGTTAGTATTATTAGTACTTACTTCTACATTAACTTCTATGAGAATTCAGTTCATAAATAAGAAGAACAAAAAGTAGTATTAAATTATTTAAATAAAAAACAAAAAAAGATGTCTATTTTGACATCTTTTTTTATACTCTATAAATTTATCAACCTTTTTTAAAAACTCTTAAAATCGAAAACTTTTAAGGCTTATTTTAGAATTCACAATTCTTTGGTGTACGAGGATAAGGGATTACATCTCTAATATTTTCTACTCCTGTTACATATAAAAGGAGTCTTTCAAATCCCATTCCAAAACCTGAATGAGTAGTTCCACCATACTTACGTAAATTGATGTACCATTCATAATCTTCCGTTTTCATATTAAGTTCTTTCATTCTTTCTACTAGAACTTCTAATCTTTCTTCACGTTGTGATCCACCTACTAATTCTCCAGCACCAGGAACTAATAAATCTACCGCTGCGACAGTTTTATTATCATCATTTAAACGCATATAAAAAGCTTTTATTTCTTTTGGCCAGTTTGTTATAAATACTGGCGCTTTAAAATGAACATCCGTTAAATATTTTTCATGTTCAGTACATAAATCTTCACCATATTCTGGTTCATTTTCAAATTTGACACCACTTTCTTTTAATATTGTTATAGCTTCATGGTGAGTACATTCATGCATTGTTGAATTAATTAAACTTTCTAATTGTTCCTTTTTGCCAGGACAAACAAATTTATCAAAAAATTCTATTTCCTTTTCTGCGTGATCCAAAGCATACTTAACTACATACTTAACCATTTTTTCAATTAAATTGATATCATCCTTTAAATCTGCAAAAGCAATTTCTGGTTCTATCATCCAGAATTCTGATGCGTGACGTGAAGTATTAGAATTTTCAGCTCTGAAAGTAGGTCCAAATGTATATACCTTTTTAAAAGCTTGAGCAAATGTTTCAGCTTCTAATTGACCTGTAACTGTTAGGTTTACTGGTTTACCGAAGAAATCCTTTGTATAATCTACTTTACCCGCTTTAGCTATTTTATTTAAATCAAGGGTTGTAACTTGAAACATTTCACCAGCACCTTCACCATCATTAGCAGTAATTAGAGGTGAATTTACATATATAAAATCTTGTTCTTGAAAGAATTTATGAATAGCATATGCTAATATACTACGCATTCTAAATACAGCACTAAATAAATTTGTTCTTGGACGCAAATACGCTTGTTCTCTTAAAAATTCTTTAGTATGGCGTTTTGGTTGAATTGGATAATCTTCGGGACAATCTCCTTCTAATTTAACATCTATAGCTTTAATTTCTACCGTTGCATTTCCCAATGATTTTACAACTGTACCTTTAACTATTAATGCACATCCTACTCTATACTTTGATATTTCATTAAAGTTTTCAAGTACTGAATCATAAACAATTTGAATGTTATCTAAATAAGAACCATCGTTTAAATTAATAAAACCAAATTCTTTTTGACTTCGATTATTTCTAATCCAACCTTTCACTACTACTTCTTTTTCTAAATACTTTTTCCAGTTCGTTAAAAGTTCTTTTACACTTACTTCCATTTTTTTATCTCCTTTCTAAAAAAAATCCTTTAAGCATCTATAACGACACTTAAAGGACGAATTAACTCCGTGGTACCACCTTTATTTGAAATAAAATTTCACACTCTTTAACTGTTAACGCAGTTACGCGGATAGTTCTACTAAGTTTCCTTTTCTTCTATCTCTCAATAGGTGTTCCTTTTATAATCCATTTTCTAAGTTCACACTATCCTTAGATCACTGTTAAATGTTTTTTTATAAAAAGTCCTAATCAACGATTTGTTAATTTAATTTTTATTAAATTTATTATATTATTTTTTTTAAACATTGTCAAATATATAACTTTATTTGCCAAGACAAAATTTACTGAAGAGTTCATTAAGAAGTGAATCATCGCTTACATCTCCTAGTATTTCGCCTAAGCTATGCCATGCTTCTTGTAAGAACAAATCTATTACATCGATTGCAGTATCATCTTTACAAGCAGCAAGTGCCTCTTCTAAAGCTTTTTTAGCTGTTTTCATACATTCAAGTTGACGTGCATTACTTATATAAGCAATATTACCTGGATCAAAATCATTAGTAAAAACAATTTTATATATTGAATCTTCTAATTCTTTAATACCTTCTTCTTGTAATGCCGATATTTTAATAGCATTAGGAATAAGCGTTTCATCTATTTTTTGTGGTAAATCATTCTTGTTAATTATATATATATACTTTTTATTTTTTTCTTTGACTAATTTTATTAATTCAAGATCTTCTTTTGAAAGTGGAACACCACCATCAAATACAAGAAGTACTAAAGATGCTACATCTAGTTTCTTTTTAGTTAAATCTACTCCTATTTTTTCTACTTCATCTTTTGCATCCCTAACTCCTGCTGTATCAATCAAATTGATAGTTATTGAACCTATATTTAATTTTGATTCAATAACATCTCTTGTTGTTCCAGGAATATTTGTAACGATGGCTTTTTTCTCTTGGATAAGAGCATTTAAAAGACTACTTTTACCTACATTAGGTTTTCCTATTATTACCGTGTCTATACCATTTTTTATCAAAAAAACATTTTCGGCATTATTAATAACTTCTTCTATTTTTACATATATATCTTCTAATTTCGGTTTAATTTCTTTTGATTTAACTTCTTCAACATCATCATACTCAGGATAATCAATATTTACAGCAATATTAGCTATAATATCAAGCAGTGCTGCTTGAAGTTTTTCAACCATTTTTTTTATATCCCCTTTTAAAGAATGATTTGCTAGTTCAAGTGCTTTTTTATTTTGAGCACTAATTACATCCATAACAGCTTCTGCTTTGGTTAAATCAATTCTTCCATTTAAAAAGGCTCTTTTTGTAAACTCTCCAGCAAGAGCTAACTTGGCCCCATTTTCTACCACAAGATTTAAAATAGTATTTGTCACAAGAATACCGCCATGACAATTTATTTCTACAACGTCTTCAGTTGTATAACTTCTTGGCGATCTAAATATTGATACTAATACCTCATCAATTATACTTCCTGTTCTAGGATTATATATATGTCCATATGTAATAGTATGACTTTTTACTTTTGTAAGGTCTTTTTCTTTGAAAATTTTATTTACAATTGTTATTGCTTCATCGCCACTAACTCTAACAATCGATATTGCACCTTGAGCTAAAGCTGTCGAAACGCCAACAATAGTTGTGTTAAATAATGATTTACTATTCATTATATACCAACTCCTTCTAATATATTATACCAAATTTCTTCCATTTTTCTATTATATAGAATTATTATTTTTTTTGTAAACATTTTCAAATACTTTACAAAAACTTTTTATTAATTATATGTTATAATTTAAGTGTTCTTTGCAATCGCGCTCCTTATTATTGCAAAGATCATAAAAATTACTTTTTAATTTTTATTTATCTATTCTCGTTTCTTTTTTCAAAAGAGGTAGCTTAAACGCTACCTCTTTTCCTTTTTAAATTTATTTATTTACTTTTGGTTCAATAATTACATATCTTTGCGGTTCAACACCTTCAGAGTGTGTAGTTACATCGCGCCAGTCAGACAACTTATTATGAATAACTTTTCTTTCATAGGCGTTCATGTAGTGTAGTTTAACGGGTACTTTTGTCTTTGCAACATCTTTTGCAATTCTAGTTGCCATTTTTTCAAGGTTTTCATCACGATGCTTACGATAATCACCTACATCAACTTTGACAATTAACCCATTTTCATTTTCTCTGTCAAAATATTGATTAACTATTATTGATGACAAATATTGTAAAGCGACTAATGTTCTTGAATTTTTACCAATTAACATACCATTAGCATTTTCTGTATTGATCCCATATTCAACAGTATTGTCACGCATTTTTCTTTCAACAAAACCCATAATATTAGCATTTTGTAAATAGTGTTCTAAATAATCCTTTCCTTTTTTAACAGGATTAGCATCTACCATAACATGTATTTTTACTTCTTCTTGTGGAGTGTTGTCATCTGTTAATACGTCAAAATATAAGTCATCTTTAGCAACACCAAGTTCACTAACTGCTAATGCCTCTACTTCTTGCAGACTTTTTCCTTCATATATTTTTTCTTTCATACATTTTCCTCTTAACTATTGTATTTCTTTCTTAATTTTTCAGCACGCTTATCGCTAAACTTATTATTTAAAGCTGCTTGTAAAATTGAATATAAATTACCTATTATCCAGTAAACACCTAAACCTGCAGCACTTTGCCATACAAAGATAACCATCATCACTGATAAGAATATCATCATATATTTCATTGTTCCATTATTATTGTTTTGTGAAGCAGCTTGTCTACGATATTCAGGAATGTTTTGTTGTGATTTAGCTTGAGCATCTTTTTGACGTTGTTCAGATATTTTTTGATTAATTTGTTGTGTTAAAAGAACTAGACACATAATTAAAATAATACCCCAAAAACTATTAGACCACAATTCGCCTCTTCCTGCAAATAAATCAATTGTTCCGATATTATGTTTCAATGAAGAAACCCAATCAGAAGTTCCAGGAACAGACCCATTTGTAAAAGGCATTCTATTTATAGCTCTATATATTGCGATAAATATAGGGAATTGAATAAATTGCATTAAACATCCGCCAATACCTACTTTATACTTCTTGTATATTTGAGCTTGTTCCATTCTCTTAGCATTTTGTGAATCAGGATCTGGGCGATTTGCGTATTTAGCCTCTATTTTATTTAATTCTGGTTGCATCAATTGCATTTTTAGAGACATATCATTTGTTTTAGCATAAACAGGCCATGCGATTGTTCTTACAATTATTGTTGCAAATAAAATACCAAAAATATAATAACCACCAAGTAGAGCTGATATTGTTTTCATTAACCATCCAATTGGGAAAATCAAGAAGTTATTAAAGAAGTTTGTAAAAAATGCTCCAAAACTATCTATTTTTTTCCATCCTAGTGGTTCTTGTCGTGCAGATGATGTATAGTCAGCAACATCAATAGTATAGTTTTTAATTATTTGATAAACATTTCCACTATTTTCAACCTTTTCTGCTACAACAGTATCTTTATTTGCACTATTTGCATCATATAATTCTGCTGTGTATTTTGTTATAGCTTGGTCAATTAGTTTCTTTCTATAATCTTCTGATTTTTTTGTATAACTGTCTTTATAGTTTCCTAATTTTTCTTTTACAGTTTTCACTGTTACAGACTTGATACTAGAAATTTTAACATTTTCACCATTGTTTTTATAATCTTCTACAACTGTTGCCTTTTCAATTACTTTTGTTACTACATCCTCTAATGATTTTGTATTAATAGTTGTAACCATATTTACATAATTATTTATCATTTCATTTACATCATTATAAATTTTTTCAAGCAATGCTGTGTTATCGCTTTTTAATTCACTTGATGCTATTTTGTTTAAATAATCTGTTAATTGTGACAAAATATTATCACTAAATGCTTTATCTTGATATTCAACATTATTAATTAATTTACTTTTTACTGCTTGATTGAAATCATCAGTTACTGTAATACTTTTTAACTCAGCATCTGTTTTAATTGCTGAAAAAGCTACTAACATTTTATCTTTATCAAGTTTAGAATCATTATTATAAATTTTAGTAATAATTTGTTTTATACTTGTTTCATAATTATTATAATATTCCGCTACGTTAAGACTTTCAACGAAATAATTAATTCTAACCTTCGCTTGTTCTTTTTCGGCTTCATTAGAAACTTCCAAAGTTTCTTCAATATAAGTCTTTAAATTATTTCTTTCTTCTAATTGAGCTCCATAAACTTCTTCTGCAAAACTATCGTATGTTGGCATAGTATCTTTCGAACCACATGACGTTAATCCTACTAACATTAATAAAGCAACAAAAATAATTGATAGAAATCTAAACTTTGAGCTTTTTTCAAAAATTTTATTCATTATTCTTTTTTACCTTTCTATTTAAAATTGAAATAATCTTTTCGAGATCTTCTTTTTTATCGTTGAATGTTTTACCTTTTGCCTCGAATTTGTTAACTATAACAATTGATGCTAAAGGTAAAGTTGACAACAAGGGTCTAACAATTTCTCTAACAACGCGTTTAGCGTAATTTCGTTCAACTGCTGTCCCATATTTTTTTGAAACTGATATTGCGACTAATGTTTTAGAGTCATTTATTTTGTAATACAACGTGTAATATTTTCCACTTACACGTTGTCGTAATTTAACAACATGAGCAATCTCATGGCTTTTTTTTAATCTATTTTCTTTTTTCATGTCATTCTCCTTACTTATTTACAAAATAAAAAGACCCCTCCTGTTATCATTTGACAAAAGTGGTCCAAGTAAATGATTATTTATCCGCAATATTTTAAGCAGAAAGGACTTTACGACCTTTTAAACGTCTGCGCGCCAAAACTTTTCTACCACCAACAGTGGCCATACGAGCACGGAAACCGTGAGTTTTACTATGTTTACGTTTGTTAGGTTGGTATGTTCTTTTCATATGAGCACCTCCATAAAACCATGCTTGATTATTATACTACATCTTTTGTTTTTTGTCAACTTTTTTATCTACTTAAATTAAAACAAACCCCTTTTGGGGTTTGTCTTTAGTTTTAATCTACTACAGGAAGTTCATCTACTGCGATAGTAACGTATGATGAAACAACCTTTCCTGGAACAGTTTTCATTTTTTGGAAAACATAAATTTTTGACATATTATATAATTCATTATAAGAAACTGTACTAGCTGTTAGGGAGATTCCCGTTTTTCTTGTAGTTAAAATACCATGATACTGAACCATAGAAACGTAATCAGACATATAATTAGTATCATCATGAGGATCGTTATCAAGTTTACCAAACACTGCTAAGTGAGAATCCTTTACTTCAATTGAAGCTTTTCCAATAGTTTCTTTACTGTAATATGTGTAAATATTAAACTTGTCTAATTTATTATCGCTAAGTTTAGTCTTAATCTTTAAACCAAATAGTTTATTATCATCTTTTAAATTTATTCTATCATCATCTAAAGTATCAACAGTAGTAGCGACATACTTATTTATTTCTTTTTCATCAAATTGTATTACATTAAATTTATAATTAATTTCATAGTCTTTATATTCTACTTTTCCATCTAATGTATCAACTTTTAATTGGTAATGAACTTTTAAAAATCCTTGTTCGGGAGTTTTATCAACATTTTCATAAACTTCTGTTTTACTATTATATGTTTGTGTTTTATTAGCTACAGAATAATCTGATAAAAAGTTAATTGATGGTAATGTCACTTCTTTAGTTCTTGTTTGTTCTTTATAAACGTACGTTCCATTGTGGGTTTTTAATGTTAAATAAACACCAACATTTTTAATCTTTTTAGATGTATCAAGAGCATTAAGGTGTACTCTTACATCCCATTTTGCTTCTTCTCGACTTGTTTCTTTTTTTTCATCAGAGCGAGTTCTGCGTTCAAGTAGAGAAACTGCCACTTCTAAATTTTCATCATATGGTTTATCTGTATATTCAGTAAACACCACTTTATTGCTTGTTTTTATGACAACAGCTCCTGCTATTGCTGCTAAAGCAAATGTGTATATTACTAAAATCAAGATTTTAGTTGTTGTATTTATTTTTGATATAAACTTCATAATAAGTCTCCTCTCGCTTGATAATTTTATCATATAAGGTGTTATTTTGCAAGTAAGTAGCGAGAGATTTTATTTAATTACTTATCCACATTGATAACTTTGTGGATATCTCAATAGTTTTATCAACATCTTTTCCTCTGTTGATATGTGGAAATCTATGACTCTTAAAAATATTTTCTATTTATGTGTATTTTTTTCTTGTTTATGGTATCATATATTAAGAAAGTATGGTGGTTTATGTGGAAAATGCTTTAAATTTGTGGAATTCTGTAAAAGAGGATTTTAAAAATTCTGGCAAGATCACAGATTCTGATTTTAAATCTTTTTTTGGACCTATAACAGAAGTTCACAAAGTTTATAATGATTATATTTATTTAATAGCCGACAACGCTTTTAACAAGTTTCGCATAGAAAAATATTTCTTACCTGATTTAAATGCCTTATTACAAAAGTATTGTTCTAAAAAAATGGAATTTAAAATAATCAGTGCTGAAGACGCAGCGCTAGAAAATGAAAATAATGCAAAAAAAGCTTTAAATTCTGTCAATCCTAGTGAATTTGCGACAAATGCTAGAAAATTAAGACCTGAATATACTTTCGAAAACTTTGTTACAGGTGAGTCAAACAGGTTTGCTTTTGTTTCTTCGACAAAAGTCGCAGAATCTCCTTGTGTTACAATTAACCCTTTGTACATTTTTGGAGATGTCGGTCTCGGAAAGACCCATCTAATGATGGCTATAGGTCACTATGTTTTAGATAATAATATAAATACAAATGTTGTCTATACTACGGCTCAACAATTTGCAGAAGATTATTTTATGGCTACTTCTAAAAAATCAGCTGCTAGTTTGGAACAATTTTATAACTATTACCGAAACGCAGATTTACTACTTGTTGATGATATCCAATTTTTAGCTAATAAAACAGCTACTCAAGAAGAATTTTTTAAACTATTTGAATATTTATTTGAAAATAATAAACAAATAGTTATCACATCGGATAGAAAAGCTAGTGAACTTGAAAATATTATGTCACGTTTGAAGTCTCGTTTTGATTGGGGACTACCTGTGGATGTAAAAAAACCTGATGCCGAACACAGAAAAGCTATTTTAAAGAGAAAGTTATTCTTCTTACTTCCTGATCCAAAAGTCGTTAATAATGAAGCCCTTGATTACATCGCAACGAATTTTGATAGTAATGTCAGAGAATTAGAGGGTGCTTTACGACGTTTTATAAATTACTGTGTATCATTTAATATTGATTTTTCTCTAGAAAATGCTAAAATTGCTTTAGAATCAATTATTATAGCATCAAAAAATTCTAATTCCATTAGTTCAAACAATGGAGTAATAGAAAAAGTTAAAGATTGTGTCGCAAAATATTACAACATCTCTGTTTCTGATCTTTCTTCATCTACTAGAAAGAAAGAAGTGGTTATACCTAGACAAATAGCTGTCTATATCATACGTACTAAATATGATATTCCTCTAGATACAATAGGTTCTTACTTTGGAAATCGAGATCATTCTACTATTTCCCACGCAATTGACAAAATAACTTCGGCGATAAATTCCGATTGGACAATCAAACAAGATATAGAAAATATAGAAAAAATGTTAGATACAAAATAATTTACTATAATATAAGGACAGGAATAGCTTTATGAAAAAAATAAGTTATCAACTTATCCACATGATAATAATAATTAAATAAGAAGAAAATTAATAAATAATATTATGAGGTGATTCAAAAATGAAATTTACAATAGCAAGGGAGATTCTATTAGAAGCTCTTAACAATGTTTCTAAAGGATTATCTTCTAAAACTCCTATGCCTGTTTTAACAGGAATAAAAATAGAAACGAACTTTGACGAAATTATATTTACAACAACGAACAGAGAAATATCTGTTCAAGTTAAACTTCCTAAAAACGAAAATATAGACATCGAGAGTGAAGGTTGGTGCGTCGTACCAGGTAAATACTTCATAGATATCGCAAAAAAAATTGAAGGAAAAAATATAGAATTTACATTGTTTGAAGAAAATACAATTAAAATTCTATCAGAAAGATCAAATTTTACACTTATTGCTTTGGAAAAAAATAATTTTCCACAGATAAATTTTGCTCCATTAGGAACTCCAATCGTACTTAAAGCCTCTGTCTTAAAACAAATTATACGCCAAACAGCTTTTGCAGCGGGCTCTTCTGAATCAAGAATTACATTGACAGGTGTTTGTTTAGAACTTGCAGAAAACAGATTAAAAGCAATTGCGACAGACAGTTATCGTTTGGCGAAGAAAGAAACAGAGTTAGATTATAACCTTGAAAACACTAGAGTAAATGTTCCAAGCAAAGCCTTAGAAGAACTAAATAAGATATTAACTGATGATACAGAAGATGTAAAAATGTACATAATGGTAAATAAAATACTATTCATATACAAGAATATTAGTTTTGTAACAAGACTAATTGAGGGTAGTTATCCTAACACAAATGCCTTATTTCCAAACGAAAGTTTAATGGCTATAACATTCGATAAAAACTCCCTTATTGCAGCGGTTGATAGAGCTGCTTTGTTCACAAATTTAGACAATTCTAGCATAGTAAAATTCATGGTAACAGCTGATAAAGTGATACAAATCGCATCAAATTCTAATGAAATAGGAAAAGTTGTAGATGAAATCCTTCCATTAAAGAATGTAGAGTTAATGCAATTTCAAATAGCTTTTAGTGCAAAATACTTCCTTGAAGCTCTAAAAGCATTCGATTCTAATGCGATTACCATCAAATTTACCGGTGAAACTAAGTCATTTACATTAGAAGGAGATCAAGATAGAGCATTTATCCAATTGATATTACCTGTAAGAGTGTACTAGAAAAAACGAGTTAAAAAAAGAAAAAAAGTCCCATTTGGGACTTTTTTTGCTATAAATTGCTAAAAAACTATAAATTTAGACTATCATAGATGGCTTTTAGCTCATTTTTAACGGCGATACGGTTCTTTTCGTGGAATTTGTTATCTAATTTCTCGTCATCAAAGAGTGAAAGTCCTATTTCTTGGCAATTTTTAATCTCTGCACGATCTGCTACAGGAGTAGTCACGATAGCCTTTGGAGTGTACTCTTCAACCTGTTTTTTAAGTAGTTTTAAAGCGCTTTTTGGAGCAAGCTTTACAGGATGGTATCCAGTAGGAATTATGTGGCTAATCTTGTCCAAATTTATGTCAGAATCAACAAAATATTGAATTGTGTTTAAATATCCGTCTAAACCGAGCGTATCAAGCCCTACTACCAAAAGTATATTGTCACTGATATCCAGCAAAATTTCACTCAAACGACTACTTGAAGGTGGAAAATCGATGAAAATATAGTCAAAAAAGCGGGTAAAATTGGCTATTGTATCGCGTAAACGTCTTTCTTCAGCCCTTTTTAGTGTCAAATTCATCGAAAGTGTGTTTGTATTTAAGGTTTTAATGATATACATATTTATTCTTGCTTCACAAACGATATCTTGGGGTTCACATTTACCCGCTAAAAGGAATTCGAAGAAATTATCAGGTGAATCTGTTACAAAGTCACCTTTACCGAAAATTCTAAAAATACTATTTTGGTCATCGGCACTTATAATTAATACTTTCTTTCCTTGAGTTGCATAATAATGTGCTAAGTATCCTAAGAAAGTTGTTTTGCCGACACCACCTTTTTTACAGAATGATGAAATAATAGGCATACTACTTTACTCCTTCTCTTGCTAATTTCTCTCTACAAGCCTCTTCAACAAATGTTTTAAATAAAATTCCACGTTTTGCGCATTCAATTCTAATTTTTCTACGTAAGTTTTGATCCATTGTAGAAGTGTATTTGTCACGGGAATTTGTTTGCGGCGCACTGTATGAAGTTTTTTGTGCTTGTCTTTGTGGTTTTTGTGGAACATAACGTTCAATTTGAGGTTGATATGTTTCAATTTCCTCTTCTTCGTACTCTTCAACCGGTTCTTCAACAATTTCAATCTTTTTTTCTTTTGGCTCTCCCATTTTTAACGGAGAAGCAAAGGGATTAGTTCTTTTTTGCATTTTTATCACTCCTTTTTTTGATCGTTAACATTATATCACAACTAAGAATTGAATTCAACATTTTAGCATTATTTATTTTTTTATGGCTATACATAAAAGCATAAGCAAAAAGTTTAACAAAACAAAAATAGAAGTTTAAACCAGAAAAATTCAAGATTAAACGAAAAATGCACTTTAAAATTGCATTACAAACGAAAAATAAGGCTTAAAATTTCGCAAAATTTAAATTTTTTAAAAAAACTTGAAAAGTAATTCGTCCAAAAGCCGAAAAATTCAAAAAAAATCGGTTTTTTAGGATTTTTAAATTTTTCAGAAAAAACCACAACCTCAAGAAAAATTATGTATAACCATACATACTTAAATGTGTAAAAATGATAATTTTCAATTACAGTGTTCCTCATTTTGCTACGAATCAAAAAACAAGAAAAAACACCAAAAACTTTTACCTTAAAAGTAATTTTCAAAGGCAGCCAGTAAAAATGCATTTAAATTAAAAGTAAAAATTAAAAAATAGGTTTTAATTTAAAACTAAAGTGGAAATACGTTTAAATTAAAAGTAAAAATCGACAACTTAGTTTTAATTTAAAAATAAAAATAGTTAAAAATCAAAACTAATACATTTAAATTAAAAGTAACTTATGTCAAGTAAAAACATAACATACTTTTAATTTAAAAATATTTTTTGAAGAAATACTTTAAAACTAATGTAGAATGCGGCCTCTCTTCAAATGAAAAGTTTTAAATTTAAAGTATTTTTGAAGCATGAGGATTTTGTTTGCACCCAAACAATAAAAAAATAAATGCTTAAATAATTAAAATATTAAAACTGCAATTAATGAAATAAGTAAATATGTGTATAAATAGATACATACTTTAAATAAATATTTAATTATTTTTTTATGTAAAACAATTTAAAAATAAAAAAATATTTATTTAATTATTTAAAATAATAAAAAAATAAATATTCTTGTAAATATAATAATAAAAAAGTAATTAATTATTTATTCTTATACATATATAATAAATAGTTATAATATAAAAGTATTAAAAAAAATGACATTTTGGCATAAAAAAAGCTTTTTTGGAGGCTGAAAAAATGAGAAAAATTGATTTTAAATTACAATTTTATTAAATGTATATATAATATAAGGAATATACATAAATACATAAAATTTTTGGTTAAAATTTGTTTAAAATTTTGAAATGTCAAATTTACTATAGGAAATAATCAATTAGCAAAATTGTGATTTAAAAATGTCAAAATAACCCAAAAAAGAGCCAAAAAAAAGATCAAAATTGATCTGCTAAAAAAAAGGTTAAATTGATGGCGAAAATGTCCGTTTTGTGGTATAATATCATTAGTAAAGGAGGGGGCAAGATGAAGCATGTTGAAATCTCTTCTGAATACATCACTATAGGCCAATTATTGAAGTATATTGGAATAGTAGTTAATGGTGGTGAAATTAAGGAATTTTTGATAAACAACGATGTTTTTTTGAACAATATCCTCGTTAAAGAACGTGGAAAAAAGGTTTATCCCGGTTCTGTAGTGACAGTTTTGGGAAAAACTTTCCTTGTCAAAGGTAAAAATGTGGATTAAAGAACTTACTTTAAGTAATTTTAGATGCTATGATAGTTTAAAAATGGAATTTGCCCCTGGTATTAACATACTGTATGGAAATAACGCGTTAGGCAAAACAAGCATATTAGAAGCTGTCCATATTCTTGGTTTAACCAAATCTAATCGTACAAATGATGATTCTGTCATCTGTAAAAATAATGGAACAAATTACGGCATAAAAGGGGTTCTTTTTGATCAAAATACAAAAAAAAGTGTAATACTTTTATATTCAAACAAAATTAAGAAAATTAAATACAATAACAATGTGCTTAATACTTTGTCAGAATTCATTGGAATGGTGCCTGTAATTGCCTATTCACCAGGTGAATTCGTAATGTTTGGCGGTGCACCAGCGCAAAGAAGAAAATTCTTTGATATGATACTATGTCAATTATCTAGATATTACTTGAAAACTTTATCTGAATATAAAAGGATAATTAAAGAACGCAATATAGTTTTAAAGGAATTACAATTGAAGCCTCAAAATGGTAATCGTGATTTGTTGGAGGTTCTAACCAAACAAATGGTTGATAAGGGACTTAGATTGATGGCTGTTAGGAAAAAGACCATATCCAAAATTTCAGAGAGAGCTTCCAATATACATTTTAAAATGTCTTATAAGGAAAAATTGTCTATAATATATAAACCTTCCATGGAACCTGAAACATATGAAAAAAAGGCTTTTTCGTGTTTGGATGAAGAGATAGCTAAAGGAACTACTATGTATGGCCCTGGTAAAGATGACTATATTTTTATTATAAATAATAAAAATATAGGTGAATATGGATCGCAGGGACAACAAAAAAGTGCCCTATTGAGTATTAAAATTTCTTTGGTTGATTTAATTTACGAAGTTAAAAAGACTTATCCGATTGTCCTTTTGGATGATGTGTTTGGAGAATTGGATAAAGAACGGCAAAACAATTTGTTACAAGTGTTAAGAAAAGAAGTCCAAACAATAGTAACTACAGCTACTATTGCGGACCTTGATGGTAGAATAATGAAAAGAGCAAAAGTTATTAACTTAGCAGAAAGGAGAGCATAATGGTGGATGATGAAAGATTAGAACAAGAACAAAGTTCCTATGATTCAAGTAGTATTCAGGTATTGGAAGGCTTGGAAGCTGTAAGAAAAAGACCTGGTATGTACATCGGTTCAACTGGTCCTCGAGGATTGCACCACTTAGTTTGGGAAATAGTAGATAATTCAATAGATGAAGCTTTGGCAGGATATTGTACAGAGATTAATGTGGAAATCTTTGGGGATAACTTAATAAAAGTTGAGGATAATGGTCGTGGTATGCCAGTTGACATTCATCCAAAGACAAAGGTTTCTGCCACTGAAACTATTTTTACAGTTTTACATGCAGGCGGTAAGTTTGATAGCAAGAGTTATAAAGTATCAGGAGGTCTACATGGTGTAGGTGCCTCAGTAGTTAATGCATTAAGTGAATGGCTAGAAGTATTTGTGGCTAGAAAAGGTAAATTGTACTATCAAAAGTTCACTAGAGGTAAAAGAGTAGAGCCTTTAAAGGTGATTGGGGATGCTGAACATACTGGTACAACTGTCATCTTTAAACCTGATGCTGAAATTTTTAGAGAAACAACCGCTTTTGATTACGAAATTTTAAGACAAAGAATACAACAATTAGCATTCTTGAATAAAGGATTAAAACTTAACATAAAAGATTCACGTAATCCCGAAACAATCAAAAGCGCTAAATACTGCTATGATGGTGGTATCATGGAATATGTTAAGTTTTTGAATAAATCAAAAACTCCTATTAATCCTGATATCGTAGATTTAAGCGAAACAATTGAGGGAGTACAAGTTGAAATTGCTTTTCAATATACTGAAGATTATTCCTCTAATATTTATTCATTCGTTAATAATATCCACACTCAAGAAGGTGGAACACACGAAGAGGGATTTAGAACAAGTTTGACAAGAATATTGAATGCGTATGCAAAAAATGCCAATATTTTCAAAAAAGATGAGAGTTTATCAGGAGATGATGTACGTGAAGGATTGACTGCGATCGTGTCATGTAAAATATCAGACCCACAATTTGAAGGTCAGACTAAAACTAAATTAGGTAATACGGAAGTACGACGGATAGTTTCACAGATTATGAGTGATAAATTCGATGCATATTTAAAGGAAAATCCTAATAGCGCAAGAAATATCATTGAAAAAGCTGTACTTGCTCTTAGAGCAAGAGCGGCTGCAAAAAAAGCTAGAGATGCAACAAGACGTAAAAATCCATTAGATTCACTTGGCTTCGCATCAAAACTTGCAGACTGTCGTAGTAAAGATCCTGTAATTAGCGAAATGTATATTGTCGAAGGTGATTCGGCCGGTGGATCTGCTAAACAAGGTAGAGAAAGTTTTTATCAGGCTATTTTACCTCTACGCGGAAAAGTATTAAATGTAGAAAAAGCAAGAGTGGATAGAATTTTAAGTAATAAAGAAATAATATCTATGATCCAAGCTATTGGAACTGGCATTCAAGATGACTTCGATATAACTAAAGCAAGATATCATAAAGTTGTAATAATGACTGATGCCGACGTTGATGGAGCTCATATTAGAACTTTATTATTGACCTTTTTTTACCGCTATATGCGACCTTTGATAGAGGAGGGCTATGTTTATATAGCTCAACCCCCATTATTCAAAATTGCGCAAAATAAGCGGGTAGAATACGCATATAGTGATGAAGAACTAGAAGAAAAACTAAAAGATTTTGGCTCAAAGCCAAATATTCAACGATATAAAGGTTTAGGTGAGATGAATCCTAAGCAATTATTTGATACAACAATGAATCCAAAATATCGTACTCTAATTAGAGTAACATTAGAAGATAGTATTGAGGCAGACCGTATTTTTAGTACTTTGATGGGGGATGATGTAGAACCTCGTCGAGAGTTTATTGAGGAAAATGCTGTTTATGTTCAAAATTTAGACGTTTAGGAGGTAAAGTATGGCTGACGATATTAAAGATAATGAAAACTTAGAAGAAGAACCTCTTGAAAACGAAAATGATGAAGAAATAGTTGATCAAACAGGCGGAATAATAACTGTTGACTTAAATCATGAAATGAAAAACTCATTCTTGAGTTATGCAATGAGTGTAATTGTGTCGAGAGCACTACCAGATGTTCGCGATGGTATGAAACCTGTTCATCGTCGTATTTTGTACGCGATGAATGAACTTGGAGTTTATAGCGATAAACCACACAAAAAATCTGCCCGTATTGTCGGTGACGTAATAGGTAAGTACCACCCTCATGGAGATACAGCCGTTTATGAAGCTATGGTAAGAATGGCCCAAGATTTCAGTTATCGTTATCCTTTAGTAGATGGACATGGTAATTTTGGCTCAATCGATGGTGATGGGGCAGCTGCAATGCGTTATACAGAAGCAAGAATGTCCAAATTAACCAATGAATTATTACGTGATTTAGATAAAAATACTGTGGATTTTCAAGATAACTATGATGGTTCAGAAAAAGAACCAGTAGTTTTGCCGGCCCATTATCCTAATATTTTAGTAAATGGAGCGACAGGTATAGCAGTAGGTATGGCAACAAACATACCAACGCATAATTTAGGTGAAGTAATTGATGGTACACTTGCCTATATTAAGAATCCTGATATGAGTGTTGAAGATTTAATGACTTATATTCCTGCACCAGACTTTCCTACTGGTGGGATAATAATGGATTTAGCTCAAGTAAAAAAAGCTTATCTTACAGGAATGGGCACTATCACAATTAGAGCTAAAACTCAAACTTTGAAACTTTCTAATAATAAACAAGAAATTATTGTTACGGAAATACCATATCAAGTTAACAAAACTAAGTTAATAGAACGAATAGCTGAAATAGCAACAGAAAAAATCATTGAAGGTGTTACTGATTTACGTGACGAATCTACACACAAAGGTATGAAAATAGTCATAGAGCTTAGAAAAGATGCAAATGTTGGTGTCGTATTGAATAATTTGTATAAGCACACACAAATGCAAATAACTTATGGTATCAACATGATAGCCTTAGATCATGGACAACCACGTGTTTTCAACCTTAAACAAATAATAGATTGTTATGTTGAACATCAAATAGAAGTAATAACAAGAAGAACTCTTTTTGATTTAGAAAAGGCTAAAGCGAGACTTCATATTGTCGAAGGACTATTAATAGCTTTAGCTAGTATTGATGAAGTTGTATATGTTATTAAAAATTCGCCTTCTCCTGAAGCTGCTTCAAACAAATTAATAGAAAAATTTCTACTTACTCAAATACAAGCTAAAGCTATATTAGATATGCGCTTACAAACTTTAACTGGCCTACAAGTAGAGAAACTTCAAACTGAAAAATTAGAACTAGAAAACAAAGTAGCTGAATTGGAAGAAATACTTTCTAATCATGATAAAAAAATGGCGATTATCTATAATGAATTATCAGAAATTAAACGTAAGTATAATGATCCAAGAAGAAGTATGATAGATTATAGCCAAGATTTAGAAGTGAATGATGAAGATTTAATACCTGTAGATGATGTAATAATAACTATTACAAATAAAGGTTATACTAAGAGAATGAATATTGACACTTATCGTGCTCAAAGAAGAGGTGGTAAAGGGGTCACTGGAACCAAAATGCAAGGAGATGACTTTGTTGAAAGAGTAATCTACACATCAAGCCATGATAATTTGTTGTATTTTACTAATTTTGGTAAAGTTTATACTCTAAAAGCCTTCCAAGTTCCTTCTGCAAGTAGAATTTCTAAAGGCTTACCACTTGTTAATTTATTGCCATTTGAAGAAGGGGAAACGTTGGCGGCTGTTATTAATGTGGAAACAGTAGAACAACCAGGAAAATATTTAATTTTTGCGACCAAAAATGGTATAATTAAAAAAACAGAGATAACGCAATATCGAAATATTAGAAGTACAGGTATAAGAGCAATTATTTTAAATGATGGGGATGAACTGATGGAAGTTGCCTTAACAGATGGTACAAAAGATATAATTTTGGGTGCATCTAATGGTAAAGCTAATCGCTTTAGCGAAGAATTGGTTAGACCTACAAATCGTGCTGCAAGTGGAGTTAAAGGAATTAAAGTAGCTGAAGGCGAGCATTTAATAGGAATGGCTGTAGTTAAAGATGAAAGTGATGAAATAATTATCCTAACTTCTAATGGTTATGGCAAAAGAACGAGCGTTGAGGCATTTAAGGTAAAAGGAAGAAACGGTAAAGGAGTTAAATTCATGAATTTGACTGCGAAAAATGGTATACCTACATGTCTGCACGCAGTTACTGGTGATGACGATTTGATCATTATAACTGATAAAGGAACCGTTATTAGAACCCATCTTGATCAAATTTCAACGATAGGCCGCGACACACAAGGTGTTAAAATTATTACCCTTAATGAAGGACACACAGTGGCTTCGATAGCCGTTGTTCCGAGAAGTGATGATAATGATAATGCAGATGATGATTATGAAGATGATCAAGATGATTATGTAAACACAGAAGGAGTTCATATGATTCCCGAAGGCATAGAAAAAGTTAGCGATGATTACGATTATAATGATTCTGAAGATGAAGATAGTGAAGATATTTAATAAAATATAAATGAAAAAGATTTAAAGTCTTGAATGACAGGCTTTAAATCTTTTTGTATTATTTATGATATAATGGAGAAAAAAATGAATATAGAATTTTATGATATGATATTTAAAAGAAAATCATTTCATCTTTTTAGAAATATAGGAAATGAAAAAATTACTTCTTGGGAAATTGAGAAAATAGAAAAAACATTTTATAATTTAAAACCTTTAGTAAATAATATAAAAACAAAAATAAAAATAACAAAAGATTTCGAAAAATGTAAAAGAGGTCAAGAGTATGTTATACTATTCTATTCAGAAAACAAAAAAACTATTTAGAAAACATTGGGTATCTTGGTGAGCAACTTGATTTATATTTAGTATCCCAAAATATAGATGCTTTGTGGTATGGTATGGCACAAGCAGAAGAAAAAATCTTACTGCTAGATATGAATTAGATAGAAGTATATAAATGTTATGATTAAAAATGAATAATTAGTATAAAATTTGACAAAAGTAAGATAATATACTATAATCATATTGTAAATTCTGTGAAAAGGAATAGTAACTTTGGTGTTATACTATAGAGAGCTAGTGGTTGGTGAAAACTAGATATAAACCAAAATGAATCTACCTTGGAGAAGGTTTAAAAAGAAAACCCGGAATAGGCCGTTATCCTAATTAAAGTGAGAGTATACTCTAAATTGGGTGGTACCGCGGATTAATTGATTCGTCCCTATAAACTGTGTTTTACCATAGTTTATAGGTTTTTTTTAAAAAAGAAAGGAAAGAAAAAAGATGTTAGACATAAAATTAATTAGAGACGATGTGGAAGAAGTAATTAGAAGATTAAATACTCGTGGTGGTGATTATTCATATTTACGTGATGTAAAAGCTATGGACATCAGAAGACGTGAAATATTAACGCAAGTAGAAAATCTAAAAAATGAAAGAAATTTAAAAAGTAAGCAAATTGGCGAATTAAAACGTAATAAACAAGATGCTACAAGTGTTCTTGAAAGCGTAGCAACAATAGGTGATGAAATTAAAAAATTAGAAACTGAGCATGATGAATTAGATGAGAAAATTAAATATTATATGATGAGAACACCTAATCTTGTAAATTTAAATGTTAAAGTAGGCAAAGATGAAACTGAAAATAGAGTTTTGAAAAAATTTATGGAACCTACAAAATTTGATTTTGAGCCAAAGGATCATGCTGATTTAGGTGAAAAACTCGGAATTCTTGACTTTGCACGTGCTGCTAAGATTACAGGCGCTCGTTTTGTTATTTATAAAGGTTTAGGTGCTCGCCTAGAAAGATCACTTATAGCTTTTATGATGGATTTACATGCCAACAAGCAAGGATATACAGAAGTTATGCCTCCATACATCGTAAATCGTGCAAGTATGCTAGGAACAGGACAATTTCCGAAATTTGAAGATGATGCATATCGTGTAATGTCAGATGAAGAAGATTGGTATCTTAACCCTACAGCAGAAGTACCAACAATTAATATGTATCGTGATGAAATATTGGATGGCGATCAATTACCTATCAAATATACTTCATATACAACGGCATTTAGAGCAGAGGCAGGAAGTGCTGGTCGTGATACAAAAGGAATTTTGAGACAACATCAATTTAATAAAGTAGAATTAATTAAATTTTCAAAGCCAGAGGATTCATATAAAGAACTAGATGGTATGTTATTGGATTCGGAAGAAGTATTAAAACTATTAAAGATACCATATCGTGTAGTAGAGTTATGTACAGGTGATATGGGCTTTGGTATGGCTACAACTTATGATATAGAAGTATGGTTACCAGGACAAAATACATACCGTGAAATAGGTTCAATATCTAATGCAGAAGATTTCCAAGCTAGAAGAGCAAATATTCGTTTCCGTAGAAGCAAAGATGCAAAAACAGAATATGTTCACACATTAAATGGTTCTGGGTTAGCAGTAGGAAGAACTGTTATAGCGATAATGGAAAACTATCAACAAGCAGATGGTTCTATTAAAATACCAGATGTTTTAGTTCCTTATATGGGTGTTAAAGAAATAAAATAATAAATATAAAAAAAACAACAACATGTTAAAATGTTGTTGCTTTTTGATAGTTAATTGTTAATAATTTCTTGTAGTTCTTTAAGCATGTTAAAATCAGGTTCGTGTTCTACAAATTCTATTTTGCAGTTGTCATTTTCATAACGCGGTATTATGTGAATGTGGAAATGATTTACTGTTTGACCTGCAAGTTTTCCAGAATTATTAATAATGTTCACACTAGATACCCCTAGTTTTGTTTTAAGTAAACGAGAGATATGAGATACAACACCTAACATGTTTTGGGCTGTTTCGTTATCTAACTCAAAAATATCAGAAATGTGTTTTTTAGGAATTACTAACGTATGTCCCTTTGTTGCTTGTGATATATCTAAAAAACCTAAAAATTGTTCATCCTCATAAACTTTGAAACAAGGGATTTCACCATTTACAATCTTACAAAATACACACATAATTATTTTACCTCCTATTTGGTGTAATATAAATAATGATTTACTAGTTATATTCTATCAAAAATAAGGTAAAATAACAAATATAAAACCTATAATTTATTCATAAGGATATTCATATTCTATTTCTTCATCAAAAGTAATGTACGATAAATAAATAGTTAATAATAAATATCTAACTTCAGATTGTAGGTCCTTTATAATGATATGGTCTTTTCCAGCTGCAACGAGAGTCCCTCTAAAAATTTTAGAGCCCCACTGACTACCCTCAAAATTCATGTATATGGTAGCAGTTTTTCCCTTATTTAAACGTATAATATTTTCTATATATGATTGTTCACCATAGTTAAAACTCCCTTGAGGAGCATTTTGCATTGGCGTTTGCGGAAAAGGATAGTATCCGTAACTAGGAAAAGGTGTAAAAGGTTGTTGATAATTAATGGTCATAGATAAAATAAAATAGGAAATATTTGCATAGCAAATATAGTCTTTAATCCTTTCTAAAATTTATTGAAAAAATTAAATATAGCAGTTTTCACCTTCAACAGGAGCATAAAAACAATGCGATTTATAAATGCCGCTATTCCATTGTCCCCACCATTTTGCTTGACAAGATCCGTTTTCACTCTTGTAAAACCATAAAGCGTAAGTGGCAGGAGAAAATCTCTCACCATTGACACTTCGTTTGGCAAGACGAATGTCGATACTTCTTGCGGCTTGATAAAAGTAAGAATTAAGGGTAGACTCAAACCCACCTGGATGTTGGTATACCATTTGTGTAATAGTAGTTATGTCTTTAAAGTCTAAACATCTCGCACGTACTCTATTAACAGCAACATTTCCTACAAGAAGCATACCGAGTTCGCCTTCTCCTTCTGCTTCTGCTCTCATGAGTCTAGCCAAAAGTTTGAGTTCACTTTCATTATATTTAATGACTGCCATATTTATCACCTGTTTATTTTTTCCCTTAATTGTATGATAAAGTATAAAAAAATATGATAAGAAAGAAGGTTATTTTATGAATTGTAATCATAATTGTGATAATTGTAATTCCAGTTGTGGAGTAAAGTGTCCTATATGTGGGAGTGCTAGTATAGCAGTTTCAGGAATAACAGTTGTTCATTTAACAAAAAATGTCAAAGTAAATGATATAAATAAAGATTACCATATATGTATTAATCGTTCTTGTGATGTGGCATATTTTGATGATAATGGAAATACTATTGATAAAAGTAATGTAAATGTCCCTATTTGGTTTAAAGAAAAATTTCAAAAATATATTGTATGTTATTGTGAAAACATAACACTAGAAGATGTATTTGAAGCAGTAGCGGCCTTAAAGGATAAATCTTATGATATAATAACGAAAGAAGATATATATAAATATTATAATAAAAAACATAATCATACTGCTTATGATTGCTTAATTAAAAATCCTATAGGCAAATCATGTGATAGACTTATGGAAAATGCGATTGAAGCAGCTTTAGAAAACATCAGCAATAAAAACAAATAAAAAATAATTAGAAAGAGGTAAAATATGAATATATGGCACGATATTAATCCTGAAAGAATAAAAAAAGATCGCTTCATAGCGGTAATAGAAATATCCAAAAATACAAAAAATAAATATGAACTTGATAAAGAAACAGGTATGTTAAAACTAGACCGTATTTTATATACTTCTACACACTATCCAACTAATTATGGATTTATTCCCCGTACTTATGCAGCTGATTACGATCCTTTAGATGTATTAGTTATTTGTAGTGAAGCTATTCAGCCTTTGTGTATAGTTGAGTGTTACCCTATAGGGGTAATAAGAATGATTGATGGCGGCATGGTAGATGATAAAATAATTGCGATACCATATAACGATCCTACATGGAATTATTATCAAAACGTTGATGATCTTTCACCACATATAGTTCAAGAACTAGAACATTTTTTTGAAGTATATAAACAACTAGAACATAAAGATACATGTGTATTAAAAGTTTTAGGGAAAAAAGATGCTACCACAATCATTGAAAACAGCATTATTGCTTATAATGAAAAATTTAGCAAGTAGGTGATAATTTATGAATACTAATCTCACTGATTTAGAAATAGCAGCATCTGCTAAAATATTAAATATAAATGATATCGCTAAGAAGATAGATATTAGTAGTGATGAAATAGAACAATATGGTAAAGATAAAGCCAAACTTAGTTTAGATCTTCTTAAAAGAATAGACTCAGCAGAAGATGGCAAATTGATATTAGTGACAGCTATAACCCCAACACCATTAGGTGAAGGTAAATCAACTTCGACAATAGGTATTGTTGATGCACTTTCAAAAATGGGCAAAAAGGTTATAGGAGCTTTAAGAGAACCATCATTAGGGCCTGTTTTTGGAATAAAAGGTGGAGCTGCAGGGGGAGGATATGCCCAAGTAAACCCTATGGCTGATATTAATCTTCATTTTACTGGTGACTTACATGCGATAACTTCTGCTAATAATTTAATTAGCGCTTGTATTGATAATCACATTTTCCAAGGAAATAAGTTGCAACTCGATCCAAATCGTATTGTATGGCAACGCTGTGTTGATTTAAATGATAGAGCATTAAGGGAGGTTCTAGTTGGGATTAACACAAAAAAAGGTGCGCCTGGTAGAAAAGAATCCTTTAATATAACGGTTGCATCGGAAATAATGGCAGTTTTATGTCTCGCAAAAGATATGAAAGACCTTAAAGAGCGTTTAGACGATTTAATTATCGGCTATAACATGGAAGATGAAATAGTAACAGTAAAAGATTTAGGTATAACAGGAGCTGTTGCAGTTTTATTAAAAGATGCTATAAAACCAAATTTAGTCCAAACATTAGAAAATAATCCTATTCTTATGCATGGAGGGCCTTTTGCTAATATAGCACATGGCTGCAATTCTATTATTGCGACAAAAGCAGCGTTAAAACTTGCTGATTATGTTGTAACAGAAGCTGGCTTTGGAGCTGATTTAGGAGCAGAAAAATTTCTAGATATTAAATGTAGAGAGGCATCTCTAACACCAAATGCTGTTGTTTTAGTAACTACCTTAAAAGCATTAAAATATCATGGTGGTGAAGCAAAAGATATTTGCTCACACCCTAATTTAGAAGCTTTAAAAAAAGGTATATGTAATCTTGAAAAACATATTGACACGTTAGAGCGGTTTCAACTACCATATATAATTGCTTTAAATCTTTTTGAAAGTGATACTAAAGAAGAACTTACATATATAGAAAATTGGGCAAAAGAACATAATTATCCTTTTGCGGTTAGTGATGTATATCAAAAAGGAGGAGAAGGGGGATTAGATCTTTCTAAAAAACTTCTCAAACTTATTGATGATCATGAAAAAAGTGAATTTAAGTATATATATGATTTAGATGACGCCATCGAAACAAAAATAGAAAAAATAGCAAAAAATGTTTACGGCGCCAAAGATGTTGTCTATGAAAATGCTGCAATAGAAGCTTTAAAAACAATAAAAAATACGAAATTAAAAGATAAAATTAATAAATACTATATATGTATGGCAAAAACACCATTATCTTTAAGTGACAATCCTAAATTAGTAGGACGTCCAATAGACTTTACACTACATATAAAAGAAATTAGAGTAAGTGCTGGAGCGAGATTTTTAGTTTGCCTAACAGGTGATGTTATGACGATGCCTGGTTTACCTAAAACACCTCTTGCTGAAAAGATATATATAGATGATAATAATGTAATACATAATCTCTCATAGGAGTAAAAAAATGATATTAGATGGAAAAAAATATGCTAATGAAGTTAAATTGGAACTAAAAAATAAAATTGATGAAATAAAGAAAATTTATCCTGAAAAAGAAATTACTCTTTCAATAGTATTAGTTGGTAATAATGAAGCTAGTGAAATATATGTAAGAAACAAAATAAAAACATGTTCACTAGTAGGAATAAAAGCATCTCTTATAAGAGTTGATGAAACTATAACAGAAGAGGCATTAAAAGAAATAATTAGAAAATTAAATAGTGATGAAAAGGTAAACGGAATAATTGTTCAACTTCCTCTTCCTAAACATCTAAAAGAACAAACAATTATTGATGAAATAGCTGAAGAAAAAGATGTCGATGGCTTTTCAACGATAAGTAAAGGAAAATTATTAAGTGGTGCAGAAGCATTTTATCCTGCTACACCATATGGCATTATAAAACTTCTTAAACATTATAATATTGATATGTGTGGAAAGCGTGCAGTTGTTGTAGGCAGAAGTAATATAGTTGGTAAACCAATGGCGTTGTTATTATTAAATGAAAATGCTACTGTTACAATTGCTCATTCTAAAACGAACAACTTAGAAGCCTACACTAAAGAAGCAGATATTTTGGTTGTTGCGGTTGGAAAAGCTAAACTTATCACAAAAAATATGGTAAAAGAAAATGCCGTAATAATAGATGTCGGCATGAATAGAAAGGATGGCGTGCTTTGTGGCGATGTAGATTTTGAAGATGTATCGCAAATAGCATCATATATTACTCCTGTTCCAGGGGGTGTAGGACCACTCACAATCGTGTATTTACTAGAAAACACTATTAAAGCTTTCTTAAAACAAAATAATAAATAGAATTAAAAATAAAAAGGTGATATATATGTTAATTGTAGGATTAGGAAACCCTGGATTAAAATATCAAAAAACAAGACATAATACAGGATTCATGTTCTTAGACAACTTAGCATCAAAATGGGGTGTAGATTTTAAATTAAATAAAGAACTAGCATCCTTCGTTGCGACATACGACTTTAATGGTCAAAAACATTATTTAATTAAACCTATAACATATATGAATGATTCAGGTAGAGCTATATCGCTCGTAATGAATTACTACAAATTAAATATTAAAGATTTATTCGTTGTTTATGATGATATGGATTTGGAAACTGGTCATATAAGAATGCGTTTAAAAGGCTCGAGTGGTGGGCATAACGGTATAAAATCAATAATTGCACACGTTAAAACAGAAGATTTTATGAGACTTCGCATAGGAATAGGAAATGCCAAAGACGATGTCATAGATTATGTTTTGTCAAAATTTTCTAAAAAAGAAGCGCTTGAATTGTCTTTTGTAATGGAAAAATCCCAAGAAATCATGGAAACTGTTATAAAAGAAGGCATTGAAAAAGCAATGAATAAATATAATGGGTGATGGGAATGGATATTAGTCAAATAGAACTATTAAAGATTTTTCCCAAGTATCAAAAAATAATATACGATAAACTAATAAATGGTAACAATATAGTATTTGCTAATGCCGCAACAAACATGACTAAAACGGTTGTTGCCGCTTCTTTTAAAGCGAGCAATAATTCTTTTGTTGTAGTTTATCCCAACATATATTATGCTAATTTGGCATACTTGGACTATCTTGATTTATTAGAAGCTGACGAAGTCAGCTTTTTTCCCGTTGAAGAAATTGTTTCATCAGAACTAATCGCAAGTTCTTCAGATTTTCGTATTGCTAGACTTTTAACTCTAAAAAAAATAATTGAAAATAAAAAGCAATTAATAGTAACAACCTTA
Organism: uncultured Mollicutes bacterium; assembly: GCA_900548675.1. GTDB lineage: Bacteria > Bacillota_I > Bacilli_A > ML615J-28 > CAG-313 > UMGS1109. The sequence continues at coordinate 42,857 of URLJ01000003.1, forward strand.
GAAGGTTATACTAGAATGGTTCCTTCTAAAGATAAAATGATTAGTTCCTTTTTAAAAATTGATTTAGATTCCAAAATAACTAAAAAAGAATTAGAAAATGCTCTATATTTAAGAGGATATAAAAAAGTATCAATAACAGATTGTGAGGGTACTTATAGTGTAAGAGGTAGTGTTGTAGATTGTTATATAATAGGAAGCACATATCCTGTACGTTTTAGCTTTGATTTTGATGAAATTGAAAACATTAAATACTTTGATCCAACTACACAACTTAGTGTTGAAAAAACTAAAGAAGTAACTATATATCCTGTTTATGAACTCTTTTATAAAGAAGCTGAATATGAAGAAATAGCTAAAAGAATAACTCTAGAATATGGAGATAATGAAATTGTAAAGCAAGATTTAGAAAATTTAAAGAATTATAAAAATCTAGATACATGTTACAAATACTTACCCTTTATAGATCCTAATGCAACATTTATTTTAACTTTGTTATCTTTTCCAACTGTAATATTTAATGAATTAGGGCAAATAATAGAAAAAGAAAATCAAAATATTATAGAGTATGCAACATTTTTAGAAAATACTAAAAATAAAAGCATTAACAAACTTTTTAAATCAATTAATGAAATAATTCCATACAATAGTAAAACTTTCTATTTTACGCAATTTTACCCCAATAAAGAAGAAATAAAGAACATATATCATTTAAATGATATAAATATAGAAGATGTAAAAACTTCGAATGTTATAGATTATAATAATAATTTTAAAAACCTAACAAACGAACTTAAAATCAATAATAATAAAACGTATATAATTACTCATAATACACAAGAAAAACTAAAATTTATTGAGGATGTTTTAAATGCTAATGATCTTAAATACAATCATATGGAAGATGCTAGAAGTTTAAAACAAAATATAATTAATACGATGTGTTCAACAGATGCAATTGGTTTTAGTGATTATGAAGAGAATTTTGAAATTATATCTCCTCATGAACTATCTAAGGGGAAAGTAACTAGACATCATAAGTATCAAAAACTTTATAATGAATCAAAACAAATATATTCTAAAGAGGAATTAAAGGTTGGCGATTATGTTGTTCATAGAGATTATGGTATAGGAATATATAAAGGTATTGAATCAATAACTTTAGGAAATACCATAAATGACTATATTAAAATAGAATATGCATCAGAAAGTAAATTATTTATTCCTGTTGAAAACATATATGTATTAGAAAAATATATGGGTAATAGTGATAAAATACCAAAACTTTCAAAAACTAATTCTAAAGAATGGAGTAACAAAAAAGCCAAAATCAAGGCTAAACTTTTAGAAACCGCTAAAAAGTTAATAGATATACAAGCAAAAAGAGAAATACTTCAAGGTTTTGTATATGAAAAAGATACACCACTACAAAAAGAATTTGAAAATGATTTTGAGTATGTTGAGACTCCGGGACAATTAAAAGCTACAGAAGATGTAAAAAAAGACATGGAATCAACACACCCTATGGATCGCTTAATATGTGGAGATGTTGGTTTTGGTAAAACAGAAGTGGCAATGAGAGCGGCATTTAAAGCTGTAGAAAGTGGAAAACAAGTTTTATATTTAGTTCCAACAACTGTTCTTGCAAGACAACATTATTATAGTTTCAAAAATAGATTTGAAAAGTATGGTGTTAGAGTAGAAATGCTTAGTAGATTTGTGGATGATGTAACGACAAAGAAAACTTTAGAGGGCTTAAAAAAAGGATACGTTGATATCGTCGTCGGCACACATCGTCTTCTTTCTAATGATGTTATATGTCACGATTTAGGGTTGCTCATTATTGACGAGGAACATCGCTTTGGGGTTGAACACAAAGAAAGAATAAAGGAAATGAAAGCTAATGTTGATGTTTTATCCCTTAGTGCTACACCTATTCCTAGAACGCTTCAGATGGCTCTTACAGGATTAAGAGATATGAGTTTAATTGAAACACCTCCCGTGAATAGATTGAGTGTTCAAACATATGTTTTAAAAAGCAATGATTCGGTAATTAGAGAAGCTATTAATAGAGAATTAGGCAGAGGAGGCCAAGTTTTTTATTTATTAAACAGAATAAGTGAGTTAGATAAAATATGTAGAAAAATTCATCGTCTTGTGCCAAATGCTAAAATCGGATTAATTCATGGAAAAATGAGTAGAGATGAAATAGAAGATACAATAACACAGTTTCTCGAAAGAACTTACGATGTTTTAGTATGTACAACAATTGTTGAAACCGGAATAGATATACCTAATGCTAATACAATTATCATCGAAAAAGCTAATATGTTAGGTCTTGCACAAATCTATCAAATAAGGGGGCGCGTTGGCAGAAGCGATAGAATTGCTTATGCTTATTTAATGTATGATAATGAATCACTTTTAACTGAAACGGCTAGAAAACGTCTTGAAACAATTAAAGAATTCACAACATTAGGTAGTGGATATAAAATAGCTATGCGAGATCTGTCTATAAGAGGCGCTGGGGACATTCTCGGAAGTGAACAATCGGGATTTATTGACGATATTGGCATAGATTTATATATGAAAATGTTAGAAGAGGCGATAGCCGAACAAAAAGGAATTGTAAAAAAAGAAGAGGATAAACGCATATTAACAAGTGCTTCTCGTCATATCGATCTTAATTATGTTGATGATGATGCAATTCGTATTGCTATGCATCAATCAATAAGTAAAGTATGTTCTAGAGAGGATGCCGTTAAACTTATAAATGAATTTACCGACAAGTACGGAAAAACTTCACCTGAATTAGAATTATATATTGAAAGTAGATATTTAGAGTATCTGTTAAAATCTAAAGGTATAGAAACGTATAAAGAAAAGGAAAATGAAGTAGAATTCAATTTTGACAAAGAACATACAAAAAATATTAATTATAATAAAATAGTTTCTTTATCACTAAACTTGCCAAAAGCTTGGCGTTTTAAATACTTACATGAACGTATATATATAAATATATCGCTAGATGATGTTTCTAAAGAAAAAAATAAAAACAATTATATATATAAGATAGTCTCATTTTTAGAAAATATTTAAATACTATGTATAACTTAAGACAAAATTATCCATACTATTTTTAGAAGTAAAATAAAAATGAGGTGAAAACGTGAAAGCAACAGGTGTCGTAAGACGCATAGATGATTTAGGCCGTATTGTTATCCCTAAGGAACTCAGAAGAACCATGAGAATAAAAGAAGGAGAGTCACTAGAAATATTTATTGATGGCAATGATCAAATTATTTTAAAGAAGTATTCTCCCGTTCAAAATGTTAATGATTTTGTCATTGAATTTGCTGAAAGCATATATAACTCTAATAAAAAAGATGTTTTGATAACAGATAATGAACGAGTAATAGCAGGAGCAGGAAATTATAAAAACATGGTGGGGCGAAAAATAAGTTTGAGATTAGAAGATAGAATCTCAAAAAGAGCTACTCAAGTTGTTCCAAAAGGTGAAAAACTCGAAATATGTGATAACATAGAGGTAAAAAAAGCATCAGTAATTAAACCGATAAATGTATATGGTGATGTTATTGGATGTGTTGTGGTAAGCAGCGATGCAGAAGTAAACGATGTCGATAAATCATTAGCTGAGTTCAGCGGTGAATTTATGAGCAGATATTTAGAAGGCTAAAAAACAAAAGGTACTAAAAAACTATTCTTAAATCTGAATAGGTTTATTTTAGTGCCTTTTAGTTTTTAATATCGTTAATATATATATGTAACACAATATAAGGATAACGTTTTCCTTGCTTTATTCTAGCAAAAAACAACCATTGTTGTATAGAAAGTGGTATAATGCTTTAGATTTTGGAGGTATATATATGCAATTATTTGTAGTTGTTTTAACAGAAGGAAACTATGTTCCAACAGTATTAAAAAAATTTTCTGATAACAATTATCATGGCAGTGTCCTTTCTACAAGAAGTATTCACCATGCATTGATGGATTCAGTTGAACCACTTCCTTATTTTGGAGGTTTATCAAAAGTAATAGATGGCGATGTAGAAGTAGCTCGCCCAATGATTTTTGTGGTAGTTAAAAAAGACGAAGAAGTGAAAAAATTATCGAGCCTTGTAAATGAAGCACTTGGCGATATAAAAGGAAAGGGATTTATGTATGCTCTTCCTATTAGTTATTTAGAAGGACTTGATGAATAATGACAGCAGGAAGTATCTTAATAGTAATTAGTATCGCTCTTATATGTGGACTAATTTCTAATCGCTTAATAAAACTAGTGAATTTACCAAATGTTACAGCATACTTGATTGTAGGAATTCTTCTAGGACCTTATTTATTTAGTTTATTCAATAACAATTTAACAGGAGTTATTGATAAAAAAACAGTTGAGAGTTTAGGAATAATAGTAGATGCAGCATTAGGTTTTATCGCTTTTTCAATTGGTAGTGAATTTAAAATATCAAGCATTAAGAAAATTGGAAAAGGTGTAATAACGATAACAATTATGCAGTCATGTATGGCATTAATATTTGTTGATATCGCTTTAATAGGTGTCGCTTTAATAATAGGAAAACTTCAACAATATTTACCAATAATTCTAACACTAGGTGCTGTAGCAACCGCAACAGCCCCTGCTGCTACACTAATGGTTGTAAAACAATACAAGGCAAAAGGTGAAGTAACATCGATTCTTTTACCCGTTGTTGCTTTTGATGACGCAGTAGGATTAATACTATTCTCAATTTCTTTTTCAATGGCTCAAGTTTTCGCAAAACAATATGCTAATGTCCCTGGAGCTAGTGTTTCAGTAGTAAATGTCTTGCTAATACCATTATTAGAAATCACCCTATCAATAGTAATAGGTGCAGTTATCGGATTTATACTATCGCTTGCGATGAAAGCTTTCAAATCTCGTGCTAATAGATTAATATGTATGATTGCATCAGTATTGTTAGGTGTAGGATTATGCGTATTAGTATCTGAAAAATTTAATCTTGAAATGTCATCATTACTTACATGTATGATGATAGGTGCCGTTTTCTGCAATATCCGTGAAGATGCTGTTATGATTTTAGATGGTGTTGAACGGTGGACGCCAGCTTTGTTCATGTTGTTCTTTATTTTATCAGGAGCTGAATTAGACTTATCAGTAATGGGCAATCTAGCTGTTGTAGGAATATGTTCAGTATATATAATTGCTCGTTCAGCAGGCAAATACTTAGGAGCACGTTGGGGCTCTATGATTTCAAAGGAAAGCAAAAATGTTAAGAATTATTTAGGATTAATGCTTCTTCCTCAAGCTGGCGTTGCAATCGGTATGGCACGTTCATCTTCTAGCACTTTTAGATCAATAGCTGATGCCACTTATGCTTTAGATAATGCTTTTGATAAAACATACCTTTATAGTATTGCTTCAACCATTACGGCAGTAGTATTATGTGCAACACTTATATATGAACTTGTAGGCCCTGTATTAACCAAGATTGCTTTGACTAAAGCCGGAGAAATCGAAAGCGAAACTAAAAGAAAAGCAAATACGATAACTAATGGAAACTAGAAGTATTTATTTGCAATAAAATAACTTTTATGATATAATAATAAACGTAATAAAGAAAGTAACATTAATAAAAGGAGTGATGATTATGCCATTAGTAAATATGGTTAACATGTTACAAAAAGCCAAAGAAGGTAAATATGCCGTTGGTCAATTTAATATCAACAATCTAGAATGGACTAAAACAATTCTTTTAACAGCCCAAGAACAAAACTCACCAGTAATTTTAGGTGTATCTGAAGGTGCTGCAAAGTACATGGGTGGTTTTACAACTGTTGTAATGATGGTAAAGGGCTTAATGCATGATTTAAACATAACAGTTGATGTAGCAATTCACCTAGACCATGGATCAAGCTATGAAAAATGTGTAGCTGCAATCGATGCAGGTTTTACATCTGTAATGATTGATGCTTCTCATTTCCCACTTCAAGAAAATATCGCATTAACAAAGAAAGTTGTTGATTATGCTCATCCTAAAGGTGTATCAGTAGAAGCAGAACTTGGAACTGTTGGCGGTCAAGAAGAACATGTATCAGGCTCTATCATATACGCTGATAAAAATGAATGTGTTGAATTGGTTAAAGCAACAGGAATTGACGCTTTAGCACCAGCTCTAGGAAGTGTTCATGGACCATATCATGGTGAACCAGTTCTAGGATTTAAAGAAATGGAAGAAATTAAAGAAGCACTTGATATGCCTCTAGTACTTCATGGTGGTACAGGTATTCCTGATGACAAGATTAAAAGAGCAATCGCTTGTGGAACATGTAAGATTAATGTTAATACAGAATGCCAATTAGCATTTAATAAAATTTTAAGAGAAGTTGTTGCTAATGACGCAAAAGTATATGATCCACGTAAGATTTTAGGCCCTGCATCAGTTGGAATTAAAGAAGCTGTTACAGAAAAAATGAACGTATTTGGTTCTGTAAATAAAAACTAACAATAAGTAATGAGAAATAAGAGTGATAAAAATAAATTATCACTCTTATTTATTTTGTTAAATAATGTCTTAAAAAAATAACTCACAAAGTAAAAAAAACGTATATTCTGTAAAAATATGATAAGATATTAATAAGAGGTATATATATAATGAAAATAATTGCTGGATTGTTTTTAAACAAGAAAATAGAAACTGTATCTGATATTGAAAAATATACTTTAGATGTAATGACATATGTGAATTATGTAGATAAACTCCTCATATTTAATAATTGTGGTGTTAAACAAGATATGTTTTGGGATGTATTATCACGTTTTCATAATGTTGAGTATACGGATTGTCCTAATTATGGCGAAGTGTGTAATTATAAACTTTTCATGTATCAAGCAGTAAAGGGCGAATATGACTATGCAATACCTTTAGAACTAGATTATTATTATGAAGAAGATGCCTTTTTAAATTTAAAAAAGATTTTAAAAAAGATAATTGAAGAAAAAGGGGCACCTGCCGTTTTTACACCATACCCAATGTATACTTGTGAAAAAGAAAAGCAAACTTCAAGAGAATATAAAGAAATAATGGGATGCCATTTAGTAGGGGCCTTTATTAATGTCAAAGAATATGCAGCTACATCAGGTTTTGAGGAAATCTATTATCAAACAACTTTCGACTATGATTACTGTTTGATGATGAGAAATAATGGAAAACATATATATGTTGCAGAAAATGAGATTATTAGAAATCGTAATTATCGCGTTTTGGAAAAGAGGATACTAACGCTACATATCTCAACATATGAAATAGGTACATATCAACTTTACTATGAAACTAGAAATCGCCATTACCTGTGGAATAAATATGAAAAAACCCAAACTAGTTATGTAAAAAAAGATAAGAAATTGTATCGTGGTGAAAAGAAGGAAATGATACTAGCTGATAAAATGTCAAGAGAAAAACGCAAAATAATGCGACAAGCAATAATAGATTATAAGATTGGTAAAATGGGGAAAGCGTTCGAAGAAATAAGTTTTATATCAAAAGACGCTAGTACAACTAAGTAATATCAGATTAAATTCAGATTTCTATCATAGAAAAAACATAATGAATTGTTATAATCTTAGTGTAAATAAATTTTTCTTCTCCAAATTTTCCTTCTAAAATAATTTGAAACATGTGAACGCAAATTATTTTAAAACTTTCCATTTTATAAGGTGCTAATTCTAGCACCTTATTTTTTTTACATTTTGTTAATGTGAAAAAATCCCTTAACAAAAAAACAAGTGCACAGTGGTAAAGGCGCAACTATTAAAAAAATAATGAAAAAGAAAAGCATTTCTTTTGCTGAAAACATTAAAAAAGAGTATAATACTACGGGCTTAAAGGTAGGCAGAGATTTGCGAGGTTGCTGATACGCACGGGAGCGTTGCCGTGTGTGCATATCAGGTAATTCGCATTGAGCCGACAAGCTTTAACAATAAAGTTTAAAATAGGAGGCTAACATGGCAAAAGAAAAAAAATTAAGAATAAGATTAATATCTTATGATCACAGATTACTTGATGAATCTGCAAAAAAAATTGTTGAAACGGTAAAGAGAACTGGTTCAAAAGTATCAGGTCCTATTCCGCTACCAACAGAAAAAGAAGTATTCACAGTTATCCGTTCACCACACAAAGATAAAGATAGTCGTGAACAATTCGAACGTCGTACTCATAAACGTTTGATTGATATCTTGAATATTACGCCAAAAACAATGGATGCTTTAGTTCACTTAGAACTTCCATCTGGTGTAGAAATCGTTCTAAAATAATGAGAATTTAAATGGAGGTGTAAACTCATGGCCAAAGGAATCTTAGGTAAGAAAATTGGAATGACACAAATTTTTTCTGAAGCAGGCACTTTAATCCCTGTTACAGTTGTAGAAGTTACTCCAAACGTTGTATTACAAAAAAAGGTTGTTGAAACTGATGGTTACAATGCTGTTCAATTAGGTTATGCTGATAAACGTGAAAAATTAGCTAACAAACCTGAAACAGGACATGCTGCTAAAGCCAACACAGCCCCTAAGCGCTTCGTTAAAGAAATCGCTGGGGAAGAGATGCTAGCGTTTGAAGTTGGACAAGAGGTTAAAGGAAATATTTTCACAGTAGGTGAATTAGTAGATGTAACTGGTACATCAAAAGGTAAAGGTTACCAAGGTGTTATTAAACGCCACAATTTTGGAAGAGGACCTATGGGACACGGATCAGGTTTCCATCGCGGAATCGGTTCAATGGGTTGTATTCAACCGGCTCGTATTAAACCAGGAAAGAAAATGCCAGGTCGTATGGGTGGTGTTCGCAAGACTGTTCAAAATCTTGAATTCGTTAAATACGATGAAACAAATAATGTAGTACTTATCAAGGGTAATGTTCCTGGAGCTAAAAATTCATTTGTAATCATTACAAATGCAGTTAAAGCTAAGAATGCAAAACTTAACCCTGAAAGTCTAGCATAGGAAGGAGATAAACATGCCAAACGTTGTGTTATTAAACCAAGAAGGTAAAGAAGTTGGTCAATTACAATTAAGCGAAGATATTTTCGCTCATGAACAACACCAACAAGCTATTTTTGATACAATCATCGCTGAACGTGCTGCAATGCGTCAAGGTACACAAAAAGCAAAAGGTCGTTCAGAAGTTAGTGGCGGTGGAAGAAAACCATGGCGTCAAAAAGGTACTGGCCGTGCTCGTCAAGGTTCAATCCGTGCTGCACAATGGCGTGGCGGTGGCGTAATTTTCGCACCTACACCTCGTTCACATGCAATCAAAATTAACAAAAAAGTTGTTCGTCTTGCAATGAAATGTTCTTTAAGTGAAAAAGTTCAAGAAGAAGCATTTATCGTATTAAATGATTTAAATCTTGAAAACTTCAAAACAAAAGGATTTGTTAAAGTATTAGATGATGTTAATTCATTTGGAAAAGTATTAGTTATCGTTGATGGCAGCAATCCTAATGTTGAACTTGCTGGTAGAAATGTTCCATATGCATGCGTTTCTGACGTAAGACGCGTATCAGTTTATCAAATGAAAAATGCTGATTGCGTAGTTATTACTGAAGCAGCAGTTAAATATTATGAGGAGGTTCTTAAATAATGAAATCAGTTTATGATGTTATTAGAAAACCTATTATCACAGAAAAATCTAGCAAATTAGCAGAAAATCTACAATATACTTTCGAAGTAGATCCTAGTGCTAATAAAGTTGAAATTAAAAAAGCGATTGAAACAATCTTCAATGTAAAAGTTGTAGCAGTTAGAACTGTTAATGTTTCTCGCAAAGCAAAAAGAATGCAAAGATTCGAAGGGTTCAAACCAGGATATAAGAAAGCAATTGTTCGTCTTGCAGCTGGTCAAACCATCGATTCATTTGAAATTTAGTTTGGGAGGTCAAAGATAATGCCTATAAAAAAATATAAAGCGACTACCAATGGTCGTCGTAACATGTCAGTTTTGACTTATGAAGAAATTACTACTGATACTCCTGAAAAGAGTTTATTAATTAAACTTTCAAATCACGCTGGACGTAATGCTAGCGGTAAAATCACAGTACGTCATAAAGGCGGCGGTGAAAAACGTAAATATCGTATCATCGATTTCAAACGTGATAAAGATGGTATCGTTGGTAAAGTTTCTACAATAGAATATGATCCAAATCGTAGCGCTAATATCGCATTAATCACTTACGTTGATGGTGAAAAACGTTATATTATTGCTCCAAAAGATTTAAAAGTTGGTATGACAGTTGTTTCTGGCGATAACGTAGATATTCGTATTGGTAACTCACTACAAATCTGCAATATCCCTGTTGGTACAACAGTTCACAACATTGAACTTCATCCAGGACATGGTGCACAATTAGTTCGTTCTGCTGGTGCATCTGCACAAATTCTTGGTCGTGAAGAAAAATATGTTTTAATTAGACTTGCAAGTGGCGAAGTTCGTCGTGTATTAGGTGTTTGCCGTGCAACAATTGGTACAGTAGGTAACTTAGACTATGAACTAGTTAATATCGGTAAAGCTGGACGTACTCGTCATATGGGTATCCGCCCAACTGTACGTGGTTCAGTTATGAACCCTAATGATCACCCTCATGGTGGTGGTGAAGGACGTCAACCAATTGGACGTAAAGCTCCAATGACTCCTTGGGGTAAAGTTGCCCTTGGTAAGAAAACAAGAAAAACAAAGAATAAATCGAATGATCTTATCGTTCGTCGTAGAAATGGTTAGAAGGGAGGAACTCATAATATGGCACGTTCACTTAAAAAAGGTCCTTTTATTGATGGTCATCTTTTAAATAAAGTTCAAAAATTAAATGATGCTAATCAAAAGAAAGTTATCCAAACATGGTCAAGAAGATCAACAATCTATCCAGATTTCGTTGGTCATACAGTAGCTGTTCATAATGGTAAAGAACATTTACCAGTATATGTAACAGAGGATATGGTAGGTCATAAATTTGGTGAGTTCGCACCAACTAGAACCTATCGCGGTCACGGAAAAGACAAGAAAGTAGTTAAAAAGTAGGTGGAAATTATGGAAGCAAAAGCAATCTATAGATCTGTTAGAATGTCACCAAGAAAAGCTAGACTTGTTGTCGATTTAATGCGTGGCAAAAAAGTTGGCGAAGCAATCGCTATCGTTAACAATGTAGAAAGTACAGTTAAAGAACCAATCAGCAAATGCTTAAATTCAGCAATTGCTAACGCTGTTAACAATTTAGGATTAGATGCAGAAAATTTATTTGTAAAAGAAATTTATGTTAATCCTGGACAAATGTTAAAGAGATTCCGCGCTCGTGCAAAAGGTAGCGGAAATAGAATTTTGAAAAGAACTAGCCACATTACAGTAGTAGTGGCAGAAGTTGCTAAGTAAGGAGGTCTTCATATATGGGTCAAAAGGTTAGTCCAGTCGGTCTTCGTATAGGTGTTATCCGTGATTGGGATGCAAAATGGTATGCTCCTAAAACTAAGGTAGCAGACTTATTACATGAAGACTTAAAAATTCGTGCTTATTTAAATGATTTCTATAAGAGTGCATATGTTGCACACGTTGAAATCAAACGTACTGGTAAACGCATTATCGTAGCATTACATACTGCTAAACCAGGTGCTGTAATTGGTAAAGAAGGTTCTAAGAAAAATGAAGCTGTTAAATATCTTGAAAAATTAACAGGTAAAAATGTTTTCTTAACTGTTGTAGAAATTAAAAATCCTGATGTTGATGCAACATTAATCGCTCGCAAAATGGCTGAAGATCTTGAAAATCGTGCGTCTTTCCGCCGTGTTCAAAAAATGGCTATTCAAAGAGCATTAAAAGCTGGTGCTAAAGGTATCAAAACTGCAATCAGTGGTCGTCTTGGCGGTGCTGAAATTGCACGTAGCGAAGGTTATATTGAAGGTAGTGTTCCACTACACACACTTCGCGCTAACATCGATTATGCAACTGCTGAAGCTGCAACAACGTATGGTAAATTAGGTGTTAAAGTATGGATCAATAAAGGTGAAGTATTAACAGCTAAACAAAATGTTGCTAAGAAGGAGGAACGATAGTTATGTTAATGCCTAAAAGAACTAAATATCGTCGCCCTCATCGTGTAAGTTATGAAGGCAAAGCAAAAGGCGGTAAATATGTAACTTTTGGTGAATTTGGTTTACAATCACTTGAAGGTGCATGGATTACAGATCGCCAAATCGAAGCTGCTCGTATCGCTATGACTCGTTACATGAAACGTGATGGTCAAGTTTGGATTAAAATATTCCCTCATATCGTTAGAACAAAGAAACCTCTTGAAGTTCGTATGGGTTCTGGTAAAGGTGCTCCTGACGGATATGTAGCAGTAGTTAAAAATGGTACAATTATGTTTGAAGTTGGCGGTGTTTCTGAAGAAGTTGCTCGCGAAGCATTCAGACTTGCTTCTCATAAATTACCTGTAAAAACTAAATTTGTCGCAAGAGAAAGTGGTGAATAAAAATGGCTGCTAAGAAAGAAAAGAAACAAGCTGTAAAATTATCTAATGTTAATAAAATTAGAGAATTAGAAACTGCTGATATCGAAAAGAAAATTAATGATTTAAAACAAGAATTATTTAATTTACGCTTCCAAGCTGCTGTTGGAAAATTAGAAAACACTGCTCAATTACGTAAAGTTAAGAAAGACATTGCACGTGCTTATACAGTATTAACTGAACGTGCTAATGCTAAATAGGAGGAATCAACATGGAAAGAAATACTCGTAAATCATATATCGGCGTTGTTGTATCAGCCAAAAATGATAAGACTATTACCGTAAAAGTTGAAACTCATCGTAGACACCCACTATATAGTAAAAGGGTACAATATTCAAAGAAATATACTGCACATGATGAACAAAACATTGCTAAAGTAGGCGATATCGTTGAAATTATGGAAACTCGTCCACTATCTAAAACAAAACACTGCCGCTTAGTAAAAGTAGTTCAAGAAGCAGTAATTATATAATTAGGAGGTAAATTATGGTTCAACAAGAAACAAGAGTAAATGTTGCAGATAATTCTGGCGCCAAAGAACTTCTAATTATAAAAATCTTAGGCGGTTCAAGACATGTAACTGCAAATATTGGTGACATTGTTGTATGTACAGTTAAGAGTGCAACAACAAGCGGTCAAGTTAAAAAAGGTGATGTTGTAAAAGCAGTCATCGTTCGTACAAAACACGGTTTAAGAAGAAGCGATGGATCTTATATTAAATTTGATGATAACGCTGCTGTTATTATTCGTGAAGATAAGACTCCACGTGGAACTCGTATTTTTGGCCCTGTAGCAAGAGAATTACGTGATAAAGATTTCATGAAAATTGTATCTCTAGCTCCAGAAGTATTATAGGAGGTTCACTATGAAGATTAAAAAAGGTGATGTCGTATGTGTTACAACTGGTAAAGACAAGGCTACTCGCGGTAATTATAAAACTGGTGAAGTGCTAGCTGTTTACCCACATTTAGACAAAGTTGTTGTTAAAGGTATCAATATTGCTACTAAACACTATCGTCCTTCTAATGCCCGTCCTAACGGTGCAATCGAAAAGAAAGAAGCTCCTATCCATGTTTCAAATGTAGCTTATTTAGACCCTGTTAAAAAACAACCAACAAGAATTCGTTATGAATTTGAAAAAGACGCTGATGGCAATTTCAAATTAAATGCTAAAGGCAAAAAAATTAAATATCGTGTAGCAGTATTATCTGGTACAAGAATTGATAAATAGGAGGTGTAACTGATGAATCGTGTATTACAAGCTTATAAAGAAGAAGTTGTTGCAAAATTAACTGAAAAATTCGGTTACACAACTGTTATGCAAGTACCTAAGATTGACAAGATCGTTGTTAATATGGGTATCGGTGATTCTATCACTAATTCAAAAGTTTTAGATGCTGCTGTTGAAGATTTAGCTACTATTACTGGTCAAAAACCATTAATTACAAAAGCAAGAAAATCAATCGCTGTATTCAAACTTCGTGAAGGAATGCAAATTGGTGCTAAAGTTACTCTAAGAGGCGAAAGAATGTATGAATTCTATGATAAACTAGTTTCAATCGCATTACCTCGCGTTAGAGACTTTAGAGGTGTAAATCCTAATTCATTTGATGGAAGAGGAAATTACACAATTGGTATTAAAGAACAATTAATTTTCCCTGAAATTAATTATGATAAAGTATTAAAAATTCGTGGTATGGACATTGTCATTGTTACCACAGCAAAAACTGATGAAGAAGGCCGTGCTTTACTAAGCTTGCTTGGTATGCCTTTTAGAAAGGAAGGTAAATAATTATGGCTAAAACATCATTAAAAGTTAAATGCGCTCGCAAGAACAATAAGTTTCCTGTTAGAGAATACACTCGCTGTGAACGTTGTGGAAGACCTCATGCAGTTTATCGTAAATTCAAACTTTGCAGAGTTTGCTTTAGAGAACTAGCATACAAGGGGCAAATCCCAGGTATCACTAAGTCGAGTTGGTAGAAGGAGGTCACATTTATGGCAATGACTGATCCAATTGCTGATATGCTTACTAGAATTCGTAATGCTAACCAAATGAAACACCCAACTGTGGATGTTCCAGCATCACGTTTAAAATTAGAAGTTCTTCGTGTATTAAAAGAAGAAGGCTATATTAGCGATTATGAAAAGAAAGAAGACAACAAACAAGGTGTAATCACTGTTACCCTTAAATATGTTGAAAAAGAAAGAGTAATTAAAGGAATTAAACGTATTTCTAAGCCAGGTCTTAGAGTTTACGCTAAAAAAGAAGAACTACCTAAGGTTCTTAATGGCTTAGGTGTTGCTATCGTATCTACTCCAGGAGGCGTCATGAGTGATCGTGAAGCTCGTAAGAAAAATCTTGGTGGCGAGATCATAGCATTCGTATGGTAGAGGTGTTATTATGTCACGTATAGGAAATAAACACATTAATTTACCAGAAGGTGTAACTATTAATGTTGAAGGAACAAATGTAACTGTAAAAGGCCCTAAAGGTACTTTAGCATATACATTTAACCCAGACATTAAAGTCACTGTAGAAAATAACGTTGTAACAATTACTCGTCCATCTGATGATAAAAATCATCGCGCCCTACATGGAACAACAAGAGCTGTTATCAATAATATGGTTCAAGGTGTACATGCAGGATTTGAAAAAGTATTAGAAATCCAAGGAACAGGTTATCGTGCTCAATTACAAGGTAAAACTTTAGTTGTTAATGCTGGTTATTCTCATCCAGTTGAAATGCCAATTCCTGAAGGATTAACTGTTCAAGTAACTTCACCAACAGAAATTCACATCTTAGGTTGTGACAAACAATTAGTTGGTCAATTTGCGGCTGACGTTCGTATCATTCGTAAACCTGAACCTTATAAAGGTAAAGGTATCCGTTATCGTGGCGAATATGTACGTCGCAAAGAAGGAAAGAAAGCTAAGTAGGAAAGGAGAACGATGAAAATATGATTAATAAAAAGTCAAAAGACGCTGCACGTCAAAAAAGACATGGTCGCCTAAGAGTTCATCTTTCAGGTACATCTGAAAAACCAAGACTTGCTGTGTATCGTTCTAATAAAAACATTTCTGCTCAAATTATTGATGATGAAAAACAAGTAACATTGGTTTCTGCATCAACAATTGAACATGGCAACAAAGTTGCTGTTGGATCAAATATTGAAGCCGCTAAACTAGTTGGTGCTGCTATAGCAAAACGTGCTCTTGAAAAAGGTATTACAACGGTTGTATTCGACCGTGGTGGATATCTATATCACGGACGTGTTAAAGCATTAGCAGACGCTGCTCGTGAAGCAGGATTAAAATTCTAAGGAGGTGCCACTTATGCGTAAAGAAAAACCAATCAAAGAAGTTGAAGAAAAAGAATTTGATGAGCGCGTCGTGGTTATCAACCGTGTTACTAAAGTTGTTAAAGGTGGACGTCGTTTCCGCTTTGCAGCATTAGTAGTAGTAGGCGATTATAAAGGTCGCGTAGGATTCGGCACTGGTAAAGCTCAAGAAGTTCCAGAAGCAATCAAAAAAGCAGTTGAAGATGCTAAAAAGAATTTAATAACTGTTCCAATTGTTAACACAACTATTCCACACATCGTTACTGGTGTTGCTGGTGCTGGTCAAGTATTCTTAAAACCTGCACCTGCTGGTACTGGTATCATCGCTGGTGGTCCGGTTCGTAACGTTGTAGAATTAGCTGGTATTCAAGATATATTCTCAAAATCACAAGGTTCAGCAACTCCAATAAATATTGTTCGTGCAACTTTTGAAGGGCTCAAGAGTTTACGTACAGCTGAACAAGTAGCTGCACTTCGTGGTAAAGAAGTATCAGAGATAAAGGGGTAATAGACTATGCCAAGAGCTAAAAAACAAGAAGCAAAAATGCTAAAAATTAAGTTAGTTAAAAGCCCTATAACTTATGCTAAAAATCAAAGAGACACTTTAAAAGCATTAGGTTTAACTAAAATGCAAAAGGAAGTTATCAAACCTGATAATGAACCAATTCGCGGTATGGTTAAAACTGTAGCACACTTAGTAAGTGTTGAAGAAGCTTAGGAGGTCACAATGAAACTTTATGAACTAAAACCCGTTGAAGGTGCTAGACACTACAAAAAACGCGTAGGACGCGGTAGTGGTAGTGGTATGGGTAAAACTTCAACACGTGGATCTAAAGGTCAAAATTCTCGTAGCGGTGGCGGTGTTCGCCCTGCATTCGAAGGTGGACAAACACCATTATTTAAACGTTTACCTAAACGTGGTTTCACAAACATCAATCGTATCGATTATGCTTGTGTAAACGTTGAAGACTTAAACTGCTTTGAAGCAAATACAGTCGTAGATGTTGAATTATTAAAAGCCCAAGGCTTAATTAAAAAAGAATTCAAGGGAGTGAAAGTATTAGGCAATGGAGAATTAAAAGTTGCTTTAACTGTTAAAGCAAAGAAATTCTCTAAAACAGCGAGTGAAAAAATCAGCGCAGCTGGTGGAACAATCGAGGTGCTTTAATATGAAGAAATTCTTTTCTAAGAACAAAAAGTTAATACTTATGATTTTATTCACAGCGTTAGGTTTACTAATCTGGCGTTTTGGAACAAAGATAAAAGTTCCTCTATTTAGCCTTAATTATGATGGCTCATCTAGTACCGCTAATCAAGGTATGTTTGGTTTCTTAGATATATTTACTGGTGGAGCTTTATCACAATTTTCAATTCTTGCATTAGGTATTAGCCCATACATCACTTCTTCAATTGTTGTCCAATTGTTACAAATGGACATCATTCCTCAATTTAAAGAATGGGCTGATGAAGGTGAAACAGGAAGAGCAAAACTAAATCAATGGACTAGATACATTGCTTTATTGCTTGCCTTTGTTCAATCATTAGCACTTATTATAGGTATAAAAAATAACTACAGCAACTTATATTTTGATGAAACTTTAGGTAACTTAAATGCATTTGCATATGTTTATATGGCAATCGTAATGACTGCTGGATCAGCATTTACAATTTGGCTTGCTGACCAAATCACAATGCATGGTGTAGGTAATGGATCTTCAATGCTTATCGCTGGTGGTATCATTGCATCATTCCCACAAATGTTTGTTGATTTATATAAAGAATATTTCGTTAATGCTGAAGCTACTTTAGGTAATACTGTAAAATTTATTATCGTAATAGCATTATTCATATTAATTATATTTGCAGTTGTATTTATGGAAGGATTACAAAGAAAGATTCCAATTCAATTTGCTAATCGTCCAAGCGCTGCTGCTATTCGTGGTAAACAAAATTCTGATTTCCCAATTAAAATTAATTCGGCATCAGTAATACCAGTAATCTTTGCATCAACATTATTAAGTATCCCTCTAACAATTGTTAATTTTACAAAGGATCCAAGTGCTTGGTGGGAAAGAATCTTTAGTTATAAAGAACCTATCGGATTCGCTTTATATATTATTTTAATCTTTATATTCTCATTCTTCTACTCATTCTTACAAATTAATCCAGATAAAGTAGCAGAAAATTTAAAGAAACAAAACTCATATATTCCAGGTGTTAAACCAGGTGAAGATACTGCAGTTTATCTTTCAAAAGTTTTATTTAAAGTAACTTTATTAGGCGCAACTTACTTAGCAATTCTTGCCTCATTACCAATGATTGTTACATCTATATTTGGTATCACTTCAACGAGTGTTACAATCGGTGGAACAAGTTTAATGATCGTTGTAGGTGTTGCTATTGAAACTGCAAAACAAATAAAGACTCAAAATGAACCTCAAGAATACAAAGGTTTACTATAGAAAGGTGATATAATGCACTGCATAATTATGGGTGCTCCGGGAGCTGGAAAGGGGACATATGCCGATGGTATTGTTGACCATTATGGCATTCCCCACATCTCTACGGGAGACATTTTCAGAGATGCTATGCGCAAAGAAACCCCTATGGGTTTAATTGCAAAAAGTTACATTGATAAAGGTCATTTAGTACCTGATGAAATTACTAATAGTATTGTTGCAGAACGTTTAAAGGAAGATGATTGTGTTAATGGTTTCCTTTTAGATGGTTATCCACGCAACATTAATCAAGCGATTGCGCTTGATAAAACTCTCAAAGAAATGGCTAAAGAGCTTGATGTAGTTATTAATCTTGATGTTGATGATAATGTAATAATTAATAGAATCGTCAATCGTCGCATATGTCCTTCATGTGGTAGATCTTATAATCTATTGACATTAAAGCCAAAAAAAGATGGCCATTGCGATAATTGCGATGTAGAATTATATCAACGTAAAGATGATAATGAAGAGACAATTAAAAGTCGTTTAGAAGTTTATAATACGCAAACAAAACCACTTATTGAGTATTATAATAAACAAAATAATTTATTGAACGTGAACGGAGAGGGCGAGGCTAAAGAAGTAACACGTAGAATTTTGGAGGCTTTAGATAAAAGATGATTACCCTTAAATCCCCAAGAGAATTAGAATTAATGCGTGAAGCTGGCAACATTGTTGCTCTTGCTCATAAAGCTGTTGAAGAAAATATTCGTGTTGGTATATCAACATATGAATTAGATAAAATAGCATATGATGTAATTACAAAACATGGAGCTACTCCATCTTTTCTAAATTACAATGGCTATCCTGCATCTATTTGCGCTTCAATTAATGAAGTAGTTGTTCATGGTATTCCAAAAAAACATACTTTATTAAAAGATGGTGATATTGTTTCCGTTGATATTGGAGCTTGTTATAAAGGATATCACGGAGATTGTGCAAAAACATATTTAGTAGGACACGTATCAGAAGAGAAAAAACAACTAGTTGAAGTAACTAAAATGTCTCTTCTTGCAGGACTTAAATTTGCTCGTCCCAATAATCATTTATCAGATATTTCTCATGCGATTGAAGAATATGCAAAACAATATGGTTATGGTGTTGTAAAAGATTATACTGGTCATGGCGTAGGTCATTTCCTTCATGAAGATCCAGCAATTCCAAATTATGGTGAAGCTGGTCATGGTGTAGTATTACGTAAAGGTATGACATTAGCTATAGAGCCAATGATTACTTTAGGTACCGACAAGGTAAAAGTATTAAAAGATGGTTGGACTGCTGTTACTAAAGATGGTAAAGCAAGTTCTCATCATGAACATTCAATCGTAATAACTGATGATGGTTATGAGATATTAACAAAAATTAAAGGAGAAGAAATAGATGTCTAAAGATGATGTTTTTGAAGTTGAAGGAACAGTAGAAGAAGTGTTACCTAATACCGTTTTTAAAGTAAAACTCCAAAATGGTCACTTAATTACAGCCCACGTTTCTGGTAAAATCCGCATGCACACAATCCGCATTTTACCAGGTGATAGAGTTACTGTTGAAATATCACCATACGATATAACACGTGGACGCATTACTTATCGTCATAAGTAAAACATTATAAAAATTTATTAATAACGAATAAAATAGGAGGTTCAAAATGAAGGTTAGACCATCGGTAAAACCCATTTGTGATAAATGTAAAGTTATTAAAAGAAAAGGGCGTGTTATGGTAATTTGCTCTGCATATCCAAAACACAAACAAAGACAAGGCTAAGAGAGGTGTAAAAAATTATGGCACGTATATCTGGTGTAGATATCCCTCGTGATAAACGCGTGGTAATATCTCTAACTTACGTTTATGGTATTGGAAAACCAACATCACAAGAAATACTAAAAGCTGCAGGTATCGATGAAAATAAAAGAGTAAAAGATTTAACTGAAGCTGAATTAACACTAATAAGACAAGAAGTAGCTAAACATCAAGTTGAAGGTGACTTACGTCGTGAAACTGCTATGAACATTAAACGTTTAATGGAAATAGGTTCATATCGTGGTTTACGTCATCGTCGTGGCTTACCTGTTCGTGGACAAAGAACAAGAACAAATGCCCGCACACGTAAAGGCCCAGCTAAGACTGTAGCTAATAAGAAGAAATAAGGAGGCGTAGGACATGGCTAAGAAAGTAGTTCGCAAACGTCGTATTAAAAAGAATATACCACTTGGTGTGGCTCATATTCATTCAACATTCAATAATACAATTATTACAATTACTGACCCTGTTGGTAATGTAGTTGCATGGAGCAGCGCTGGTGCAGTAGGATTTAAAGGTAGTAAAAAATCTACTCCATTCGCAGCTCAAATGGCTTCAGAAGCATGTGCTAAAGCCGCAATGGACAATGGAATGCAAAAAGTTGAAGTAACAGTAAAGGGACCAGGTCCTGGTCGTGAAGCTGCTATCCGTTCTTTACAAGTTGCAGGTTTAAATATTACATCTATTCAAGATGTTACTCCTGTTCCACATAACGGATGCCGTCCTCCAAAGAGACCTCGTGGCTAATAAATAATATAAACAAAACATTATTATAAAAAAACCATATTTTATCTCAAGGAGGATATAAATGAGAAAAGTTGAATTTATCAAACCAAATATGGACATCGATGATGAATTTGCAAGCGATAAAAATTATCTTAAAATAAGAATTTCCCCACTTGAACGTGGCTATGGTCAAACAATTGGGAATTCACTAAGAAGAGTTTTATTATCATCTTTACCAGGCTCTGCAGCTGTAGCTATATCAATTGATGGTGTAGCACATGAATTTGCAACTGTGCCTGGTGTAATCGAAGATGTTACAGAAATCATTCTAAATATGAAAAATGTTATTTTCACAATTAATCATGATGAAAATGAACAAGGTTTATTTGGCGATGAAAACACAGTATATGAAAGTTTCTTAGAAAAAGTTAATGACACTGATCAAGAAGTTGAAGTTACTGCTGCTGATATTAATTTGAATTTTGCCCAAATACTTCCATATGGAGAACAAAGTTTCCCACAAGTAAAGGTTATTAATCCTAATCAATTAATATGTACTTTATCACCAAAGAGTAAAATTAGAATGACAATTCGCATTCGTACGGGTGTAGGATACGTTAATGCTGATGAAAATAAACGTTACTGCAAAGAAAATAACAACCGCATCATCGGTTTGTTACCAATTGATTCAATCTTTACTCCTGTTGTTAAATGTCGTTATACCGTTGAAAAAACACGTTATGAGGATAATTTCAACTGTGATTTATTAACATTTGAAATCTGGACAAATGGTAGTGTTGAACCTACAACCGCTTTGTCTTTAGCTTCAAAATTTTTAATTGAACATTTCAAGGTAATTGAAAACTTAAATGAATTCATTAAAGAACGTGAATTTATTAAACAAACAGTTGCCCCTGTTCAAAATAAGAAACTTGATATGAAGATTGAAGATTTAGATTTATCTGTACGTTCTTATAATTGCTTGAAACGTGCTAACATTAATACAGTTGGTGAATTAACACAAAAAACTGAAGAAGAAATGATGAAAGTACGTAACTTAGGTCGTAAGAGTCTAAAAGAAGTAATTGAAAAACTTCGTGCTAATGGCTTAAGTTTAAAACCAAGTGAAGGAATGTCAATCTTCGGTGATGATGAAGATGAAGAACTAGAAGAAAGAGAAGAAGAAGTCGTTTTAGAAGATAACGACAATCTCGAATAACTATTAGAAAAGGAGATTATTAATATATGTCAATGGGCTATCGTACATTAAGTCGTAAAAGCTGGCAAAGAAAAGCATTACTTCGCGATTTAATCACTGATTTAATTATTAATGGTCGAATTGAAACTACTGAAGCAAAAGCAAAAGAACTAAAACGTTTAGCAGATCGCATGGTTACACTAGGTAAAAAAGGTGATTTACATGCTCGTAGACTTGCCGCTGAAATGGTTCGTTTTGAAAAAGCCGAAGATGGCCAATTCGCAATTCAAAAACTATTTGATGAAATTGCCCCTAAATATAAAGATCGTAATGGTGGATATACAAGAGTATTAAAAACTACTGTTCGTCGTGGGGATGCTACTCAAATGGCTATCATTGAATTTATCTAATAAAAGATAATCAAAACATTTTGTATAAAATAAGCTCTCTAGCGTTAGAGAGCTTTTTTTCTTTCTATATATTAACAAAGAAAGTACTTATGTGATATAATACTAATATAGATAATCTAAATTATTACAATACAAGGAGGACAACATGGAAAATTATGTAAAGGCCATTACATTTTCTGGATATGTAAATATAGTTATGGCCTTTTTTATTGTTACTGCAATCATAGCCTTGATAGTGTTATATTGTACAAAGGGGAGTAAAAAAACAAAGCCGTTTTGGCACAATGCTTTGCTTATTCCTTCACTAATATCGCTATCAAATATAGTAGTATCATTAGTGCAACAATTTTTGATTAGCGGAGTGGCTATCTTTAGAATCAATTTATCAACATTTATGTTAGTTTTTGGAATTATAAAACTAGTTATTGTAGGGGCAAGTGCCCTTTCATTCATAGTATTAGCTATTATAACTTTAATAAAATATAGTAAATTAACTGATATTAAAGAAGAAATTGCGCCTGAGATAATATGTTCATGTGGTGAACATAATCTAAGTAATAGTGTTTATTGTAAGAAGTGTGGTAAAAAGTTAGTCGCACTGAAGATGAATTTTTGTCCTAAATGTGGAACAAAAATAAAAGATGAATTCTGCTACTGCAATAAATGCGGAAAGAAACTAAGATAAAGAGGTGCTCATCATGTTAACATTTTATATTTTAATTCTTTTAGTCAGTACATTACTACTACAAGAGTATTATAGTAATAAAAAAATAAAAGACAATAAAAGTATCTTTCTAATCATCGCTAGTATGATTCTACTTCTTTTTGGTTTTTTAGAGACACTTTTGCCAATTCTTTATACTAACGTCTTTTTAAGTATACTTTGGCAATTAAACAACCAAGTAGCTTTATTACTCGCTCTTACATTCGTGATTTTTTATTTTGTTAAAATAAAGAAATTTAAAGAAGAAACGCCAAAACTAAAATTAGTTATATATATATTAATAACCATTGCTCTGGGATTAATATTCATAGTAAATGGTATTAATATATTATTTGATATTTTAGCGCGTTTATTATCTAATGGCTCTTATCGCATTTTTTCTGTTTATGCAATCGTTCAAAAAGTAACATTTCTAGTTACTTTTATAGCTGCATTATTATATATTGCATCTATAGTATGTATTATTATATATAGAAGTAGATTAGCTAGAAACTTAAAAAATGTTATAATAAAGACTAATAAAAACATTCTTGACCTTATATATAAGCCTTCTAAAGTAAATAACACTTTACCAGTAATTTTACTAATTGCTTCACTCCTAATATCTTCTGCTGTATATGTTCTTTATAGTCTTGATATTATAAGAGTAAACATTTTTTCATTAAATATCAAAGGATATTATATATTCCCAATCTTTATCTTAAACGCTTCTGCTGTATATGTTATTACAAGTTTATATTTATTTACTAATTTTAGTAAGAAAAATAATGGCAAGCGAGATATTCTACTAACTATAATGGCCGCTATTTTTCTGGCTGCAGCACTTGGCATTACGGCCTTAGCTATTATAAATAAAGATATGTATGTGATATTCAGCACAGTATTATGGATAGTACCTATTATGATTGTATATTTAATACTATTTGTAATCAAAAGAACTAAATATTTTTCATTGAAACATCTCATTTTTACTCTTATAGCGAAATTAACAATTGTATTTATGGTGTTAGATTTAGCTGTAATCCTCATTAGTGATTTAGCTATACTTATGGCATATGTTTTTGTCATTACTAAAAATACCGATGAAGAATTAATTGAAATTGAGGAGGGTAAAGAAAATGAATAAACCATTAAAATTAATATTTACCATTATAACTAGTATTCTTCTTATATTTACACTTTTTGTAAGCATTCTCTTTACCATTAATATAAATTTAAAATTAGCTGTTAAAGGATGCAACTATGATTTAATATCAAGGGATAATGATGGTAATTACAGTATTGTTATTAATGAATTCACAAGTGATACACTATATATACCTTTTAACATTAGCAGTATCACATTAGGAAAAAGAACTGATAAATTGTTAAAGTCTAAAAATAATTTAAAAGTAATTACAGTTGATAAAAATAACGCTTATTATTTTTCCGAAAATAATTATTTATTACAATCTATAGATGATTCAACTAATTATAATATATGTATACTAGCTTGTAATGAATCGAAAGAATTATTGCCAACAACTAAAATAATAGGAAAACTTGCTTTTGCAGGTTGTGAAAAGATAACATCTTTTAATTCTTTAAATGTTGAAACGATAGAAGATGAAGCTTTCTATGGATGCATTAATTTAGATAATGCTATTCTTACAAAGACTGTTCAAATAATTAGACATGGTGCTTTCACAAATTGTAAGAAATTAACAATATTTACCGATTATACAAATCTTCCCTTTGGATGGAAGGACGGAATAACTGAAGATATAAAAGTATCATATAAAAATGAAGGAACAATCGCTAAAATAGGTGACTTCATATATGAACTAAAAGAAGATGTATTAGTTAACTACTTACATGTAGCGAAAATTTTAAAATATGTTGGAACAGATAGTAATGTTGTAATCAGAAACATAGTTAATTACGCAGGTTACAGTTATACAGTTAATGAAATATCAGCAAGTATTTTTGATAACTTTAAAGATGTAGAACATCTAGCAATACCAAATACCATAACTAAAATAGAAGATGGAGCATTTGATGATTGTAATAATCTAATATATAACCGATTTGATCAAGGATATTATCTAGGAGACACTAGAAATCCATATAACGTATTTATAAAAGCAGTTAGTAACGATATTAGCACAATAACTATCAATAAAAATACTGAAATATTCTACGGAACAGGCTTAAAAGACTGTAAAGTTCTAAGCAAAATATCTATGAGAGAAGTATATGGTGGCTATTTAGCATATATCTTTGGAGGTAAAGACTGCAAGTTTAACGAGGTGTATGTGCCTAGTACTTTAAAAGAAGTTACAATAACTGACTGTTCTGAAATAAATAGTTTTGCATTTTATAATTGTAATAACATCGCCAAAATAGAATTACCAAAAAATATTACGAAAATTGGATATAAAGCATTTTATGGATGTAATAACCTCACAACTATTAACCTACCAAACAGCATAAAACAAATAGGTGAAGGTGCATTTAGATATTGTAGTGGATTGAAAAGTATCACTATACCTAGTAATTTGAAAACAATAGAAAAAGAAGTATTCGCAAATTGTAAAAATCTAACAAACATTGTAATTCCTAAAAGCGTAAATAGTATCGAAATAGGAGCATTTACAGGATGTGAAAAATTAGAAAAAATCATCTTGCCATTTATAGGTAATGGAAGTGATGAGGCACATTTTGGATATATCTTTGGAGCAAGTTCTTATTCTAATAATAGAAGTTATGTCCCAACAAACTTAAAAGAAGTAATAATAACAGGTGGTACAAGTATAGGAAGTTCTGCATTCTATAATTGCAGTAGTCTAACTAGTATAGAAATTCCAAATAGCGTAACAAGTATAAGAAATTATGCATTCTATAATTGTAGTAGTCTAACTAGTATAGAAATTCCAAATAGCGTAACAAGTATAGGAATGGCTGCATTCTATGAATGCAGTAGTTTAACAAGTATAGAAATCCCAAATACTGTCACAAGTATTGGGTCAGGTGCATTCAATAGTTGCAGTAGTCTAACTAGTATAACAATCCCAACTAGCGTAACAAGTATAGAACAAAGTGCATTCTACAATTGCAGTAGCCTATCAAGTATATCCTTACCGTTTGTAGGTAATGGAAGTGAGCGTACGCATTTAGGATATATCTTTGGAGCGAATAGTTATTATGATAATAGTAGTTATGTTCCAACAAGCTTAAAAGAAGTAATAATAACAGGCGGTACAAGTATAGGAAGATATGCATTCTATGATTGCAGTAGTCTAACAAGTATAGAAATCCCAAATAGTGTAACAAGTATAGGGGATTATGCATTCTCTGGATGCACTAGTCTAACAAGTATAACCTTACCATTTGTAGGTAATGGAAATGGTAAATCACATTTTGGTTATATCTTTGGAGCGAATAGTTATTATGATAATAGTAGTTATGTCTCAACAAGTTTAAAAGAAGTAATAATTACAACTGGAGATACTCTTGATGATTATGCATTTTATAATTGTAATAATGTAACTCATATAGAGTTACCTAATAGTCTAATTAATATAGGAAGTCATGCATTTGAAAAATGTAATTTACTAGAAACTGTTATGGCTGTTAATGTCGAAGTTATTGGTGACTATGCTTTTTCTGATGCGATTAACATTACAAGAATTAATACCGAAACAGATGGAGAAATCAAACTTGGTAAAAATTGTGTTTCAATTGGCGATTATGCTTTTAAAAATTTATCTATGATTAGTAAAGTTGAAATACTTTCAAACAATGTTTCTTATGGAAAAGCAGTGTTCTATGGTATGAATAATATTAAAACATTATATATGTCTAGCAAATCATCAAAATCTGAAATGTTTACAATATCTAATAGTTCTAGTTATCCATGGCGTTTATCAGGTGATAAATATATAAGCGGTAATAAAGGTGTAAATAATAGTACATCAACAATTACATTTACTTTCACTCAAGCTTTGACTATCAATATTAGTTATAGTGTTAGTTCAGAAGCTAGCTATGATAAATTCTACTTAAAACATAATAGCACAACGGTTATAGATGGAATATCAGGAAATAGTACTGGTACGAGAACGATTTTGGTTAGCCCAAGTGATAAATTAGTATTCTCTTACTCAAAAGATGGTAGTAGTGCAAGCGGAAATGATCAGGCTCAATTTAGTTATACTATAACTGATGTTGGTTATTCTTATTTGGGTAACTATTTTGAAGAAGATAGCACCAATAGTATCGTCCCAACTACACTTGAAGATGTTACAATAACAAATTGTGAAAACTTATCATCAAGTTTTCTTAGTGGAATCTCAAGTATTAAAAATATTTCATTACCTGATACTATTACAATCGAAAACGAAGCCTTTGCAGACTGCGTTAATCTTCATACGATAAGCATATCAAATGAATTCACTAAAATTGGTGATTCAGTTTTTAGTAATTGTAGCAACTTAACAAATGTGTATTACAAAGGAACAATAGAAGATTGGTGTAAAATACCATTTAATAATGAATATTCCAATCCAATGTACTATGCAAGTCATATATATATGTTAAATGAAAACAATGAATACCAAGAAGTAACAGAAATAGTAATACCTGAAACAATTATTGAGATAGGTAATTATCAATTCTCTGGTTTTAAAAATGTAACAAATATATTAATATCAAGTAGTGTAACAAGTATCTGTGTAGGTGCATTTTCAGGCACTGATAATTTGACATGTATTAAAGTAGATAGTGGAAATAAAGTATATGATTCTAGAGATAATTGTAATGCGATAATAGAAACTGCTACTAATACATTAGTTATAGGATTTATGAATACAATAATACCTAGCACTATTACAAGGATAGGAGAGTATGCATTCAGTTATTGCAATAATTTAATAAGTATAGAAATCCCAACTAGCGTCACAAGCATAGGACAAAGTGCATTCTCTGGTTGTAGTAGTTTAACAAGTATAGAAATCCCAGATAGTGTCATAAGTATAGGAAGCTCTGCATTCTCAGGTTGCAGTAGTCTAACAAGTATAACCTTACCATTTGTAGGTAATGGAAGTGATCAAACACATTTTGGATATATCTTTGGAAATGTTCCAACAAGCTTAAAAGAAGTAATAATAACAGGAGGTACAAGTATAGGATATGGAGCATTCTATGGATGTAGTAGTCTAACAAATATAACAATCCCAAATAGTGTCACGAGTATAGGTGGCGCTGCATTCGAATATTGTACTAGTTTAACAAGTATAGAAATTCCAAGTAGTGTCACAAGTATAGAAGGTTCTGCATTCAAAGATTGTAGTAGTCTTACAAATGTAGTAATTTCAAATAGTGTCACAAGTATAGGAAACTCTGCATTCGAAGGATGTAGTAGTCTAACAAGTATAGAAATCCCAAATAGTGTCACAAGTATAGGAAGCTCTACATTCGAAGGATGCAGTAGTCTAACAAGCATAACCATGCCGTTTGTGGGTAATGGAAGTAATCAAACGCATTTTGGATATATTTTTGGAGCAAGTTCTTATTCTGATAATAGTAAATATGTACAAACGAGTTTAAAAGAAGTAATAATAACAAGTGTTACAAGCATAGGAAGTTCTGCATTCTATGGATGCAGTAGTCTAACAAGTATAGAAATACCAAATAGTGTCAGAAGTATAGAATGGTATGCATTCGGAGGATGTAGTAGTCTTACAAGTATGACCTTACCATTTGTAGGTAATGGAAGTGATAAGGCACATTTTGGATATATTTTTGGAGCCAGTTCCTGTTCCGATAATAGTACTTATGTTCCAATAAGTCTAAAAGAAGTAATAATAACGGGTGGTACAAGTATAGGAAATTATGCATTCGAAGGATGTAGTAGTTTAACAAGTATAGAAATCCCAAATAGTGTCACAAGTATAGGGGAGGATGCATTCAGAAACTGTAGTAGTCTAACAAGTATAGAAATCCCAAATAGTGTCACAAGTATAGGATATGGGACATTCTATAATTGTAATAGTCTAACAAGTATAACAATACCAGATAGCGTCACAAGTATAGGAAGTTATGCATTCGATGATTGCAGTAGTTTAACAAGTATAGAGATTCCAGATAGTGTCACAAGTATAGGAAGATATGCATTCTATAGATGTAGTAATCTAACTATATACTGTGAGGCTAATTCCAAGCCAGATGGTTGGGCTTCTAATTGGAATTCTAGTAATTGCCCTGTAGTATGGGGATACAAGAAATAAGATAAAATAATATAACAAGCAGTTAAGTAAACTATAGATGTTTATTTAACTGCTTTTATTAATTCTTTCTATTGCAAAATCCTTCAAAAAGTGATAAAATATATATAATTATAAGTGGTTTATAGGAGCATGATATGAAAATAACTTTTGATGATGTATCATTCAAATATGATAAAGAAACCCCTAATGTTTTATCAAATGCTAGTTTTACTATTAATAGTGGCGAACTAACTGCCATTATAGGTAAAAATGGTAGCGGCAAATCAACTATTGTGAAATTGATTGTTGGACTACTTACTCAAGATAGTGGTAATATATATATCGATGATACACTCTTAACAGAGAAATCATCTAGCGCTTTATTATCTAGAATGGGAATGGTTTTTCAAAATCCAGACAACCAGTTTGTCGCATCAACTGTAAAAGATGATATCGCGTTTGGACTTGAAAATAGATGTATTGAAACAAGTCTGATGAAAGAAAAAATTAATAAATATGCCAGAATGGTTCGGATGGAAGAGTTTTTAGAGAAAAGTCCCGAGGAGTTATCCGGAGGACAAAAACAAAGGGTAGCACTCGCTGGTGTGTTAGCTCTTGAAACCGACCTGATAATTATGGATGAAGCGACATCTATGCTTGATCCGGAAGGTGTAAAAGAAATTAATGAGATAATAAAAGAATTGAAGAAAAATTTCAGTAAAACTATTATCACTGTTACGCACAATTTACAAGAAATAGTTTATGCTGATAATGTTTTAGTACTGGATGGTGGGTGCGTAGTAGCTAGCGGTACTCCTAAAGAAATTTTGCTTAATACTGATCTTTTAGAAAAAGTTGGTTTGGAAGTGATTGATGCGGTAAAACTAATTAAACGGTTATCAAAGAGTACTATTACCAATAAAAAAGAATGGGAGGATGAAATATGGGACTTAGCTTTCAAAATGTAGATTTCTCTTATCTTAATAAAAAAGATATCAAACAGTGCGTATTACATGATATCAATCTTAATATTAATGCTGAAGATGAATTTGTTTTTATTTTAGGTCAAACAGGAAGTGGTAAAAGCACCTTGGCTCAGCTTTCTAATGCCCTTCTCACTCCAACGAAAGGTACTATTAAAGTGTTTGATCAAGTGGTTTTACCAAAGAAAAACACCAATCTTAGAGGCGTTAGAAAACGCGTTGGATTAGTGTTTCAATTTCCAGAATATCAGTTATTTGAAGATACAGTTATTAAAGATGTAATGTTTGGCCCCAAAAATTATGGAGTTAAGTCTGATGAAGCAAAACGCTTAGCGATAGATGCTTTAGAAAAAGTCGGTGTTACTGAAGATTTGTATGAAAGAACTCCTTTCACTTTAAGTGGCGGACAAATGCGAAAGGTAGCGATAGCTGGAGTAATTGCCTGCAATCCCGATATTTTAATTTTAGATGAACCAACGGTTGGTTTAGACGATGTAAGTAAAAATGATTTAATGAATACTTTAGTAGAAATTCAAAAAGCAACGCATAAATCAATCGTGATTATTACGCATAACATGAATGTCGTTGCAGCGTATGGTAAAAGAGTAATCGTTCTAGATAAAGGAGATATAGTATTTGATGGTACACCGCTTCAATTATTTAATGATTCAAAAGTTTTAAATAGACATCACTTAGATTTACCAGACATTTCAAAACTTGCTGTAAAGTTAAAAGAAAATGGAAAAATAAATTTTAATAAAATTCCTCTTAGTGTAGATGAACTATTTAGTTTAATTGCTAAAGAAAGCGTGAAAAATGATGAGTAAAGTAACGTTTGGCGCTTATTACAACACTAACAGCATAATTCATAAGATGGATGCAAGGGTAAAAATGATAGCTGCTTTGTTGTTTATGATTGTGATTTTTCTTATTCCGATGGAATATTCATATATATTCATTGGTTTAGCAGTTCTATTATTTGTCATTACTATTTTGGCGAAGGTTCCAATTATTAAGTTTTTTAATAGTTTGAAACAAGTAAGCTTTCTATTAATGTTTTCGTTTGTATTTCAATTAATATTTAATAAGCAAGGCGGAGTTGTTGCTGAATTACCTCTTAATTTTTCAGTGGGAACGATAGCGGTTATTGTATTAGGATATGTAGTTTATTCCCTAATAATATATAGAAGAAAATTTATGTTAAAGTGGTTTGTCAATATTTTGTTAATTGCCCTGGCTATATATATATTAAAATATCCATTAATTGATAAAGCCATTATTGACTACAGATTACCTCTTTATAAAGGGGGATTATATACAGGATTATTTATTCTTATAAGAGTTTTCTTATTAATCGTTTCATCGTCACTTTTAACTTTAACTACAAAACCTACTGAACTAAATTTCGCGATAGAGTTTTTATTAAAACCACTTGAATTTTTGAAAATTAAAACAAGTATTTTTGCGATGATGATGTCTATTGCTTTAAGATTTATTCCAACACTTTTCTTAGAAACAGAAAAGATCCTGAAAGCCCAAGCTTCAAGAGGAGCTGACTTTGCAGAAAGTAGTATTAAAAATAAAATTCGACAAGTAGTCTCACTTCTAGTTCCGATGTTTGTTATATCGTTCAAAAGAGCAGAAGACTTATCTGCCGCTATGGAGGTAAGAGGATATATCCCTGGTGCTAAGAGAACTTCCATAAACGAATACAAGTTAAAGGCATTTGACATTATATCATTAGTAGCAGTAACGCTTTTAACTAGCCTTATTATTGCATTTAGAATATTTCTAAAGGTAAGGGGGGCATAATGCGTTATAAGATGATAATTTCATATGATGGTAGTTTCTTTCACGGCTTTCAGCGACAAAAGGGTTATAATTCTGTCCAAGAAACGATGGAAAAAGTTTTTTCTGAGATTACTAAAACCCCTATTGTAATAAAGAGTGCTGGTAGAACAGATGCAGGTGTTCACGCTATTGGTCAAGTTATTCACTTTGATTCTATCCAAGAAATTCCCCCCAAGAATTTCCGCAAGATTGCGAATAAAAAACTCTACCCTCATATATATGTAAAAGATGTAGAAGTTGTAAATGAGACTTTTCACTCTAGGGTCAGTGCAATTAAGAAGGAATACCATTATCTTGTGGATATCGGCGAATTTTGCCCCTTAAATGCGAATTATAGACACTACTTCCATAATCACATCGATATTGATAAAATTAAAGAAGCGATGAAATATATAGAAGGTACTCATGATTTTAAGAGCTTTTCTAAGAATCATATTATAAAAAATACCATTAGAACAATCGAATCATTTACTTTAGATGTAACGGATACTTTATTAACATTTAAGATAATCGGCAATGGTTTTATGCATAATATGGTAAGAATTATTATTGCGGTTATGTTAAAAGTTGGTGAAGGAAAGTTTGAGCCAACGGAAGTTATTAATATAATTGATAAAGCCAATAGAAGTGCTGCACCATATGTCGCACCAGCTGCAGGATTATATTTATATAAAGTGTATTATAAATAAAAGGTAACAAATCTGTTACCTTTTTTATTAACTATTTTTTATAAATCTTTATTTTTTTCATTTATTGTTTGTCTTTTTAATAATTCTTTTCCCATATCTACGAGCTTTTTACTTGAAACTTGGTTTTCCATAGATGCAAATTCCGTATCTTTTTTTGACAATCTAATATCATTAAGTCGTTTATTCTTTTCTAAAAAAGTTTTTAAAACTTCTTTTTTGGTTTTATTCTCTTCCATATTTTCACCTCTTTATTAGTCTTAACTAAATTAAATAAAATATGTTAAAATTTATTAACTTTACAAAGTGCTTTAAAAATGTTATAATATAAGAGAAGAAAAACGGAGGATAGTATGAAAAAAGCAATAAATTTATTATTTACATTGTTGTTGGCGTTTTGCATGTTTTCCTGTGGAACACCTACAGACACCCCTAAAACAGAAACTGTTACAATAGGTGAATTCTTAGAAAAAGAAAATGAAAAAAATACCTATATCGTAGAAGGCACTGTCACAGTTATTGACACAGATTCAGGAGCAGTAATAATTGCTGATGGCGATGATGTTCTTTACGTGTATGGTTTAACTTTAGATGAATTAAAAATAGGTGATTTAATCAAAGTAAAAGGTAAAAAAGATATTAGTGATTTAGTAGAAGCTGAACTTATGACTAAAACTAGTGATACATTCTGGGATTGCATCACTCTAAAAGCAACGTATAAAGTAGGAGAAAAATTAGAACTTCCTAATGAAATAGAAGGAAAGGCTATCACTTATACTTTTAATAGACCAAGTTATTTTGATAAAGATAATGGTTATGAAATATTAATTGGTGAGTCATACGATGTAACTATTAAGGTTACTGCTAAATGTAGCGAACTAGGAAAAGAAAAAGTATTTGAATTTAAAATTGAAAGAAGTTTTGAAAAATACCTGGATGGTATTATGGAATATATTATTGGTTCAATCAACAAATCAACAAGAGGCGATATTAAATTAGTATATACCTATTTTGATGATCCTGTAACAATAACATATACATCAAATAGACCGGATATCATTACTAATGAAGGTAAATATATTGAGCATCGTGCCGATGAAATAGTAATTTTAACTTGTAAAATTGAAACACTTGGCGTTGAAAAAGTTTTTAATATCGAAATAGAATCTCTTGGTATTTATGATAGAGAAAAAGCGGATATTGTAGAAGCATGGCTTGATGAATATATGAAGGATGTAAAATTAACTGAAGGTTCAAAACTTCCAACCGACCACGATGAATTTAGTTGTCGCATTCGTTGGATAGCAGAAGATCCTACAGTAGTTTACGATTATGAAACAATACGTTTGCCAAAAGAAGAAAAAGATATATATCTAAAAGCAGAAATTACAATTAAATCAGTTTGTGATATCCGTACATATAAAGTTCATCTAGCAAAACGTGATACAAATATAACTGATTTAGAACGCGCTATTGATTTTATCAAAACTACCTCGAGTGAAGCCTTTGATGAATTCATCAATTTATATAAAGGTGCTACACCAGTTATCGACAAATCATACTTAATTGAAAACCCAAGTGCATCTAAATATAATTATACAGGTGGATTACATCCAGAAATTTCTCAAGAAATTTTAAATGAAAGAATGTATGAGGGATACAAACTTGAAAACCCTGACAATATTCTTTGGGTTGTTATTCATGAAACAGGTTCAACTACAGCTGGTACTGATGCATTAGTTCATGCTCAATTACAATATAATATAACAACAAATGGTGGTAGAGAAGCATCATGGCATTACACTGTTGATGATGGTAAAATATATCAAAGTTTTGATGATAAATATGCTTGTTGGCATGCATCGGATAGTTCAAGATATGCAGGATATGGAAATGCCAGTGGCATTGGTATTGAAATGTGCGTAAATGCTGATGGTAGATATGATGCTTCAATGCGTAATGATGCTAGATTAGTAGCAAGTTTATTAATCAAACATAAATTAACACCATTAAATATTAAACAACATTTCGATATGGCACCGAATGCTAAACCATGTCCAGAACAAATGCGCAAGAATAAGAGATGGTTTGAATTCCTAACCCTTGTTTCTAGAGAATATGTATCACAAACATTATTACAAGGATTAGATGTATCTTACGATTTGGCGGATTCTTCTTTAACAGAGTGGAAGTTAGCAGATATTTATACATCTAATTTAAATAGTCTTGGAAAAGAAGAGATTAAGGTAAAAGTAGGAACAACTGAATTCAAAGTTGAAATTCATAAAAACTAACTGAATAAAAAAACAAAAGTTTTAGTAAAAGAAAAAATACTTTTATTAAAACTTTTTTATATAGATGTGATATAATTTATATATATACAAAATTACATAATTATCAGAGGTACGACCATGAAAGGCATTTTTATAACAATAGAAGGTAACGACGGAAGCGGCAAATCAACAATTATAAAGGGCATCAAAGCTGAATTTGCTAGAAGAAAACTCGATGTGTTATTTTCTAGAGAACCAGGCGGAAGCACGATAGCTGAAAAAATAAGAGAAATTATTCTTGATCCTAATAATGATAAAATGGATGACAGAACTGAAGCGTTATTATATGCCGCAAGTAGACGACAACATTTAGTTGAAACCATCATTCCCGCTTTGGAAGAAGGTAAAATAGTCATATGTGATAGATATATCGATAGTTCCCTTGCCTACCAAGGATATGCTAGAGGAATTGGAATTGACGAAGTGTATCATATGAATATGTTTGCGACATCGGGATTACTCCCCGATCTAACAATTTACCTATTAGTGAAACCGGAAGTTGGTCTAAGCCGCAAAACCAAACAAAAGGAACTTGATCGCTTGGAAAAGGAAAACAACTCTTTCCATCACCAAGTTTATGATGGGTACTTAGAATTAATCCCTAAGTTTAAGGACCGTGTAAAAGTCGTAAATGGTGAAGGTTCGATTGAGAGTGTTACGGCGGAAGTTTTAAAGGTTATTGATGATTATATTAACAAATGTGTAAAGTAGGTGATTTTTTTGTTTGATGAATTAAAAATTTGTCAAAGTAGTATCGTTAGATTATTAGATCGAAGCATCAAAAATAAACGCTTATTTCATGCTTATATTTTTGAAGGCGAAGACGAGAAATCTATTAATGAAGCATGGCATTATTTCGCAGCTAAGTTATTATGTAAACATGATGCGTGTGGTGAGTGTGAAACATGTAAAAGAATTGAAAATGATTCTCATAGTAACCTAACAGTTATTGAATCAACGAGTGATATGATAAAAAAAGATCAAATAACTTCACTTATCGAAGAACTTTCCATGACTTCACTTGAAGAAGGTGCGAGAATATATGTTATTAAGGATGCCAATAAACTTAATAAAGCCTCAAGCAATGCTTTACTAAAGCTAATAGAAGAACCTTTCCCAAATCACTACATCATACTAACAACGAGAAATGCTAATAGTATAATAGATACAATTCGTTCTAGAACAGAAATAATTCATTTTTTACCAATAAACAGAAGTAGTATTGAAAATAATTTAGTTATCCAAGGTGTTAATAAAGATTTTGCATATATATTATCAAATATTGCCGCTTCTTTAGAAGATGCTAGTGAAATGATTAAAAATGGTGCAGTTATCGATGTATATGAATTCGTAAAGCGCGTTATCCGTTCTATTATTATCGGTAAAGATCCGTATATAGATTACTTAATAAAAGGGAAAAATCTTTTAAATACAGATAAAGATGTTCAAATAATGTTTTTCGATATGATGTCTCTCATTACAGAAGAAGAAATTAAATACCTAAGTAATGAAAGAATAAATTCAGGATATTTTTTAGATATCTTCCAAATGATTGATAAGACGAAAAATATTGATAATGTGATGCTGAAAGATGCTATTAAAGTTCTTGATGCAGTTAATAAATATGAAGAACGACTAAATGCTCATGTTAATGTAGATTTGTTATTTGCAAGTTTCTTCACAGAAATATAGGAGGTCCTATGGCAAAAGTAGTAGGAATACAATTTAAAGGTATGGGAAGAATTTATTACTTCAATCCCTTACATATAGAATTTAAACAAGATGAATACGCAATAGTAGAAACTGTTCGTGGTGTGGAAATAGGAAAAATTTTACTTCCTAATCATGAAATAGATGACGAAAAACTCGAAAATGCGTTAAAACCAGTTATTAGAAAAGCTAATGTTAATGATTTAGAACAAGAAGCAAAAAATGAAGAAATGTCCAAAAAAGCTTTTTTGATCTTTAAAAAGAATGTATCAGAATGTGGCCTCGACATGAAACCTTTATATGCTGAATATACAATAGACCGCTCAAAAGTAATATTTTATTATACAGCTGATGAAAGAGTTGATTTTAGAGAGTTATTAAAGCGTTTAGCCCCAGAATTTAAAGCAAGAATTGAACTGCGACAAATAGGTCCACGTGAAGCCGCAAGATGTCTAGGCGGTATAGGAGAATGTGGTATGGAAGTTTGTTGTAAACGTCACTTGCGTGATTTTGGAGTTGTGACAATGAAAATGGCTAAGGATCAGAATATGAGTTTAAATACTAATAAAATTAGTGGTGTCTGTGGAAAACTAATGTGCTGTATTGCTTATGAAAATGATATATATCAAGAGATAAAGAAAGAAATGCCAATGGTCGGCTCGATCGTAAAAACGCCAACATCACAAAGTTGTAAAGTAGTTGGTGTAGATTATGTAAAACGTCTTGTCAAAACTCAAGAAGAAGAAGATGCATTACCAGCTGTTCATTCTGTCAATGATATTGAAATAATTCACGCTAAAGGAAGCCACAATGAAGAACGAAATAATTAACGATTTGTTAGGATTTGAAGGATTGAAAATCATTCAACATCCTGACATCTTTAATTTTTCACTCGATTCAACACTACTAGCATCGTTTGTTAGTGTTAATTTAAAAGATAAAAAAATTATCGACCTTGGAACAGGTAATGCTCCCATCCCTCTTTTCTTATCAATGAGAACAAATGCAGAGATTATTGGGGTAGAAATTCAACCAGAAATAGCAGAAATTGCTAAAAAAAGTGTTACTTTAAATAATTTAGAAAATAGAATTACGATTATAAATGATGACGCAATAGGGATATACAAAAAACTTGGTGTATCGCAGTTTGATTTAGTAACTTGTAATCCCCCCTACTTTAAAATAAAAGAGGATTCTAATATCAATAAAAATGATTATCTATCGATTGCTCGTCATGAAATTAAAATGAACCTAGATAGTCTTTTACAAGAGGCAAACCGCCTTTTAAAAGATGGAGGAACTTTCGCGATGGTTCATAGAAGCGCACGCTTAATTGATATTTTAATATCTTTTAGAAAATGGGGCATTGAACCAAAAAGAATTCGTTTTGTCTATCCTAAAAAAACGAGCGAAGATAGTTTGATACTTTTAATTGAAGGTAAAAAAAGTAAAAAAACTGGTGACTTAAAAATATTAAAACCCTTATATATTCATAATAAGAATAACGAATATACAAAGGAAGTAAAAGATATCTTTAATTACAATAAACCAATGAAAAAATAGAGGTATATATGAAAATTCAAAAAACGTTTAATGAAAATACCCCCAAACTATATTTAGTAGCTACCCCTATTGGCAACCTCGAAGATATAACCATAAGAGCTATAAACACTTTGAAAATGGTAGATGCAGTGTATTGTGAGGATACGAGAAATTCTTTAAAACTTTTTAATCATTATGATATTAAAACCCCATTATTCAGTTATCATCTTTTTAATGAAAACGAAATAAGCACGGATATTATTAAAAGAATTAAAAGTGGCGAAAATGTCGCAGTTATAAGTGATGCGGGACTCCCTTGTATTAGTGATCCAGGCTGGGTTGCGGTGAAAGAAGCAATTGAAAATGATATCGATGTAGTTACCGTTCCTGGAGCAAGTGCTGGTATTAGCGCTTTAATTGCGTCGGGCCTTACAACTTATAAATTCTTATTTGTAGGTTTTCTAAATAGTAAAAAAGCCAAACGTGAAAAAGAATTAGAAAAGTTATTAAAAATAGAAGAAACACTTGTTATGTATGAGTCACCACATCGGATTGAGGAAACTCTAAAAATTCTTTCTAAATTAATTCCAACAAGACGAATGGTTCTTGCGAGAGAAATATCAAAAAAATTCGAAACGTATTATCGTGGTACTCCGCTTGAAATAATGGAAGTATTAGATACTATTAAAGGCGAAATAGTTTTGGTAATTGAAGGAAACGAAAGAAAAGAAATAGATGAGTCACTAAATAATTTAAGTTTAAATGAGCATTATGAATATTATTTAAAAATGAACATGACTCCCAAAGATGCCCTAAAAGAAACAGCAAAAGATCTTGAAATGTCCAAAAATGATTTATATAAAATCCTATTTCAAAAACAAAATGTAAAAGAATAAAAATGTAAGTTTATATAAATGAAATAAAACCAAGAGATAAAATCTCTTGGTTTTTAATTTAAGGCATTAATGATAGTATCAACATCACTATATTTATAAATGATACCTTTTTCCTCATAAGTTGTTTCTCTTCCTTTGCCACTAACAATGATAGTATCACCTTTTTTGGCATTTAGGATAGCTTTCTTTATAGCACTTTTCCTATCAAGAATTTTTTCATAATTATGTTTGGTAATATTTACAGTTAGGTCATTTAAAATTTCATTCGGATCTTCATCACGTGGATCTTCTGAGGTAAAGTATACGTAATCAGCATTACTAGTTGCCGCTTCTCCCATTAACGGACGTTTTGACTTATCTTTACCTCCAGCAGCTCCACAAACAATAATAACATTACCTGTAGTATTTTCTTTTACATTTTTAAGCATTGTAGATAAAGCATTTGGTGTATGGGCAAAATCAATATAAACGTTATAGTCTTCGCCAATATCAATTTTTTCCATTCTACCATCAACTTTAGGTAAAGATGAAGCAGCGGTTCTAATCTTTTCTATTTTGATATTTTCTGCTTCTGCAATAATCACGCTAGGGATTAAATTATATATGTTATAAATTTCTTTACGATTTATGTTAAGCATTTCAATTATTTTTGTAGGTGTTTCTAAGTCAAAAGATAAAGCATCACTACTAGAAGTAATGTTATAAAAACGGTATATTGCTTCTTTTATAGTGCCAAAAGTGACGATTTTAGTATCTTGTAAAAATGAAAGTTTAGGTATTCTTTGTCCATAAAGATCATCGATATTTGTTATTAAAAGTCCATCTTTCTTTAAACTTTTGAATAATTGACATTTTGTTTTAAAATATTCTTCCATAGTTTTATGAGAATCGAGATGTTCGTGAGAAAGATTAGTGAAGATAATATAATCAAAGGTAATACCACTTAATCTATCGCTCATAATACCTTGACTAGAAGCCTCTATCACAGCATACATAACACCCTTTTCATAAAACTTATTAAGAGTGTAATATATGTAATCAAGAGGAGGAGTAGTTAGAGGATTTACGAGTTTTTTATTGGCATAAATAATACCATTAGTGCCAATATAACCGATTTTACATTTCTTGCTTAAAATATGTTTTAGAAAAAGAGCCGTAGAAGTTTTCCCATCAGTTCCCGTTACCGCAATTTTTTTAATATCTTTGACATTAGGGTAAAAGATGCTAAGGATTCTTGATAGTTCCTTTTTTACATTGTTTACAACGATAACTGTAATATCATTTGTAAAAATATACTTGTCAGTAACATAAAGCGTAGCACCTTTTTCGATGGCTTCGGTTAAATTACGATTAATAATTTCTGGCTTAGTATCCTTAGCATATAAGGGTATAAAAATGAAATTACTCTCCATTCTTTTAGAAGATGAAGATATTCCTTTAATGATAGTATTTTTTCTTATAGATGGAAAAAGATCACAAATTCTCATAAAATCACCATATATATTATATGGAAAATGCTTCATAATATGCAATAATAATATGAAAAAATCATTTAGCAAAATTTGTAGAAAATAATAAAATAAAGTCCTTACTTCAAAAATATTATCCATATGATTAGCAAAAAACACGACTATATGGTATAATAACGAAGTAAATAAACAAGCAATACAGGCAAGATTGCTTGCGTTTAGGAGGAAAGAATATGTCAAAAAAAGTTTTCCAATCAATGGATGGAAACCAAGCTGCCGCACACGCAGCGTATGCCTTTACTGAAGTAGCCGGCATATATCCTATTACGCCATCTTCACCAATGGCAGAATATGCAGAACTTTGGGCATCACAAGGCAAAAAGAATTTATTTGGTATGCCTGTAAAAATCGTTGAAATGCAATCAGAAGCAGGTGCTGCTGGTACAGTTCATGGATCATTACAAGCAGGAGCTTTAACAACTACCTTCACAGCTAGCCAAGGTTTATTATTAAAGATTCCTAACATGTATAAAATTGCTGGTGAACTATTACCAGGTGTTATTCACGTTTCAGCACGTAGTTTAGCTGCACAAGCACTATCTATTTTCGGTGATCACCAAGACGTTATGGCTTGTCGTGGTACTGGTTTTGCAATGCTTGCAACTTCAAGTGTTCAAGAAGTTATGGATTTAGCAGGTGTTGCACACTTAGCTGCAATTAAAACAAGTGTTCCTTTCTTACATTTCTTTGATGGTTTTAGAACTTCTCACGAAATCCAAAAAGTAGAAGTAATGGATTATGAAGTGTTTGATAAATTACTTGATCGTGATGCAGTAAAAGCATTCCGTGATCGTACATTGACTTTTGAAAATCCAGTAACAAGAGGATCTGCTCAAAATGATGACG
Source organism: uncultured Mollicutes bacterium (assembly GCA_900548675.1). Taxonomy (GTDB): domain Bacteria; phylum Bacillota_I; class Bacilli_A; order ML615J-28; family CAG-313; genus UMGS1109. Next base: position 84,737 of record URLJ01000003.1, read on the forward strand.
TATATTTCCAAACACGTGAAGTATCAAACAAATATTATAACCATGTTCCAGAAGTAGTAGCTGATTATATGGCTAAGATTTCTGAAGAAACTGGTCGTGAATATGCTCCATTTGTATATTATGGTGCTCCTGATGCAACAGATGTTATCGTTGCGATGGGCTCTGTAACTGAAACAATTAAAGAAGTTGTTGATTATTTAAATAAACAAGGTTCAAAAGTAGGATGCGTTACAGTTCACTTATACCGTCCATTTGCTAAAGAATACTTAATGAAAGTTGTTCCTACAACAGTTAAACGTATCGCTGTATTAGATCGTTGTAAAGAACCAGGTGCTCTTGGCGAACCTCTATATCAAGATATTAGAAATGCTTTCTATGGCGAGCCTAAAGCTCCATTTATCATCGGTGGCCGTTATGGACTTTCAAGTAAAGACACAACTCCAGCTCAAATTATCGCTGTATTCCGTCACCTTGCTAAAAAAGGTCATAGTGATTTTACAGTTGGTATTAATGATGATGTTACTCATTTATCAATTCCTGTTGGACCAGAAGTTAGAATGGATGATTCTGTATCAGAATTAGTATTCTATGGTCTTGGAAGTGATGGTACAGTAGGTGCTAATAAAAATACAATTAAGATTATTGGTGATAACACTGATTTATATGCTCAAGCATATTTTGCATATGACTCTAAAAAATCTGGTGGTGTAACTAGATCACACTTACGTTTTGGCCCTAAACCTATTAGATCTCCATATCTAGTAAATAAAGCTGATTTCGTAAGCTGTAGCTTAGAAGCATACGTAGAAAAATATGATATGCTTGAATGCTTAAAAGAAGGTGGAACATTCCTTCTTAACACAGTTCATGATAAAGATAGCATTGTTAAACATTTACCAAATGCTTTCAAAAAAGCTTTAGCTCAAAAGAATGCTAAATTCTTCATTATTGATGCCGTTCACCTAGCAAGAGAAATTGGATTAGGTAATCGTACAAATACAATTTTACAATCTGCTTTCTTTAAACTTAATGAACAAATTATGCCATATGAACATGCTCAAGAATTAATGAAAAAATACGCTGCTAAAACTTATGGTAGAAAAGGTGAAGCTATCGTTAAATTAAATTATGATGCTATTGATAAAGGTGCTGAAGGTTTAGTAGAAGTTCCTGTTGATCCAGCATGGGCTAAATTAAAAGTTGCTAAGAAAGTTGTAGATGAAACTCGTCCACACTTTGTAAAAACAATAGCTGACGAAGTTAACGCTATCAATGGTTATAAACTTCCTGTCTCAGCATTTGAAGAATATGCAGATGGTACAATGCCTAATGGTACTGCTGCTTATGAAAAACGTGGCACAGCTAACTTTGTTCCAGAATGGATTCCTGAAAATTGTATTCAATGTAATCAATGTTCATTTGTATGTCCACACGCTGTAGTTCGTCCATTCCTTGCAACAGAAGAAGAAATGAGTAAAGCTCCTAAACAAACTAAGACTTTAAATCCAATTGGAAAAGGTCTAGAAGGTTTAAAATATTCACTTCAAATTTCTACACTTGATTGTACTGGATGCGAAGTTTGTGTAAACCAATGTCCATCTCCTAAAGGAAAAGCTCTTAAGATGGTTCCAATTGAAGAAGCACTTAATGCTAAACAAGCAGAAGTTGCTAAATATTTCTTCAATGAAGTTACATATAAAGATAATCTAATGGATAAATTTGCTAATCCAAAGAATAGCCAATTTGCTCAACCATTATTTGAATTCAGTGGAGCATGTGGTGGATGTGGTGAAACTCCATATGTTAAACTTGCTACACAATTATTTGGTGATAGAATGATCATAGCTAATGCTACAGGATGTTCTTCAATCTATGGTGGAAGTTTCCCTGCTACACCTTATACTAAAAATGCTAATGGTCAAGGACCTGCATGGGCAAACTCATTATTTGAAGATAACGCAGAATTCGGCTTTGGTATGAAAGCTGCAGATACTGCATTACGTGATCAAATCGCAACAATCATGGAAGAAGCTCTTGAAAATGGTGTATGCGATGAAGCAGTAAAAGTTTTATTTGAAAAATGGTTAGCTAACAGAGAAGACCACGTTGCTACTCAAGAAGTACGTGATGAATTAGTTCCATTACTAGAAACTAAAGATTGCGAAACTGCTAAGAAAATTCTTGCTTTAAAAGGACATCTTGTTAAAGGTTCACAATGGATCCTTGGTGGTGATGGATGGGCATATGACATCGGTTATGGTGGCTTAGACCATGTTATTGCTAACAATGAAGACGTTAATATTTTAGTTCTTGACACTGAAGTTTACTCTAATACTGGTGGTCAATCTTCTAAATCAAGTCCAACAGCTTCAATTGCTAAATTTACTGCTGCTGGTAAACATGGTAAGAAGAAAGACTTAGCCGCTATCGCAATGAGTTATGGACATGTATATGTTGCATATGTTGCCCATGGTGCAAGTCAAGCACAATTATTAAAAGCAATGAAAGAAGCAGAAAGTTATCATGGACCTTCTATCATCATCGCTTACTCTCCTTGTATCAACCACGGCTTAAAGAGAGGTATGGGTAAAGCTCAAGAACAAGCTAAACTTGCTGTTGAATGCGGTTATTGGACATTGTTAAGATATGATCCTCGTCTTGCAGAACAAGGTAAGAATCCATTAACAGTTGATTCTAAAGAACCTAATTGGGATTTATACGATGATTATCTAATGAGTGAAACTAGATATGCTCAATTAAAGACAATCAACCCTGCTGAAGCTGAAAACCTTCTCGCATTAAATAAAAAAGCTGCACAAAAGAGATATGCTAATTATCAAAGAATGTTAAAAATGGAATATGATAATTAATTAATAATTAATATAAAACCTATTTAAGAAGATGGATAATCTTTTTAAGTAGGTTTTTTCTTTTCCCATCATAAAAAATACTCTTAATTTTGTATTATTAAATGGAATAAATAAAAAAATAAAAATTTTAAAAAAACATAAAAAAAGTGTGTTATATATTAGTGAAAAGAAAAGATAATAAAAAGTATTATAAAAAACTATAACTTAAGAAATTTATTTTGTATAATATGTATTGTAAGCATAAAACTAATACATTTTTAAACGTGAAGAAAGAGGTGTACTTTATGAAACTATTTATTGTTTTAAAAAGGATAATCAAAGAGACTCTAAATTTTAAAGGATGTTAAAACATTAATATTACTAGAATAAAGAGGTGAAAATATGGATAAAAATGTTAAGAATCGGTTAGAAAAAATAATTACAATAGCTCTCTATGTAATTATTGCAGCTTTAATGCTGGATTTCTTTATAAGATATAATATATATAAAGTAATTGATGAAGAAAGATACACACAATTGAAAATGAATATCCTTATGATAGAATTTATAGCTGCTTTTGTAATATTCTTTATTATGTTATTTGTTAAGTCGTGGTATGGGGAATTAATGGGCTCAAAAGAACTAAATGCAAAATTTCCACTATTAAAATACTTTATAATCTCAGCGAGCGTTAGTATATTAATTCAAGTAGGGTTTTATATGGTAAAATTTATACTTTCGTCACATCATAATGAATATGGATTTCATATAATATTTATTCTGGGATTCTTTATAGGTCTTCCCCTAGTCATAGTGTGTGGTATATTACTGTTGGCGTTTTATATAGCCTACAAAATAGCAATAAAGAGAAAAAGTAAAAAAGAAATTGTGAACCTTTAAAATTTGATATTAAAAAAGGGGATTAAAAATATAATGAAAAAAATTTATAGATTATTTTTATTGTGTATAGTTAGTTTAGCACTATTTGGCTGTGCTGGAAATACAGATGATACACAAAGCAAAAACGATACTTTAAAGGGTTTATTACAAACAGATTCACAACTATCTCTACCGTATGATATGGGGTACAAAATTGATGAAGCTATAGGAAAAGAGATATCGTTATATACATTTGAACCAACTGAAAATAAAAAGAAGTATGTGTGCGTTTATATAAATAGAGAAAAATATGATAGCGTAGATACAAAACATGCCTTGCTTAAAGAGTATGATGAAGCATCACAAATAGAGGCAAGCATAAATGGTGGACCATGATAGCTTCATATATCGCAGTAGATGGTAAATTAGGTTTTGATTATATTAATGGAAAAAGAGTTGATATAAGAGCGAGATATTTTTATGATAGCGAACTCGAATCTACTTGTGGACTTGACTTTAATAAAAAATATGCAGTGTGGGCAGCAACTGAGGATAGATTAGAAAATCATGCAACTTATCAAGAGTTAGGTTATGTTGGAATCGTTCGTAGAATGTTCGAAGATTATTATCAGTTATATGAAATAGAAGATGTTGATGGTGTTTCTTATATAAAAGATTATGCCAAATCGGTAAATGAAGAAACAGGTGAATCGCAAGATTTAACTTACCTTTACTTAGGACAATACCGTGAAAAACTTATTGAAACCCTAATACCAAAAGAGAATGATTATGTTGATAAAGGTAAAATTAAAGACTATTACGGATTGTTTCAAATAGATACAATAGTAGATGTCATTAAAAACTATAAAAAAGAAGATTATACTTATTTAGACATAGCTATGATTAGTGAAAAAACATTAGAAATGCAGATAAATGAGGCTCAAAATGGTTTGTATGACTTATACGGCTTTAAAGTGCTTTCTGATGATGGTTATATGGTTGGGTACCGGATGGAAGAAGAAGGAGAAAATGATCCAACTGTTAAGACACTATGGTTAAAATATGATAGTTATGAAGATGTTAAGACATCAAATTATGGCGCTAAATATGTATATAAAGTGTTCACAGCTGAACTTACTAAAAGATATCGTGATGGTGCTGATGTTAATATAAAGGTTAAATATTATTATCGTTATTCCAATGGACTAAACGATGTAACCTTAAAGCATACGTTAGATATGAATAAGGAGTATTTAATTTTTGCAGGTAACGCAAAAAAACTAGAAGAGTGTAAGAATACTTTTGGTACAGCTTATCCATTTATAGTTTCTTTTGAAGCATATACCATTGAAAAACTATATGATACAAAAGAACAAGATGGTAATATATACCTAAAACAAATCGTAGGTATACGTACCGAAAATTCTGATGAATATTTAGATATGAGTGCTGAAGTTTTTGGAAAGTATCTAGAACGCTTAAATAATGCACTTTTAGAAGAAAAAGAAATAGTGAAATTTGACCAAAAAGAAATTTATTTCGCATGGATAAAACTACAAGAAGTACTAGATATCATTAACAATAAGTAATTAAAAAAACGGACCAAATTAATTGGTCCGTTTTGTTATTTAATTATTAGTTATCTCTTTGTTTCTTTAATAATAGTACCATAACTGCAAATGAAATCATCATAAGATAATTGTAAGCAGTACCCATATTACAGCCGCCACTAGGAGCAGGTGTAGGGGCATTCTCAATGACAACAGTACTTACATCCGAATTGAAACTAAACGTTTGGCCATCGGCAGTTTCACCACTAACAGTTAAATAAACTTTATAACTACCAGCACCAAGTGCCTCAGATTTAATAGTAGTTGATAAAACCCCATCACAATCAAGAATTGTTTCATCATTAACTTCATCAATAATGGTTATAATAACACTAGTTACGATTTCATCAGCATCAGTAATTCGGTAATAGACATTAATCGCTTCGTCTTTCGCGGTTACTTCAAGTTTTTTGATAACAGGTAATGTATAATCTAGAGTAGTCACATCAAAAGCATCGATGGTGCCTGGGTATTTTTTGCCAGTAGCTTCATCAAACATTTGGTAAGATATGCTAACTTTGTAAGTTACGCCTTTTCTTAAATCTGGAATGTTAAGTTTATCGCTATCTCCCATTTGATATTCTTTAGAATTGACTTTTACAATAACATCTTGAATTGCTTCTTTATTCTGTTGTGTTTTGTTTTCAATTGTAAAAGATGAATCTGTAATATTGGTAACTTCAAAATTTACTTTTATAGGAGTAAAAGGTACTGTTTCATAAGTTTTAACTTCACTTACATTGTGAACTGTTTTATCACCGTTAATGCTTAAGATATCATATTCATAATTAACATTAACTTTTGTTCCATCACCAAAACCAGTGATTAAAAGTTCTTCATCATTCATATCATATGATTTACCATTGACATTAATCTTTAAGTTTTGAACAAGACTAGAGAAAGGTGTTTCATATCTTGATACTTTAATTCCATCTCTTGCTGGTGAAACTTTTACACCAGGGTCACGTGTTACAACGAATAATCCTGTCATAATACGTCTTGCACCACTTGGATCAGCAGGTTTATTTAACATTTTAAAACCATCATCAGTACGAAGAACGAAAGAAACACTACCGCCACCATCGAATTGGTATGCATCGATGCAACCTTTTTCTTTTAGCACTTTAGATGCTTCAAACATTGTAAGTCCACTAGAACTATTGTGGGTATTAGCAGTAAGAAGAATTATATCGCCATTTTCAGTGAAACCTATTGAAGAACGTTGTTTAGAACCTACTAAATAAGCACTATGATTTTTATAATCAAAGCTTCTATCAACAGTTGAATAACCTAATCTAAATTCTTCTGTTAAGTCTTCATGATAATTTATATCGATAACTTTACCATTTTCAATCATTTTAAACATATAACCTGTCATAGAAGTTACATTCTTATATTCATCAGCATAATCATATTCACATTTAACAAGTGGCAATTGTTCAAGTTTTTCTTTGATCTCATCATTCTTTGTTACAAGGTAGAAGTTTGTAAGATTAACTTTACTTAAAGTAGAAAGACTAGTGCTTTCTTTGATATTTCCCTTTACAAACATACCATAATTATTACCTGTTAAAAGTGCATCAGGGAAGGATGTAGAATTTCTATATAGAGTGCTTTCACCCTTGAATACATAATATCCTTCGGTATTAAGACTTCCAGCAAGTTTTTCAGTAATTAATGCGACACCAGTAGTTGGTAATTTATTAATAGCTTCAATTTTGTATGTATCAGAAATAGTTGTATCATTATAAATAGAAAGTGTCATACCATCACCTGGTGTTGCCATTCTCTTAACAATATGACTATTATCAGGATAGAAGCCGATTAAGCCTTTAAATTGTTCCGCACTAATATCTTTTCTGATAACATCGCCATCTTGAATAATTGCGTTGGTAGGTTCATCATTGTAGAAACCTTCCGCATTAATACCACCTTGAACAATCCATCCGGGATGTTCTTTTTCATAGTTCTTAGCGATATTAGTTAATTCAGTTAAAACATAGCGATACTCTGATGCATAAGTCCAAGTAACGATTCTAGCATCGCTACTTTTTGGAAGAGTTAAAGAAAAGAAATCTCTTTCTGCTTCTGTATCAGGATCAGTATAATAAGTAGGTATTACTTCGTGTTTGAAGATAACACCATTGTCAAGGATTCTTTCATCAACTGTAGAAGAATCTGCTTTAACATTATTTAAAAAAGTCATTGATACACCACTTATTAAAGAAAGTGATATAATAGTGATTAGAAAAAATTTAAATTTACGCATATATGCACCTCGTTTCTATAATTATTATATCATAATGAATTTTAAAGTCAAGTTGATTTGCTGTAATAGTCATTTAACATTGTTTTATCATTTTGCTTGACAAACGTAACAATGTTATGCTATAGTATTAGTGAAAACGAAAAGGTGGTAAATAAGAATGATATCTAAAAAGGATTTACTTAAGAAAATGGATATATCTTATGGCCAATTGTATAGGTGGAAACGTGAAGGATTAATTCCTGATGAATGGTTTATTAAACAAAGCGTATCAACTGGTCAAGAGACATATTTTAAAGAAACTCTAATTATTCCTAGAATAGAAAAAATTCTTGAATTAAAGGATTTATATCAATTAGAAGAACTAAGAAAAATCTTCGAACCACAACTAGAAAATAGAAGTATTACTTTACAAGAGGCTGTTCTACTCGACGATATAGATCCAATTGCATTGAAGATATATGCGAAAAAACATAATGTTTTTAATATAGCAGAACTTGCAATGTTGAAAATTTTTTCAAAATATAATGAATATCTAGATTTGACTTTATATTTGGATTTAAATTTACATGAAATAAATAGTAGTAGTATAATATATATAGTAAAACATGGTGAAAATCATTTTCTGTTAATTTCATCAGGTGAAATGCTACTTGATCCTAAATTAACATTAATAGAAAAAATCCATTTAGAAGACATAATCAAAGAAATTGCAAAGGAGTTAAGATAATGGCAAATGTTAAAATATATGGTACAGGAGAAATCCCAGGCGGAGTTTATGAAGATGTTAGTGTTTATGGTTCAGCTAAGTCAACTAGTGATATAACCGCGGTAATGCTAACCAATTATGGTGCATTCAAAACAAATGGTTCTATTAAGACCGGAGATTTTAATTCTAGTGGTTCTTGTAAGATAGCAGGAAATTTAGATGCGCGAATTATAAGTTCGATGGGTGCCTTGAAAATAGAAGGTAGTTGCAATGCTACCAAAGCTAAAATAAGAGGAAGTATCACGATTAACGGTGATTTTAACACGGATACTTTAGATGCAAAACTAGAACAAGGTAAGTTTAAAAACATTTATGGTGATAATATCATAATTAAAAAGAATGAATGGCTTGGGGTTAATGTAGAAATTGATGAAATAGAAGCCACAGTCATTAATGTTCAAGACATCAAAGCTAAACGTTTAAGTGGTACTAATGTTTACGTATATGGTAATAGTCATGTTGATGTTGTCGAATATACGGGTGAATTAACAATAAGTAAAACATCTTTCGTGAAAGAAATAATAAAATTATAGGAGGTATAAAAAATGAGCGAAGGTAAAAGAATGACAAGAGTAATTATTGATGGTAAAGAAGTAGAGGTTGATATCGATACTCTAACAAAAGAACAAGCTGAGAAATTAGGTATCCATGTTCAAAATAGTGAAGAATATGATAAACTAGTATTTAAACGCAAAATGAAAAAATTAAAACATAAAATATTAGCTGTTACACCACTTTTAGCATTATTTGTATATTTATTGTTAGGTTTCTTAGCAGGTTTATGGAGTTGGGGAGCACTTGCTTTTACAGCTATTCCTCTATCTTGGATTTTATGTAATTTATCTTTAAAGAATCTAAAAGCACAATTTTATTTCGTATTAGTTCTAGCTGTAATTGCAGGATTCTTCTTAGTAGGTTTCTTAGTAGATGGTGGATGGGCATGGAGTTGGACACTCTTCTTATTAATCCCAATTGCCGCAATCATTTTAGAAGTATAATATGGCTAAATATATAAAAACAAAACAAGATGCTGAAAAGGCGTTAGAAAGAAATAAACCACGCCTTTTCTTTCCTATTTTAAATACCGTTTTTGCAGGAATATTTTTAGGAATATATATCTACTTATTAATAGTAACAGAACTCAGATGGTGGAGCGTATTTATTATTGTTCCAATGATAGGTTTCTTTCTTCTTTCTACGTGGTATATAAACTATTTTTCTAAAAAGAAAAAATCAAAACAGATATATAATTTTCAAGAAGAAACAGAACTTCTAGTAAAATACGTTAAAGTGATAAAAAACTATCGCTGTTATAATGTAGAACCAAATGTACATTTCCGCTTCACTAAAGTTGGTGATGAGTATATGTCTGATAATATTCCAGAGTTTGATTACAAAACGCGAGAATTTATTACAAATTTTGAAAATATTGCCCAAATTCATATAGGAGTAAATTCAGCAGGTCTTGCGGTAGACGTTCCAACAAAAAATATTCTTGGTGTTTATGGAATGTCCCCATGTTCTATTTGGTTAAAAAGAAAACTAAAAGTACCTACTGCCGTTAAAGCTAAACTAAATGTTGACTTTATAAAATATAAAGTTGAAAAAAATACTTTATTTAAATATATGCGTCATGAAGACACATTCTATGACCAAAAAACAGGATGGCTTTGTTTTGGTAAAAGAAAAAGCAACGCCCTATGTACTGCCTACGAAATAGCCCCTAACACTATTGTGGTTTTATATGGCGATGATTTGTATGCTGTCTATGTCAAAATAGCCCCAAATTTAAGTATTGATTAACTGCTGAAAAAAATCAGCAGTTTTTTATTTTTATTTAATAAGTGGTTTTGATAAGTAAATATATATCCTTTTTTATCAAAGTGTGGTATAATAAGTAAGGAAAAAGGAGAAACATATTTCCCTAAAAAATTGGTAATAATAGTAAATAAAGAAATGATAAGAAATATAAATGAGGTAAGTAATATGTCAAAACTACAAATAATTGATTTATGGGTAAGCGTTGAAGGAAAACAAATTTTAAAAGGCGTAAATCTTGAACTAGAAACAGGTAAATTTCATATTATAATGGGGCCTAATGGTATGGGTAAATCAACCCTAGCAGCCGCAATAATGGGACATTATAAATATCACGTTGATAAAGGCCAAATCCTTCTCGATGGTGAAGACGTTTTAAAGATGAGTGTTGATGAAAGAAGCCGCAAGGGTTTATTCCTCGCTATGCAATATCCTAGTGAAATAGAAGGAGTTACCAATTCAGAGTTTATTAAAACCGCTCTTCAAGCTAGATTAAAAGAAGGAGAACATATTTCTCTTTTCAAATTCATTAAAGAATTAGATAAAGCATCTAAGGAATTAAAAATGAAAGAAGATTTACCACATCGTTATGTGAATGTCGGTTTCTCTGGCGGCGAAAAGAAACGTAATGAAATATTACAAATGAAGATTTTAAAACCTAAATTTGCAATTTTAGATGAGATAGATTCTGGTTTAGACGTTGATGCCTTAAGAATTGTTGGTGAGAATGTCAATAATATGAAAAGTGATAACTTTGGAGCTTTAGTTATAACCCATTATGAAAGATTACTTGATTACATTAAACCTGATGTTGTTCATATTTTAATTGATGGAAGAATCGTTATGAATGGTGATATCAGTTTGATTGAAAAAGTAGATCAAAATGGATATGACTGGATAAAAGCTGAACTTGGTCTTGATGATGAAACGCCTAGAATTACAAGTACATCTATTGGCAGTTGTGCTATTAAAAATAAAGTAATGGCTAAAAGTTCTACAGAAGGAATAAAACATGAATAATCATGCAGTTACATTTTTAACTTTAGAAGAAGAAGCATTTGTTGTAAAAGAAAATACCAATGTGCTTGTTTTTCAAGATAAAGCGTTCGAAAGTATTAATATAAAGGTTGAAAGTGGTGCCAATTTAACTTTCATTTCATATTATAATAAAAAATGCCCTTCTCCTAAATTAAATATTACGCTTTTAAAAGATGCTCATCTTTCAATGTATAATTTAATCATCGCTGAAGAAGCAGAAAACCTTACAGCCGATATAAATTTAAATGAAGAACATGCTGGTGCAGAGGTACTTAATGTATACTTGGGTATAGCAAAAGCATCTATAAATAGTACTATTCACATACATCATAACGCCCCTAATACTGTAAGTACGTTAGATATATATGCCATTGCAAGATCTGGTGCAACTCTTTCTTTAAATAATTGTGCAACAATTAAAAAAGGTATGAAAGGTAGCGTTATTAAACAAAAGGCAAGAGGGTTAAACCTCGATAATAATTCCCAAATTAAAGCTCTTCCAATTCTATATATTGATGAGAGTGATGTTCTAGCAAGTCATGCGGCCGCGATAGGATCAATTAATAAAGATGATTTGTTTTATTTAATGAGCCGCGGTTTAACAAAAACAAAAAGTGCGGAACTAGTAGTTTTAGGGTTTATCAAACCTTACATAGATAAAATTGCCGGTGAAGATAATCCCACATTAAAAAACTTTACGATTAAAGTTCTTGATGATTTTAAAAATAAATTAAAGTAGGTGAAAGAATGCGTTATCAAGAAAACTTTCCTGTTATCAAAAATAATCCCCAATTAGTGTATTTAGATAGCGGTGCTTCAAGTTTGAAACTTGGTAGTGTTGTTGATAAAATGGTTGAATACTACACTGAGTATGGTGTTAATGTACATCGTGGTGTATATGCCATAAGCAATAAGGCAAGTGATGAATATGAAGAAACAAGAAGCATAGTTGGAAAATTCTTAAATGCGAATGAAGAAGAAATTGTTTTCACAAAGGGCGCGACAAATGGTCTAAATCTTGTAGCCTCATCTCTAAAAAAAATCTTAAAACCAGGAGATGAGGTTATTACATCAGAATTAGAACACCATAGTAGTGTCATGCCATGGCAACAAGTATGTAAGGAAGTTAATGCCAAACTTGTTTATGTTGATTTAGATGAAAACAATAATATCACTATTGAAAACTTTTTAAAGGTATTAACACCTAAAACAAAAGTGGTCGCTTTAACAATGATGTCGAACGTTTTAGGCAATGTGGTACCAATTAAGGAAATTGCTAAATATGCTCATGAAGTAGGAGCCATAGTAATTGCTGATGGTGCTCAAGCAGTACCGCATATGAAAATAGATGTTAAAGATTTAGATATCGATTTTTTAGCTTTTTCAGCTCACAAAATGTTAGGACCAACTGGTTTAGGAATTTTGTATGGTAAGTATGACAAACTATCAAGCCTCGATCCAGTAGAATTTGGTGGAGATATGAATGATGGTGTTGAAAAATTTGGTTCAACCTTTAAAGATGCTCCATATAAATTTGAAGCAGGAACTCCTAATATTGCCGAGGTTATAGCGTTTAAAGAAGCCATTAAATATCTTGAAAAATATGGAATGGATAATGTATCTAAACATGATACTGAACTTGCTCAATATGCTATTGCTGAATTGAAGAAAATTGAAAGTATTGAAGTTTATAGTAATGAATATTCTAAGGGTATAGTTTCCTTTAACATCTTGGGAATTCATCCTCACGATGCCGCTACTTTCTTTGATAATGAAGGAGTAGCTTTAAGAGCTGGGCATCATTGTGCCCAACTGATAACTAAAAAACTTGGTGTTGTAGGGACTTTAAGAGCTAGCATATACTTATATAATACAAAAGAAGATATTGATAAATTAATTATTGCTGCTAAGCATGCTGCCGAATATTTTAAGGAGTGGATAATATGAGTACGATGAATGAATTATATCGTCAAGTAATAGTAGAACATTTTAAAAATCCCCGCAATAAAGGATTAATAAAAAGCGATGATTACCAAAGTTTAAGATTAAAAAATCCTTCATGTGGAGATGATGTGACAATTTGTGTTAAATTAGAAAATGATGTTATTACAGATGTTCGTCATGATGGCAGTGGCTGTTCAATTTGTTGTTCATCGGCTTCAGTCATGACAGAAGTAATTAAAGGTAAGACGATTGATGAAGCCTACGATATAATTGAAGACTTTTATCACTTAATAAAAGGTGAAGAAGTAAAAAATGAAGAAGCATTGGACGAAGCAATGGCCTTTGGTGGTGTAGCTCAATTCCCTGCGCGTGTAAAGTGCGCTACTTTATCCTGGAAAGCCTTAGGGGCAATAATTGCTTTTAACCGAGGAGAAGAAGATGCCAAAGAACAGTAATGCAAATAATAATCAAAATAAAGAAATAATAGAACAATTAAGTAGTGATTATAAGTATGGTTTCCATACTGACACACCAAATATAATCGACACTGGCAAAGGAATTAGTTTAGAGGTAGTTGAAAAGATCTCTGAAATAAAAAACGAACCTCTTTGGATGAAGGAAATTCGAAAAAAAGCTTATTTAGAGTTTGCTGAAAAAAAGTGGCCTAATTTTGGACCTGATTTGTCATTTTTAAATTTTGATGAATATACATACTATATTAAATCGACTTTAAATGTATCATCTAGTTGGGAAAGTGTTCCCGTTGAAATTAAAGATACTTTTGATAAATTAGGAATAAGAGAAGCTGAACAAAAATATTTAGCTGGTGTTTCAACCCAATTTGAATCTGAAGTTGTCTACCACAACACCATTGAAGAATTAGAAAAAGAAGGCGTATTATTCTGTGATACAGATACAGCTGTAAAAAAATATCCTGAAATTGTGAAAGAATATTTCGCTAAAGTTGTGCCATCATCAGATAACATGTTTGCCGCTCTTAACACAGCGACATGGAGTGGCGGTTCTTTTATATATATCCCTAAAGGCGTAAAAATAGAAAAACCGCTTCAATCTTATTTCCGAATTAATTCGGAACAAATGGGTCAATTTGAAAGAACATTAATAATAGTAGATGAAGGTGCGAGTGTTCACTATGTTGAAGGATGTACTGCTCCTAAATATTCGAAAGATTCATTACACGCAGCAGTAGTAGAAATATATGTAAAAAAAGGTGGATATTGCCGATATTCAACTGTTCAAAATTGGTCTAATAATATCGTAAACCTTGTTACAAAACGAGCATACGTTGAAGAAAATGGCCAAATGGAATGGATTGATGGAAACATTGGCTCAATGGTTAATATGAAATATCCCGCTTGTGTGTTAGCAGGAGAAGGTGCTAAAGGTACAACTATTTCAATCGCTTTTGCATCAAGCGGACAATTTCAAGATACTGGTGCCAAAATGATTCATTTGGCGCCGAATACGATGAGCCAAATAATAAGTAAGTCATTATGTAGAGGAGGCGGAAAAGTTAATTATCGAGGACTTGTTCGCCATAGTAAAAATGCTACAAATGCTAAATCCCATGTAGAATGTGATACGCTAATATTAGATGATATTTCTACAAGCGATACGATTCCAACTAATATTACAGCGAATGACACTTCATTTATTGAACATGAAGCAACTGTTTCTAAGGTTAATGAAGAACAATTATTTTATTTAATGAGTAGAGGTTTAACCGAAGCTGAAGCAACACAAATGATTGTTATGGGTTTTATTGAACCATTCGCTAAAGAGTTACCAATGGAATATGCGGTTGAATTAAATCAATTAATTAAATTAGAAATTAATAAATAAGTAAAATACCAATTAACAAATTATTTGTTAATTGGTATTTTTATATGCAAAAAGGACTAGTAAGGTATACCTTTTTAGACTATTAGACAACCACGTATATTATACCACTAAATGGTAAAAAATGCCAATAAAGTCCTTCATTTTGTCAAATTTATCATGTATTTAACTAAAAATATGTTAGTTATAAAAGTATACCTTGTTATGCTAAGCAATAACCATATTATTCTAGGCAAAAAATGAAGGAGGAAAAAATGAAAAGAATAAAATATCTCGTTTTACTCGTTCTTTGCGTTTTTGCATTTACAGTTAGCGGCTGTGGCAAGAAGCCTGCAAAATGTGAACACACAAGCAGTGAGTGGATAATAGACAAAGAAGCAACATGTACAAACCAAGGCTTTAAATACACAGAATGTACAAAATGCCATGAAAAGTTAAAAACAGAATCAATTGAGGCATTAGGTCATGATTTAGTACATCATGAAAAGAAAGAGGCAACTTGTAAAGAAACTGGTAATGAAGCATATGATACATGTTCAAG
>URLJ01000004.1 GCA_900548675.1 uncultured Mollicutes bacterium
AAATTAATTGGGGGTCACATATCTGACCCCCAGTTAATTTAAAGGTATATCTTAACCCCCAGCAAATTTATATAATCAGTAAAAGTACTTAAAAACCTAAGGGGTATTAATTTTATATATAATCTTCGCCTTTTAAAGCTGATTTAATAGAATCGTTTTTATAAGTATCTAGATGATTGAGAATTTCAACTATTTCGTTAACAATTGCAAGAGGAGTAGAAGTCCCAGAAGCAATAATGATGTTATGATATTTTTTCAATTCATTAAAATTAAGATCATTTGCGGTTTCAATTAAGTAACTAGTTAAATTGCCTTCTTCTTTAGCAGTTTCTAATAATTTTTGGGTGTTGTTACTCATTTTGTCACCTACTGCTAAAAAGCAAGTATTAGGGTTGCCATAATATGTTTTTAATATATGCAATAACTGCTCTTGACGAACCTTTGTAGCGTGACAACTAGTTGCTTTATTAATAATTTTGGGATATATCATTTTAATATTTGAAGCCATTTCAGTAATTTTTGGTTCTGACATAGTTGTTTGACACATTAAAATCAGTTTTTCGCTATGGATGGTGTTCGCAATGTCGTTGCTATTTTCAATCAAATGAACTTTTTGACTACAAGACAAGGCATATTCTGTTTCTGGGTGTTTATTTTTACCATAATAAAGAATTGTATATCCTTCTTTTGCATAATCAATCAAATTATTAATGGACTTCTTTACAATTGGACATGTTGTATCTAGTAAATAAAGACCTTTTTCTAATATTTTATTTTTTATTTCATCGCTTGCCCCATGGGCTGTTATTACGATTGTTCCGGCGTTGATATTATCAATTAACGAGAGTTTAGATTCACCCTTTAGGATTGTTACTCCTTTGGCTTTAAAAAATTCACTAACATATTTATTGTGAACCAAGTCGCCTAATAGATAGAAAGGTTTAGGGAAATCACTATTCTCAAGAGCGTTATATAATAATGAGACAGAGTTCTTTACACCAAAGCAAAAACCTTGGCTTTTTAGAGGAATAATGTGATGATTTTTTTTCATATATCTCTCCTTCACTTATTATATTATATCGTATTTGTTTTTAAAAAATCACAAAAACGCACGAGATAATAAAAAACTTTAAAAAAAAATAAGATTACTTTTTAAATAACTTGAATTATTTTATAAAATTTGGTATAATAAAAAAAAATATAAAAGAAATATGAAAGGAATATATTAATATGATTACAACAAGCGATTTTAAAACAGGTATGACAATCATTTACAATGGTGATCCATGTGTTATTTTAGATTTCCAACATGTAAAACCAGGTAAAGGTCAAGCATTTGTTCGTACTAAATTACGTAACTATCGCACAGGTTCTACAATTGATTATTCATTTAATGCTGGTGTAAAAGTAGAACAAGCTATGATTGAAAAACGTAAAATGCAATATTCTTACAATAGTGGTGATTCTTATTGCTTTATGGATCTAGAAACATGGGAACAATTAGAAATACCTGCATCAAGAATGAAATGGGAAGCTAACTTTATTCTTGAAGGTATGGAAATTGAAATAGTAATGTATGGTTCAGAAGTATTAGGTATCAATATCCCTGAAAAGGTTGCTTTAACAGTTACAGAAAGTGCCCCTGCAGTTGCTGGTAATACTGCAACAAACGCACAAAAAGAAGTAACACTTGAAACAGGATGGAAAGTAAGAGTACCATTATTTATCAATGAAGGTGACAAAATCATCGTTACTACTTTTGACGGAAAATATTCATCAAGAGCATAATAAAAAACTCTTTTTAAGTGAAAAAAAATCATTTAAAAAGAGTTTTTTTTCATTGTATGATATAATTTATGTAAGAAAAAAGAAGGAGAAAAAAATGAAAAAATTATTTAGAAGAACAACTTATATATCTTTATTATTAGTTTTATTTGTATCTTTGTTTGGTCTTTCTATCAAGGCTGTTAATGCCGATGAGATTGATAAGGTAACTGATGTAGGTGGTGCTAAGTATCACGTTACGGGAATGGTTGAAGAAAACATCCTTCCTGAAGGAGTTATACAAACAAAATATACCGCCGAAAGTAGTTCCCCTTTCACTGGTTTTAGTGCTGCTGGTTCAGGTGGCGGTGGTGAAAATGTAGCTGATAAGTACTATCCTCAAAGTGTAAATATTCTTGATATACCAGCTACAGGTACTACAAGAATTATTAACTGGACTTATACTTCAGCTACTTCATCAGCAATTTGGACTAAAGCAACAGTGGTTGAAATGGCTAAAAACTTTGAACAGAACAACCCAGGATGGAAAGTTATTGCAGCTGTAAATGGCGACTTTTTCGATATCAATGCTAAAGGTAATCTTCCATACCAAACAAGCGGTGTAGCAGTTTGCGATGGTGAAGTTATAAGACCTATTAAATCTGGTGTTTCAGTAGGATTTAAGACTGAAAATTCAAGAAAATATTATATAAATAGTTCTGATTTTAGTTGCTCAGAAAATCATGTTTTAACTACATATGATGAAAATGGTAATGTACTTGCTACATTTGAAGTAAAACATATGAATGAAATGCCTACAGCGAACGAAACTGCTATTTATTATCCATATCCAAGTAGTCCAACGGAATATACAAATCCTACTCTTCCTAGTGGTGGGTACGTATCTATTTTACCTGATCGTATGGCACCAATGAGTAATAGTATGGTATATGCCAAAGGTTCAGTAGAATTGAGCGATGCAACAGTAGAACTTGTAAGGGGTCAATTTGGTGTTTATACTAACAATTTAGAAGTTAAAAAAGCCCTTGAAGAAGCACATAAAGTAAGAGTACAACGTGAGGTAACAGGAACATACGCTGGATGCGAAAATATCTCTGGTGGTGGAGTTAGACTTGTTGCCGAAGGAAAAGGTCTTTATTCTGATGATAAATCAAGACACCCACGTACAATGGTAGGTGTTAAAGCCGATGGTACAATCGTTTTTGCGACTGTTGATGGTCGTCAACCTTCTAATAATATGTATGGTATGACTGATATGGAAATGAGTGCTTTAATGGAATATCATGGTTGTGTTGAAGCTAACAACATGGATGGCGGTGGTTCAACAACAATGATTATTCGCGAAGGCAATGGATTTAGAGTTATGAATAGCCCTTCTGATAAAACAGAAAGACGCGACGCTAATGCTCTATTAGTTGTCGTTCCATCTCTTTCATTAGAAATTAGTGAAATAGGCACAACATCATTTGAATTAAATATTCCTACAATTGATGCAAGAATAACAATTAGTGATTTAGTAGTTGATGTTAATAATCAAAAATTCACTGCCGAAAATGACAAAGTCGTTGTTACTGGTCTTAATCCTGGTGAAGAATATAAAGTTAACTATACTTTTAATCTTACTTATGATGGTAAAACAACTTCAGAAAATGGTACAGAGTTCATAGTTAAAACCAGCAAAATATTGCCAATAGTCAAAGTGTTTAAGTGTACATATGATGGTGAAACATATACTATCGATTACGAATTAGATGATCCACAAGGTACAATAGATAGTGTATATTTTAAGTTTGATAGACGAACGGTAAATGCCACTGATCTAACATCAAAAACTTTAACTTATAAGTCAGAGAGTGTAGAAACTGTAAGCATTTATTATAGCTATAACACAGGTGCGACTAACAGTAGTTACCAAACAGGATCAGAAACACTTTGTAAAGTTGTATTTGATAATGATGGTGATATAACAGAAGAGTTTGTAAGAAGAGGCGAACTAGTTAAAGAGAAAAAAGTTAAAATGCCAGGGTATGTATTTGATGGTTGGTACTTAGATGATGCAAAATTTAATTTTAAAGAACCAATTACTGAAAATATTATTTTAACTGCTCAATATAGTGAAAAAACTAATAATAGTGGCATAAATTGTGGAGCTGCTACAATAGTTAATTTATGTTCTTTAATAGCTATAGCTACATTACTAATTTTAAAACGCAAATAAATTAAAATAATTATAACAAAATGTCTCTAAGGCAGACTGTGAAAAATGTTCACTATTTACTTTAGAGGCATTTTTATTATCCAATTAATGTACAAATAAAAGTATGAATTCATATAATAGTACGAGGGGTGTTGATTTTGAATAAAGATATTTCAAATATAGCTAATCTTGTAAAAAATAAAGAAGGTATAGATGCGACAATGGGAATGCTGATGGATGAAGACAAAAATATAATATATGCAAAAGCATTTAAGGAAGAAATGTTTAAGTTATCAGATTCTGCCATTTTTCCTTATGCGCGTACAACTTTATCTAAAAATTTAGAAGAAGGCATTAGTAACTGGTTAAATCTCTCACATTATAGTATTCCATATGAAATATCTATGACCATGGGGGCAACAGGAGCTTTATCTCAGTTATTTTCACTTTACCAAAACGTTAAAAGAAAACAAATATTAATACCTAACTTAAGTTGGTCAAATTATGATAATATTGCTGAAACACATGGATATGATGTCTTCAAATATCAATTGTTTAATGAAAAAAATACATTTGATATAAAAAGTTTTGAGAAACTACTTCGAAAGCTTGTTGTAAAAAAAGGCATAACTATTATAATTCTTAACTTTCCTGCACATAATCCGACCGGTTATACACTCACTAAAGAAGAATTAGCAATGATAACAAAAATAATAAATGCGTATCATTCAAAACATCATCCATTGAAAATAGCTTTTGATATAACTTATAATGAATATGATGATATGAATATTAACCTAACATCATTAAAAAGAGGTGTTGATAAATATTTTATTTATAGTTTTTCCAAAAGCATGGGACTCTATGGTCTTAGAATAGGGATGCTTATTTATTATAGTTATTATAAAAATAATCTTTTTAAATTTGTTGAAAAAACAAAAAAATTATCTAGAACCACATGGGGATCAAACAACAATGGTGTGCTCAATGCTTTGGGAATGGTACTTACTGATAATGAAAAAGTAATAGAAATGAAAGAAAATATTAAAAAAAACATTTGCTTATTAAATAAAAGAGCCAATCTTTTTTTAGAAAACATAGATGAAAAAGATCTTTATCCCTATAATAGGGGGTTCTATATAACGATAAAAACAAAAAATGCTACTAAAATGTTAGAATATTTGTTTAATAATAACGTATATGCAGTAGAAGTAGATGATGGTGTTCGATTTTCGATTGCAAGACTTTCTGAAAAAGAAATAAAACAAGTTATCAAAGTACTAAAAAGATACTTAGAATAAAAATAATATGTAAATTAAAACAAAATGCTTGCAAAAAAATGTGACGTATGGTATAATATTGAAGCGTTGAAAGATATACATCATTCAATAGAAAGATATGCGGGCGTGGCGGAACTGGCAGACGCGCTAGACTTAGGATCTAGTTCTTCGGAGTGCAGGTTCGATTCCTGTCGCCCGCACCATCATTTGGTTCCATGGTGTAGTGGTTAACATGCCAGTCTGTCACACTGGAGATCGCGAGTTCAAGTCTCGTTGGAACCGCCATTTTAAATGCGCCCGTAGTTCAATTGGATAGAATACTTGACTACGGATCAAGGGGTTGGGGGTTCGAATCCTCTCGGGCGTGCCATTTTTCTTGACAGACAATTTAAAAAGTGGTATAATACTTAACGCAATTCGGGAAATAGCTCAGCTTGGTAGAGCGCTTGGTTTGGGACCAAGATGTCGCAGGTTCGAATCCTGTTTTCCCGACCATCTGCAGGTGTAGTTCAACGGCAGAACTTCAGCCTTCCAAGCTGACTACGTGGGTTCGATTCCCATCACCTGCTCCATATTGAAAGAACGACTTTGATACAATGCTATCAAGGTCTTTTTTTATGCTTTAGGGGATTTGAACTACGGTAAAACAAGTGGTTTTATCTGGTTTGAGTCCCTTTTTTGTCGTTTTAAAGGCTGTTTTTGAAGGAAATTAGGAAGAAATCAAGCCGATTTTTAAAGAGCGATTACAGATGAAATATCACGATTACACGATATAGCCACAATTACACGATTAGGGCTACATTTACACGATATACCCCACGATTACACGATATTGGATTTGTCTAAAATTAAATATCACTAAATATCATCAAATATTATGAAACATAGCCAAAGGAATTGATTTTTTGAATTATTCGTGATATAATAAAATAACTCAAAGAATCGAGGTTTTTATATGGAAAAAGATATGCAAGATAAATGGATTAGCATCGAAGACGCAGCTAACTATTTAGGTGTTAAAGTTGTTACAATCCGTGAATGGATAAAAAAAGAAAATGGAATTCCTGCACATAAAATTGGCAAACTATGGAAATTCAAAAAAAGCGAACTAGATGAATGGGTAAAAAGCGGAAAAAGTGCTAAGTAAGAATAATACCTCAAACAATTAATCCATTAACGCAAATAAAGATAGGCACGACAGCTAAAAAGAAGGTTGCAGCCTATGCTCGTGTTTCAACTGATCAAGAAGAACAAGAATCATCATTTGATGCTCAAGTATCACATTTCACCGAGAAGATACAAAGCCGTAGCGATTGGGAGTTCGTGAAGGTGTACTCGGATGAAGGCATTTCAGGAACATCACTCAAGAAAAGAGATGGTTTCAACCAAATGGTAGCTGATGCACTCGATGGAAAGATTGACTTAATCCTAATGAAATCCATATCTAGATTTGCTAGAAACACCTTAGATTTACTTACAACAGTTAGAAAACTAACAGCTAAAGGAGTAGAGGTTTTCTTTGAAGAGCAAAACATAAGTACGCTAGATGGTGGCGGAGAGTTATTCCTTACCATCATGAGTTCAATCGCCCAAGAGGAGTCCAGAACGATATCAGAAAACGTCAAATGGGGCAAAAGGGTATCATACAAGAACGGCAACGTGTCATTCGCATATTCTCATTTTCTAGGATATAAGAAGGAAGATGACAAGATTGTAATCGACAAGGAACAAGCCATAGTCGTAAGGCAAATCTACCAATGGTTCCTAAGGGATGGATTAACTTACAACGCAATCGCAGCTAGATTAATTGATGCAGGTGTTAAGACTCCTGGTGGCAAGGACAAGTGGACTGCCAACAACATATCGTCAATCCTTACAAACGAGAAATACAAGGGCGATGCAATCCTTCAGAAGACCTACATTGAGAGTTTCCTTACCCACAAGGTAGTAAAGAATGAGGGTCAGCTACAGAAGTACCATGTTGAAGGTTCCCATCCTGCAATCATAGATGCGGACATGTGGAGCGAGGTTCAGCTTGAAATCCAAAGAAGAAGGGAAATGGGTAGCAGTTACTCATCAACCGACCTATTCAGTGGCAAGTTAGTGTGCGAATGCTGCGGTTCATTCTTCGGAGCCAAGGTATGGCACTCAAACAGTCCTCACAGAAGAACCATATATCAATGCAATAGGAAATTCCAAAACAAGTGCGAAACGCCACACCTTACAAAGGAGTTCATTGAAGAGAGATTCATCGTTGCCTACAACAAGACGATGCTTGATAGGGATGTACTTATCGAAGATACCAAGGAAGGCATAGCACTCTTATGTGATTTCAAGGGAATAGACGAAAGGCTCGTAGAGCTACAAAACGAGATGGAAGTGGTGTCTGAACTATCCAACAAGATGGTTCAAGAGAACATGCGTAAGTCACAATCCCAAGAAGAGTACGTGAAGAAGTATGAAGAACTCCTAAAGCGTTATGAAAGGGCAAACGTTGAGTACGGTAGGCTTAAGGATGAGAAGGCACATAAGATTTCATTATCCCAAAAGCTAAACTCCTTCATAGAGGAATTGAAGAAGATGCCTATTGCTATAGACCATTTCGATGACACCACATTCAGATTCATGGTAGAGAGAGTAACGGTATCCAAAGACAAGAAACTAACATTCAAATTTAGAAATGGAAAAGAGATACAAGTATAAAATTGATATCCAATAGAACCTTCAGCAGAAATGTTGGAGGTTTTTTCTTTAACGTCTACCAAAACTGTCACCTCCCTCGTCCATATATCAAATAATTTTTAAAAATTAGCAAATTGATTGACAACAGGATGTAGATAGTATATAATCTTTATTAGGAATTATTATTGATAAGGGCACGCTATGGAAAAAAGAAACACTATACAAAAGGAATTAGTGCTTAACGCTGTAACTAAGATGCATCGACACGTTACTGCAGATGAGGTGTACGACTATATAAAGAAAGATTATCCATCTATCGGAAAAGGAACAGTTTATAGGAATTTAAGCATATTAGCAGATGAAAATAAAATAAGAAAAGTCGAAATACCCAATGGAGCGGATTGTTTTGATTTTACGCTGAAGAAACATTATCATATAAAATGCATAATATGTGACAAAGTGTTTGATGTTGACATGGATGAGATAAAAGAAATGGATTCTTTTATACGTGACAAGCATGGTATAAAATTCCTTGATTATGATATTTTGTTTAAGGGAATCTGCAAAGACTGTCAGAACAGGGAAAAGGAGTAGTGAAAGTAATGGATAAGAAAGCAATGTATAAACTAAGCTATGGTCTATTTGTGTTAACTGCAAAAGAAGGCGACAAGGACAATGGTTGCATTATCAACACTGCCATACAGGCAGCTTCAACACCGAATCAAATGAGTATTTGTGTTAATAAGGCGAATTATACGCATGATATGATTATGAGAACAGGCCTTTTTAATGTATCGATATTAAGCCAGCAGGTTAAATTTGATCTGTTCAAAAGATTTGGCTTTCAAAGCGGAAAAGACGTTAATAAGTTTGCGGATTTTAACCTGTGTAAACGTGGTGAAAATGGTTTGCTATATGTTACAGATGGAACGAATGCGTATATTTCAGTTAAGGTAGATAAGGTTGAAGATTTAGGTTCTCATACAATGTTTATAGGTGAGGTAACAGATATGGAGGTATTAAGTGATTATCCTTCAGTGACTTATGAGTATTATATGAATAACATTAAACCTAAGCCGCAAGAGGTAGGAAAGACAGACGATGGACAAACAATATGGCGTTGTACCATTTGCGGCTATGAGTATGTTGGCGAGGAGCTTCCAGAGGATTTCATTTGTCCTTTGTGTAAGCATCCGGCATCAGATTTTGAAAAAGTAATTAAAAGTAAAGGAGATAATACAATGGCAACAAATAAGTATGCAGGAACAAAAACAGAAAAGAATCTTTGGGAGGCATTTGCAGGCGAGTCTCAGGCTAGGAATAAGTACACGTATTTTGCATCGGTAGCAAAGAAAGCCGGATATGAGCAGATTGCTGCATTATTCCTTCAGACTGCAGATAATGAGAAAGAGCATGCAAAACTGTGGTTCAAGGCACTTGGCGAGCTTGGTGATACACCAGCAAACCTTCTTCATGCAGCAGAAGGCGAGAATGCTGAGTGGACAGACATGTATGAGCGCATGGCAAAAGATGCTGAGGAGGAAGGCTTTACAGAGCTTGCTGCCCAGTTCAGAGGCGTAGCTGCTATCGAGAAGATGCATGAGGAGAGATATCGTGCACTGCTTCAGAACGTTGAGGCTATGGAAGTATTTAAAAAGAGCGGTGTTACAGTTTGGGAATGCCGCAACTGTGGTCATGTATGCGTAGGCCTTGAAGCTCCTGAGGTATGCCCTGTATGTAATCATCCGCAGGCTTATTTCGAAGTTAGAAAAGAGAATTACTAATTATACAGTTACTCTGTGCCTGTAAAGAAGACGTTGCAGAAGACAAAAAAGATATTTTACGGACAAGGAGATGATGACAATGATTTCAGAAGCAATTCGTTATATTGGTGTAAATGATCATCAGGTGGACCTGTTTGAGGGACAGTATATCGTTCCAAATGGCATGGCTTACAATTCCTATATGATCAAAGATGAGAAGATTGCCGTTCTTGACACAGTAGATGCACATTTTAAAGATGAGTGGTTTGAGAAGATGGCGGCAGAGTTAGACGGCAAGGAGCCGGATTACCTGATCGTACATCACATGGAGCCGGATCATTCGGCATGTATTGCTGCATTTGCAGAAAAATTCCCTAATACCCGGATTGCCGCTTCTGCAGGTGCTTTCAATATGATGAAGAACTACTTTGGTACCGATTATCCGGACAGAAAGATCGTTCTTAAAGAAGGAAGCACAGTTGAACTTGGTAACCATACACTGACATTTGTTACGGCACAGATGGTGCATTGGCCAGAGGTGCTGATGAGCTATGAAAGCACGGAAAAGGTTCTTTTCTCTGCAGATGGCTTCGGCAAATTCGGTGCACTTGATGTTGAAGAGGACTGGGCCTGCGAGGCGAGACGTTACTATATCGGTATCGTTGGCAAATATGGTGCCTATGTTCAGAAGGTGCTTCAAAAAGCTGCCGCACTGGATATTCAGACCATCTGCCCGCTTCACGGACCGATTCTTAAGGAAAATCTTGGATATTACATCAATCTGTATGACATCTGGTCATCCTATGGTGTGGAGAGTGAAGGTGTCATGATTGCCTATACATCCGTGTATGGCAATACCAAAAAGGCTGCCCTGTTTCTGGCTGAAAAACTGGAAGAGAAGGGTTGCCCGAAGGTTGTGGTATGTGATCTTGCAAGAGAAGATATGGCTGAGGCTGTGGAAGATGCTTTCCGTTACGGCAAGCTGATTCTTGCAACAACAACCTACAATACAGAAATTTTCCCATTTATGCATACTTTTATCCATCATCTTGTGGAGAGAAATTATCAGAACAGAAAACTTGCATTTATTGAAAATGGCTCCTGGGCACCTATGGCAGCAAAGGTTATGACAAAACTCTTTGAGGGAAGTCAGAATCTGGAATTTGCCGGTACAGTGACCATCAAAGGTGCTATGACCGCGGCAAATATGGAGCAGCTTGATGCTCTTGCCGATGCTTTCGTTAAGTAATTTACTTAAAAAACTATGAAGGGAGGAAATCCGATATGAGATTTTATGTTTGTGAGAATTGTGGTAACTTAGTAGGGATGATTAAGGAATCCGGTGTTCCGATGATGTGCTGCGGCAAGAAAATGAAGGAGCTGGTTCCGGGAACAACTGATGCAGCTGTTGAAAAACATGTTCCGGTCGTTCGCGTTGAAGGCAACAAAGTTGTTGTCACTGTAGGTTCTGTAGAACATCCAATGGCAGACGTTCACTACATCGAGTGGATTGCGTTGGAGACAACCAAGGGTGCACAGAGAAAAACACTGCATCCCGGCGAAAAACCTTGTGTAGAATTCGCATTAACAGATGATGACGCTGTTGTCGCTGTTTATGCCTACTGCAACCTTCACGGCCTTTGGAAGGCGGAATAATATTTTTTAGGAGGATAACGAAATGGAAAAATACGTATGTGGCCCATGTGGTTATGAGTATGATCCGGAGGTAGGCGATCCGGATAACGGTATCGCACCTGGCACAGCATTTGCAGACTTACCGGACGATTGGTGTTGTCCGATCTGCGGCGTTGGAAAAGATGATTTTGAACAGGCTTAAGTAAAGGCGAAATGCTAACGCTTCTACAATCTCGCCGGCCAGTGCACATGCTGCAGCAGTTGCCGGGAAGCAAGATAAATCTCAACTTTAGATGTACCCATACGTCCTAAGTCGAGACCATATGATGAATTTACATATGCCAATGTTTGCAATGAACTGGATAGTATTCTTAAAATTGAAGGAATAGGCAGAGCCATATTTATTGGACAGTCGCTTGGAGGAATGATAGCGCAGTATTACATCAATCAGCATCCGACCAAGGCAATTGGCTTCATTTCGGTCGATAGTGTTCCGTTTGGAGATTACTACTCCAAATCAGATTTGTTCTGGCTGACCCAGTTAGAGTGAATGTGCAAATTGTTTCCAAACAAAATACTGAGATCTTCAATGGCGAAGATGTGGAGATATATTTGCTAAATTGCTTGATGGCGAGGAAGAAAAATAGGGGTATGCCAAAATCTCACTAGGTATGCCAAAAAGTAGAGCAGGTATGCCAAAATTTCAAAGGGTATGCCAAATTGTATTAAAATTGCTCTACTAACACATAAGAAAAGCATAGGTTTGATACAATTTGTGTCAGACCTTTTTTCTTTGAAGATAGGAACTTTTATCCTTTCCGCCAGCAAACTATAGAGTCTTGTAGAAGTGTTAAATGATATTTTACGAGACTCTTTTTCTTTTTATATAATGCCATGGAATGAAGCCCTAATATCGTGGTTTTAATAAGAAAAAATTAAACTTTTATTTCATACTAATTCTAATCAATCTATTTTTTATTTTAGATAATTAATCTCTTTTTAATCATTTCTTTTAAAAATATGATAAAATATTATATAACTAAAGGGAGAAACATATGGAAGAAATAATGTATTATAAAATATACCAATCTTTACTAGGCAATATTATCTTAACTAGCGATGGTGAATATCTTACGGGATTAATGTTTGAAAATGGTGATGAAATAAAATCAATTAAGAACACGCTAATTTATAAAGATTTACCGATTTTTAATGAAACATCGCGCTGGCTTGATGGTTACTTTAATGGTGATGTGCCAAGTTTTACTCCTAAATACCGTTTAACCAATCTTTCTTCTTTTAGAAAAAGAGTTTTAGATATTACTTTAGAGATACCATATGGCCAAACAATAACTTATAATGAAATAGCTAAACGAATAGCAGAGGAACGAAAAATACCAAAGATGTCAGCTCAAGCAGTGGGGGGAGCACTCCATGTTAATCCTATTTACATTATAATACCTTGTCACAGAGTAATAGGAGCCAATAATGCCTTGACAGGTTATGGGGGCGGAATAGAAAATGAAATTAAACTTTTAGAAATAGAAAAGAATGATATGAGCAAGTATTCGTATCATAAAAAAATTAAATAATGGGGCTTTTATGAATGAGTATGAAATATTAAAAAACTATTGGAACGATAGTTTTAATAATATGAAAATCACTAAATTAAGCATGGAAAAAACAAAAATTATTTTCATAAAAATGGCATTTTACGATTAAATTTTAATTTTGATGAAGAATGGATTAAACTTCTATCAAAGTACTTTAAGTTCATAGAAACTAATAATTTTATTTTAACAGAAGGCGAAAACAAGTATACTCGCCGCATGTTTGTTCTAAAAAATGATTGAGGATACTTTTTAGGTGAGAGGTGATAAAATTGAAAAAAGTCTTTTCATATTTTAAATATTATTTAAAGGAAAGCATTCTTGCTCCACTATTTAAATTATTAGAAGCATCTTTGGAATTATTAATACCGATTATTGTCGCTAAAATAATTGACAGGGGAATTGCTAACCAAGATACTGGTTATATAATAAAAATGGTAATGCTTATGATAACTTTCGGTTTAATTGGTTTAGCATTATCAGTCTTAGGACAGTACTTTTCAGCTAAAAGTGCCGTTGGTTTTAGTACTCGTCTTAGAAAAGATTTATTTATAAAGTTACAGTCTTTATCATTTCAAGATATTGATACACTTGGGACGTCAAGTATGATTACAAGGATGACCAGTGATGTTAATCAAGTTCAAACAGGAATAAACCTCGGGTTAAGGTTATTATTACGTTCTCCATTTGTTATTATTGGTGCAGCAATTATGGCGACATTTGTTTCTCCAAGTACTTCGTATGTATTTTGGATAGCGATACCAGTATTATCAATTGTAATATTTGGAATAATGTTAATCACAATGCCATTGCACAAGAAGACGCAAGAAAAATTAGATAATGTTTTAGAAGCTACGAAAGAAAATCTCGATGGGACAAGAGTAATTAGAGCTTTTACCGCTGAAGAAGATGAAAAAGTAGAATATCGTGCAAGGGTTAAAAAGCTAGAAAAAAGTCAAAATAAAGCTGCGAATATTTCAAATCTCATGAATCCTTTAACATACACAATAATTAATATTGCGATAGTATTGTTAATTTATGTTGGGGCTATGAAAGTTAATACAGGTGTATTGAAACAAGGTGAAGTAATAGCGCTATATAACTATATGTCACAAATATTGGTAGAACTTGTTAAATTAGCAAATTTGATAATTACAATTACTAAAGCTCTAGCTTGTTCATCAAGAATAGGTAAAATATTAGAAAAAGATACAACAATTACTTATAAAAATAGTATAAAAGAAAATGCTGAAAACTTTATTTCTTTTGAAAATGTTGTGTTAGAATACAAAGATTCTGGTGCGCCATCACTTGAGGGAATTAGTTTTACCGTTAACAAAGGAGAAACAATAGGAATCATCGGTGCTACGGGGAGTGGAAAGAGTAGTTTAGTGAATTTAATACCACGTTTTTATGAACCTACATCTGGAAGAATAACGATAGATGGAAAAGATATTATGAGTTATAATATTGAAGAATTGCGTGGTATGGTAGGTATAGTTCTTCAAAAAGCAGTTCTTTTTGAAGGGACTATAAGAGATAATATAAAATGGGGTAAAAAAGACGCAACAACTGATGAAATCATCGAAGCATGTCGCCTTAGTGAAGCGCTAGACATAATATCAAAAAAAGAAAAAGGATTAGACAGTATAGTTGAACAGGGGGGGAAGAACTTTTCCGGTGGTCAGCGTCAGCGATTAAGTATCGCTAGAGCGCTCGTTAAAAAACCAGAAATATTAATACTCGATGATTCATCTAGTGCTCTTGACTATGCTACAGATGCTGCTCTACGGAAAAACTTAAAAAATTTATCTCCTAAACCAACAATTTTTATTGTTTCACAAAGAACGTTATCAATAGAAAATGCTGATAAAATTATTGTTTTAGAAAATGGTAGAATAGTAGGATTTGATAATCACAATAATCTACTTAAAAATTGTGAAGTATACCAAGAAATATATTATTCCCAATTTAAAAAGGGGGTTAAATAATGGAAAAACAAACTATTAAACGTGTTTTGAAATATCTTGATAAAGATTTATTTATAGTAATTCTTACGTTAATTCTTTCAATAATTACAGTAGCTTTCACAATTTATGTTCCTATTTTATGTGGAAAAGCATTCGATGTAATTGTTGGTACAAATAATGTTGATTTCCAAAGTTTAAAAGAAATCCTATTTAAAATAATTGTGGTAGTTGTATCTACTAGTATTTTACAATGGATTATGATGACTTTAAATAATTTAATGACATATCGGATTGCTAGAAGACTTCGCATAGAGTGTTTTAATAAACTCCAAGTTTTACCACTTAAATATTTGGATTCTCATCAAAGTGGTGAAACGGTTAGCATTATAATCAGTGATGTTGAGACTTTTTCAGATGGCTTATTACTAGGTTTTACACAATTATTTACAGGTATTACGAGTATAATTGGAACCATTATAATTATGATGCTAATAAATTGGATTATCGGTTTAGTTGTTATTATTGTTACGCCATTGTCGTTATTCGTTGCGAAATTTATCGCGACAAAAACGTATAAAATGTTTAAAGAACAATCGCTCGTAAGATCCAAACAAACAGCATTTATTAATGAAATGGTCAGTAATTTAAAAGTTGTCGCAGCATATTCCCACGAAGAAGAAAATGTAAAAAATTTCTCTTTAATAAATGAAGAGTTAGAAAAATGTAGTTTAAAAGCGATATTTTATTCATCGTTAACAAATCCATCTACACGCTTTGTAAATGCGGTCGTATATGCACTAGTTGCTCTCTTTGGGGCTCTCTTCGTTATAAATCCTGTGCTATCACTAACTCTTACAGTTGGTGAATTGACAAGTTTTTTAAGTTATGCTAATCAGTATACCAAACCTTTTAATGAAATATCCTCAGTTATAACAGAACTTCAAAATGCTTTTGCTTGTATTAGAAGAGTGTTTGACTTATTAGATGAAGAAGAAGAAAAAATATACCAAAATGAAAAA
This sequence comes from uncultured Mollicutes bacterium, assembly GCA_900548675.1. GTDB lineage: Bacteria > Bacillota_I > Bacilli_A > ML615J-28 > CAG-313 > UMGS1109. The sequence continues at coordinate 15,942 of URLJ01000004.1, forward strand.
GTGTTAGAAGAAGATGTTGCAGGAATAGTTAGCATAAACAATGTTTATTTTTCATATGTACCTGAACAAAAGTTGATAGAAAACTTTAATCTTTATGTGCCAGTAGGTAAAAAGGTTGCAATAGTAGGGCCTACTGGATGTGGAAAAACAACGCTGATTAATTTATTAATGAGATTTTATGATGTTACAAAAGGTGAAATTAAGCTTGATGAATACAATATAAATGAAGTAACAAGAAAATCATTAAGAAAAAATTATGGTATGGTTCTTCAAGATACGTGGATTAAAACTGCCAGCGTTAAAGAAAATATATCTTTTGGTAATAAAAAGGCAACTGATGCCGAGATAGTATTAGCCGCAAAAAAAGCTCATGCTCATAATTTCATCATGCGGTTACCTGAGGGATATGACACAATTATTAGTGATGATGGTAACTTATCAGTAGGTGAAAAGCAATTACTTTGTATAGCGAGATTAATGCTTATTGCTCCTTCTATTTTGATTCTTGATGAAGCAACATCATCAATTGATACTAGAACAGAACTTCAAATTCAAGAAGCTTTTAATAAGGTTATGGAAGGAAAAACAACATTTATTGTTGCTCACCGTATTTCCACCATTCAAGAAGCGGATATTATATTAGTTATGAAAGATGGCAATATTATAGAACAGGGTAACCATAAGGAATTATTAGAGAAACAAGGTTTCTATGCTACTTTATATAACTCACAGTTTGTGAAGTATTAAGTATAAAAATACCTCTAAGCGTTTTGCTTAGAGGTATTTCGTAAATTGTTTTAAATTTTTTAATATGTTAAAAGTTTATTAGAGAAATAAATACACCTAAAAAAGCCGAAATGATTATAAGTGTAATTGTACCCATTTTTCTTTTTCGGTCTATTTTGTATAGAAAATAGATGATACCAAGAAGAAATGTGATAATAAGGGCTTTATAGTTAAAATGAAATTCGGCACCTGTAATCCCTAAACTTTTGAAAGTAAGCAAAATTCCTGTTGATAGAATTAATCCTAAAATAACAGCCTTAATGCCATTTAGGGCTCTTTTTATTAGAACGTTATTGCTTAGTTTTTGGAAAATTGTGGAGATTAAAAGGATGATAATGAAAGAAGGAAGAACAACAGCGAAAGTTGCAATGAGGCTTCCTGGAAGGCCAGCGGTGGATGATCCGACATATGTTGCCATATTAATGGCGATAGGTCCTGGAGTAGATTCACAAACACCAATAAAATCATAAAATTGTAGTTCAGTTAACCAATTGTTACTAAGAACAGCTTCCTTTATTAGAGGAATCATCGCATATCCTCCACCAAATGTAAAAAGACCTATTTTAAAAAATTCTAAAAATAGTTTTAAAAGTATCATCATTAGTTCCCTCCTTTTTTTCTTTCAGAAAGTGAATAATAGATAATACCGAGTATTCCCCCAACAATTATTAAAAAAATGGAAGAGAAGTTAATTGAAAGGAAATCAAAAACAATCATTAAAATTGTAACGACGCTTAAAATAGTTATTTGAAACCAGTTCTTTTTAGATTTAATAATCATTTCAATAGCAGTTTTTATGATAAGAAATGCAACAGCACATTTAATGCCCACGAACGCATATGATACATATTTGTTTTGAATGAAACTGTTAAAAAATAAGGAAATAATAAAAATAGTTATTAAAGATGGGAGAACAACTCCTAAAGTTGCAAGAACGCTTCCTAAAAATTTTCCAACTTTATATCCCACAAACGTTGCCATGTTAACCGCGATAGGTCCCGGTGTTGATTCTGATACAGCGAGGATTTCTAATAGTTCATCTTCTATTAACCATTTCTTTTTTTCAATGGTTAATTCTTTTATTTGGGAAATCATGGCATAACCACCACCAAATGTAAAAGCACCTATTTTAAGAAACTCTAAAAAAAGTTCTAAGTTTTTATGCATAAGGCTTTCTCCTTTTTTATTATTATAACATCTTTTAGATAAATTAGAAAGACAATCGATTTATTATCTTTTATTTTTTTTAAAAAAACAAATTGTGATATAATAATAAAGAGGAAAGTTATGAAAGAAATAGTTAAATACAGATTATTATCATTAATAAGATATTTAGGAGATGCCTTATTTTACCCCTTTTTCTCATTGTATCTTTCGAGTAAAGGTTTAGGAGAGTCGGCAATCGGTTTTATATTATCCATTACACCAATCATTTCTATACTAGCTAATCCATTGTATGCTAATTTGTGTAAAAATGTTAATACAGCTAAAAAAACGCTTAGCATAATCACTGTTATTGAAGCTATAATAATTATTACAATAGCTTTTACATCGAATTATTATTTGCTAATTGTGTTAACATTCCTTCTCGCTATATCTGGTTCAAGTCATTATGGTCTTATGGATTCGGTTGTTGCCGTCTATGCAGATTCAAATGAATGTTCCTATTCTAGTATTAGAATGTTTGGATCAGTTGCTTATATTATAGGTACAGCCATCGGAGGATATATTATTAAATGGATAAATTATGAAGGATGTTTTATCATCGCTGCGGGTTTATTTATTATATCATCCATCGCGTATATTTCTTTAAAAAAACTACAAGTAACATCGGCAGTTAATGAAAAAATAAAATATACTTCCCTTTTCAAAAATAAACAATTTGTTTTATTTTTAATACTTTATATTCTGTTAAATGGTACAATTTACGCAAGTGATTCGTTCTATGCATTGTATTTAAAAACAAGAGGATTAGATGAGACAAAGTATGGACTAGTTTATTCTTATTTTGTTGGATTTGAAGTATTAACTATTATTATATTAAACATTTTTAATAAAAAAAATCATTATAAAGATAATTCTGTCCTATTACTAATTATTGCTTCTTTATCATTTGTTACTAGGACATATATAAATTATATTAATGCCAATATTATTATTACGGTAATATCATCAGCCTTAAGAGGGCTTGGCTTTGGAATAATACTTCATATAAGTTTTGGTTTTGTTGTGAAGTTAGTTGGTAAAAATAAAGCCACTTTCGCGATTATGTTGATGAGTTTATCACAAGCAATTTATGTTGCCTTGTTTGATAATATTGCGGGGAATATTATAGAAAAAAGCACATTTAGAAATTTTTACTTTATTACTTTAATTATTAGTTTATTAATCGTCATTTATATTTGCTTTTGGGCAATTAATTATAAAACAAAAACAATGATTAAAATGAAGGGAGAAAAGATATGAGTAATATTATTGATTATGTGAAATGGCGTGGAGATATAACATTTGAACAAGATCCGTTTAATGAAGTTGATGCAGTTGTTTTATCACAATTAGCTCAATTACCTTTTAAAGAAATAGCTGAGAGTATTGATGTTAAAAAAATGACGATAAAAGTCACTGCTTCAAAATTAAAAAAGGCCTTAGTTGGAAAAAACTTTGATTTAGGATTAATTCTTCCTCGCGACATCTTTGAATTATTTTATCTTATGGGGGCTTCAAAAAGATTTGGACCTGTAGTGCTTTCTGATTATGTAAACGACATATACATTGAAAAAGAAACCCAATTTTGTGCTTTAACAGCCGATGTACCTAGCTCTGCAAGAGTAATTATATTTTGTGGTACAGATGATACTATTGTAGGATGGAGGGAAGACTTTAATATGATTTGTATCTCCCCGACACCTGCTCAAGCAAAATCTGTTGTATATCTTGAAAAGGCCTTAAAAGATGTCGAAAAAGGTATAATATGTGGTCACTCAAAAGGTGGAAATCTTGCGATGTATAGTTTAGTACATGCAGATATTTCAACTCAAGAAAAAGTAATTCATAGTTATAATATAGATGGACCTGGCTTTACTGAAGATGTAAATTTAATTCCAAGATTCAAAGAAAATATGGAAAAAACTAGTTTACATATTGGTCAAACTGCCGTTGTAGGGCGATTCTTTGATCATTATGAAAAAGAAATTGTTGTTCATAGTAATGCTGTAGGATTATATCAACATGACGTGTTCAGTTGGGAAGTATTGGGAAAATCTTTTGTGAAAGAACATGGAGTGACTAAAGAATGTCTTCACATTGAAAACATTGTAAAGGACATTTTAAAAGATACAACAGCCTTACAAAAGCAACAATTCGTGGAAGTAATATTTGATATGTTACAGTCAACTGATTCTAAAACATTACTTGATGTTAATAAGAAAAAACAAAAATTGATTACATCTTATCTAACACTTGATGCAAAAACAAAGAAACTTCTAACTGAGATGACAAGCCGTTTGGTAATGGATAGGGTAGTTCAAAAATACTTTTTTGCAAATATCAAGGAAATGCAGAAGAAGGAAAAGGAAAAAGCGAAAGAATTAAATATATCGAAAAAACCTAAACTAATATCAATAAAAATTTCTAATAATAAAAATAAAAAGAAAGATGGATAAAATCTAAAAAGGCACTAAAATGCCTTTTTTATTTAGGTAAAAATCGCTTGTTAAAAAATGTACATAAAAAAAGAAATATCCAAAAAGAGTGAAAAAAAATATCATTTATGATAAAATAATTGAATGTGAGAGGTGATAATATGAAAGTTGCTATTGCATCAGATCATGCTGGATATCTTCTAAAAGAGGAAATTAAAAAGCACTTACAAAATAATTATGATGTTATTGATTTCGGAACTAATTCTACCGAATCAGTTGATTATCCCGATTTTGCTAAACAGGTTGCTAAATATGTTCAAAATAATGATTCTTTAGGAATACTAGTCTGTTACACGGGTGTCGGCATGAGTATAACCGCTAATAAATATCATGGCGTAAGAGCAGCACTTGTATTTAATGAAGCTAATGCTATGCTAGCTAGAGAACATAATAATGCTAACATAATATGCCTTGGATCGAAAGATGTAACAGTTTCTAACGCCATAAAGTATGTGGATATTTTTTTAACAACTGCTTTTGCAGGTGGCAGACATGCAAGACGCGTTAATAAAATAAATGAGTGTGAGATTGATGGCGAAAAATAAAAATAAAAAAGAAAAAGCCGCATATAATTTTAAAATATATAATTTAATTATGAGTAATGTTTGGCGCTTTTTAACAACACTTTTAATTGGTGTTTTAGGTGGTTATTTGGCATCTAGAAATGGCCCTAAAGGAAATAATTATTGGTTGATAATGATACTAGTTTTTTTAGTTATTGGTCTAATTAATTTTTTTCTTGGCATCTATAAAGAACATAAAAAACTAATTGAAAGAGAAGAAGCAAAAAAACAAAGAATTTTAGAAAAACAAAAAGAAAATGAAGAAAATGAATCTTTGGAAAATAAAGAATGAAAAAATTGAAAATGTAATAGGAATAGTTAGTACTACCCTAGCGCTAATAATTGGTGTCATCATTGCTTTTTTTCAAGCAACTTATGCATTAATATTTATTATTACTTATTTTGCATCTTTGTTTTGTTTTCTTAAACGCAATTTTGTAATAACTAAATTGCTTTATTTCGAAGTATCAAGACCTAAACTTGTTACAATGTTAGATTATGTGATTAGTTATTCTATATACGGAATAATCCTTTATCTTGCATTAACCATAAACACCTGGTGTTTTATAATAAGTGCTATGGGATTATTTGTAATTAAAATTATAACTTTAATTATAGGCATGGCAACCAAAAACGACAATAAGTGATGGGAGGTGATAGATTGACCTATTTAACTTTTTTTGAATTTTATAAAAGAATGTCACCAAATTTTAAAGCATCAATGATAATTATTGCTTTTCTCATTCTTTTAGTTATTGATATTGGTATAAGAGTAAAATATGCTTACCCTAATAAGCCTTCCAAAGGGATAGTTCTTTTAGCTGAAACCCTTGTATCATGGATCAATGATATGTGTATTACTAATCATGGCAAGTATTGGAAAAGATATGCTCCATATATTTTAACAATGGCTATATTCATATTTGTATCAAATATTAGTGGGTTATTTGGTTTTGCATCACCTACGGCTAATGTGGCTATAACTGTTGCGTTAGGTGTTATTGCGGGATTCAGAATCCAGTTTGCGAGCATTAGGACAGTGGGATTTAAAAATTATTTGAAGAGCTTTTTAGAACCCACACCAATTATGTTACCACTAAATATTATTAGTGAAATTGTGACTCCTTTTTCTTTAGGTTTACGTTTATTTGGAAACATTCTAAGTGGTGGAGTTATATTATCACTAATATATAATACGTTATTAATGATAAAAATAGGTTGGTTTCCACTAGGAGGTATTTTGTCAACAATCATAACTCCTGCATTCCACGCCATTTTTGATATATTCTTTGGCGCTATTCAAACCTATGTATTTATACTATTAGTTACTGTGTTTATTTCAGGAAAACTACCTGAAGAAGATGTTTAAAAAATGAAAAAATAAAATAAAGGAGATATAAAAAAAATGTTTAATTTTACAGATGTATTTAAAGTATTAGCAGATGCAGTTGTTTCTCATAAGGACACAATCGGCTTTGGTCTAGCAAAACTTGGTGCAGGTCTTGGTGCCGGCCTCGCTGTATTCACAGGTTTTGGTACAGGTATTGGACAAGGTGGCGCTGCTGGAAAAGCGGTTGAAGCTGTAGGCAGACAACCAGAAGCAGTTAACCAAATACGTTCTACAATGATAATGGGACAAGCTGTCGCTGAAACAACAGGTATTTATGGTTTAATTGTTGCATTATTATTAATATTTGCTTTTGGCGCATAAACAGTAGGTGAATATGGATCAAGTAGCAGAAGCTGTAAAGTCAGCAATTGAAAATGGTATCGACATCCTTCGTGATGCTGGAGGAATTGATGTAATGGCTGCTACTTTTATCGCGCAAATTTGTGCTACAATAGTTCTTATTTTAGTGGTTAGATTTCGTTTTTGGAATATTGTAACAAACTTTATTGCCAAAAAAAGCGAAGCTATGAATGAAAGTCTTCGTAAAAAAGAAGAAGCCCTAAAAGAAGCTAAAGAAATCGAACAAGCATCTTGCGAGTTAAAAGAAGCAACCAAAAAAGAAGCTGATATGATTATCGAAGAGGCTAAAGCAATCGGCAAAAAAGAGGCTGATGAAATGATAAAACAAGCTGAAGAAGAAATTGCGTATGAAACTTCTAAAGCATCAAATGAAATCAAAAAAGAGCGCCTTGAAGCCGAAAAAGAAATAAGAAATGAAATAATTGATGTTGCGTATTGTTTAGCAGAAAAAATGGTATCTAAAGATTTAAATAAAGCTGATAATGAACAAATGGTTAATGAATTTTTAGATAAAATTGAGGAAGAACATGCAAGAAAGTAATCGAATTAATGAAGTAGATTTACAATACGCAAAAGCTTTGATAGAGTTAGGTACTGAAAAAAATATAGATCACAGGGAAATTTTAGAAATGCTTGAAGTGGTAAATAAGGCTTTTCTTGAAAATAGTGATATTTATAAAATTTTAAATCATCCAAATATTAAAAATACCGAAAAGCAAAAGATTATTACTAATATTGTTAATGAAGAATTAATTAAGAACTTTTTATTTGTTTTGATTGATAATAAACGATTAAGTGAATTACCAAATATTTGTAATGCATTAAGACAAATGGTTGATGATTTAAATAACATTAAAAGGATTGAAGTTATTTCTAGTTACCAATTGACTTTAGAAAAGCAAAATGAAATAATAAAGAAACTTAGTACTTATTACCAAAAAGATGTCGAAGTAAAATTTACTATAGATGAAAAAATTATTGCGGGAATAATCATAAAAACCCGTGATGAAATTATTAATCAAAGTTTACTTCAAAATATTCTTAATTTAAAGAATGAACTTAAAGGGGAGGTGAGATAATGAAACCATTACAAGTAAAAGAAATTAGTGCTCTAATTAAAGAACAAATCAAACAATATGAAAATAAGGTTGAAATAGTCCAAGAGGGCACAGTCGTAAGCGTTGGTGATGGAATAGCCGTTATATATGGTCTAGAAAGCGCTATGAATGGAGAATTATTAATATTTCCTAACGACGTCTATGGTATGGTTTTAAATCTAGAAAAAGACACTGTAGGTGCTATTTTATTTGGTGATTGTTCAAAGATAAAAGAAGGAGATAAAGTAAAAACAACTCATCATATCTTAGAAGTTCCAGTCGGAGAAGCTTTAATAGGTAGAGTTGTTAACGCTTTAGGTAAACCAATCGATGGTAATGGGGCGATTGATACGAAAATATATCGTCCGGTTGAGAAAAAAGCTACAGGAGTTATGGCACGTCAGTCGGTAAAAGTACCATTACAAACAGGTATTAAAGTAATTGATGCTTTGGTTCCAATTGGAAGAGGTCAAAGAGAATTAATTATAGGTGATAGACAAACTGGAAAAACTTCGATTGCTGTAGACACCATCATTAATCAAAAAGACCAAAATGTTATTTGCATTTATGTCGCAATAGGACAAAAAGAATCGACGGTTGCTAGTGTGGTAGAAACATTAAAGAAACACAATGCTATGGATTACTCAATTGTAATTAGTGCCTCGGCTTCAAGTCCAGCACCATTACTATACCTTGCTCCGTACGCAGGGGTTACAATGGCTGAGGAATTTATGTTCCAAGGTAAAGATGTTTTAATTATTTATGATGATTTGACAAAACATGCAACCGCATATCGAGAGTTGTCGCTATTGCTTAAAAGACCACCAGGACGAGAAGCATTTCCAGGTGATGTCTTCTATTTACATTCACGTTTATTAGAAAGAGCTGCTAAATTGTCTGATGAGTTAGGTGCAGGCTCAATTACTGCCTTACCTATTATCGAAACGCAAGCTGGTGATATTTCTGCATACATACCAACAAATGTTATAAGTATAACTGATGGACAAATCTTCTTACAATCAGATTTATTCTATTCAGGTGTTCGTCCTGCCATTAGTGCAGGATTATCAGTATCAAGAGTTGGAGGTAATGCGCAAATAAAAGCAGTAAAAAAAGTTTCAGGTACGCTAAGATTGGATTTAGCATCATACCGAGAACTTGAAGCATTTACGCAATTTGGGTCTGATTTAGACGATGCTACTAAAGCTAAACTTGAAAGAGGAAAAAGAACTGTTGAAGTTTTAAAACAAAACCTTCACACTAAAGTAACGGCTCCTGAACTTACAATACTTGTTTATGCTTTAACTCATAGCTTTTTAGATAAAATTGAAATAGAACATATTCAAAAATATGAACAAAAACTTTATCAAGCATTAAGAAATACTGATGCTGGTAAAATAATTACAAAATATATCGATACCAACAAAACCCTTCCTAGTGACGACGTGATCAAACAATTTTTATACAATTTAGAAAAAACAATATAAAGGAGAACCAGTATGGCTTTATCAACAGGAGCTGTAAAAGCTCGTATCCAAGCAACAAAAAAAACTGCCCAAATTACTAAAGCCATGAATATGGTATCAGCATCTAAATTAAGAGGGGCAGAAAAAAGTATTAAGGCATACTTACCTTTTATCGAAAAAATTAAAGAAATAATAGGTAATTTATATAGTGATAATAATGACTTTATCCATCCTCTTATGAAAATGCGAACAATAAAAAAAGTTTGTTTTGTTGTAATATCAACAGATAGAGGTTTAGCAGGAGCAATTAATAGTAACATTAATAAAATGTTAACATCAAGAATTAGAGCAATGGATGAAAATACTTCATATGTTGTTTACCCTTTAGGATTAAAAGCATATACATATGCCAAAAAAATGAATTATCCTCTTGTTACTCCTAATGTTTTTAACCTCCAAGATGATATACAATTCTATCAAGTAAGTGAAGTCGTTCATCAAATAGTTTTAGATTACTTACTTGAAAAATATGATAAAGTAGAAATAATATATACTCATTATGTCAACACATTAATTCAAAAAGTAGAAACAAATGTTATTCTTCCAATATCAGATATTTCTAAAGATAAAGAAGTGAAAAACATTAATAAAACCTATGAATATGAAGGTGGTAAAGAGGATATTTTAAATACTATTTTACCTATTTATATTGAAAATACTATTTACGGCATGATGTTAGATGCCAAAGCTAGTGAGCATGCATCTAGAATGAATTCAATGCAAAGTGCTACAGATAATGCAACCGAGGTTGTTGCGAATTTAGAATTACTATACAATAGAGCCCGCCAGGCGGCTATCACGTTAGAATTAACGGATATTATTGGTGGGGCTAGTGTAATTAACGAAAGGTAGGTGAAACAAGTGAATAAAGGTTATATAGTTCAAGTTATGGGACCTGTAGTAGATGTTAAATTTGAAGAAGGAAAACTACCTAAAATTAATAACGCTTTAAAAGTGAAAGTACCAGCTGCTCTTAATAACGGAATCGAAATTAATTTAACTCTTGAAGTAGCGAGTCATATTGGTGATAACACAGTAAGAACAATTGCGATGGATGCTACGGAAGGACTTGTTAGAGGTATGGAAGTAGAAGATACTACCAATCCTATTATGGTACCTGTAGGTGAAGTTACATTAGGAAGAATTTTTAATGTTTTGGGTGATGCTATCGATGGCAAGGAAGAGATTCCTGCTGATGTTAAAAAAATGCCAATTCATAGAAATCCTCCTAGTTTAGAAGAATTAAGCGGTAAAGTAGAAATATTAGAAACAGGAATTAAAGTAATAGATTTACTAGCACCATACATTAAAGGTGGTAAAATAGGCCTATTTGGTGGTGCTGGTGTTGGAAAAACCGTTCTTATTCAAGAATTGATTCACAATGTTGCACAAGAGCATGGAGGTATATCTGTCTTTGCTGGCGTTGGTGAAAGAACAAGAGAAGGTAACGATTTATACTTTGAAATGAGTGAAACAGGTGTTATTAACAAAACAGCTATGGTTTTTGGTCAAATGAATGAACCACCTGGTGCTAGAATGCGCGTTGGATTAACTGGTCTTACAATGGCCGAATATTTTAGAGATGAAGCAAAACAAGATGTATTATTATTCATTGATAATATTTTTCGTTTTACGCAAGCTGGTAGTGAAGTTTCAGCATTACTTGGTAGAACGCCATCAGCTGTAGGATATCAACCAACACTATCAACTGAAATGGGGCTTTTACAAGAACGAATCACATCGACTAAAAACGGATCAATAACATCTATCCAAGCGGTATATGTTCCAGCTGATGATTATACTGACCCAGCTCCAGCTACAACATTCATTCACCTTGATGCTACAACTAATCTTTCAAGAAAAATTAGTGAAGAAGGAATTTATCCTGCAGTTGACCCATTATCATCAACATCAAGAGCCTTAGCTCCAGAAATTGTTGGAAAAGAGCATTATGAAGTGGCAAGAGCTGTTCAAAAAACAATTCAAAGATATACAGAATTACTAGATATTATAGCGATACTTGGGATGGATGAATTGAGTGATGAAGACAAAGCTTTAGTTGCAAGAGCTAGAAGAATAAGATTATTCTTATCTCAAAACACCTATGCAGCAGAACAGTTTACTGGAGAACCAGGAGTATATGTACCGGTTAATGAAACAATTAGAGGATTTAAGGAAATACTATCGGGAAAATATGATGATTTGCCAGAGGAAGCATTCCGTTTAGTAGGAACAATTGATGATGCCGTTAAGAAAGCAGAATCATTAAGAGGCGGTAATAAATGATCAAACTAACGATCGTTTCTTCAAAAGGAATAGTTTTCGATGATAATGTTAAATACCTCGTTGTAGAAGGTAATAATGGGCAATTAGGAATTATGAATAATCATATTCCGGTGGTAGTACCAATAAAAAATGGTTTCGTAAAAGCTGTTATGGTAGAAGATGATAATGAAACTTTTTATGCGTTAAGTGGAGCTATGCTTGAATTCAGCAATAATATAGCTACCATAATTACGCAAGAAGTAGCTAATGGAGATAGTGTTTTAAACGCAAAGCAAGCACTTGATACATTAAGACAAAAACAAAAAAGTGAGAATCATCGAAAATTAATGGATTTTACCGAAATGGAAAAAGAACTAGCTTTAAATATTAAAGAAATAAAAGCTAGTAAATTATAATTTAAATATAAAAAACTCTCTTTTTAGAGAGTTTTTTAATATTTAAATATTAATGATAATTTTAGAAAAAACAAATATTATCTATTGTATTATTTTATTGATAAAATATAAATATGAAAAGATCATTTTATAATTTATTCTTGATAGAAAAAGAAAAATACTTGATGGTAGATACCTTTTTTATAGGAAAACAAATGCTTATTATTATCGATATAACCGAAGATTCAATGTTCAATCCAGGTTTTTCTAATTTCTTAAAATTTGGTGAATTACAAGGGTTTACTTTTGTTTGGTTTGATAGTTATACAAAAATGGAAAAAGAATTAGATTGTTTTTTAAACGCTACTGAAGATAATTTTATCGTTTATATTGATGGAAAATGATTTATTGTGGTATAATATATGTGTAAGAGGTAGATGCTATGAAAAAAAGTCCAATTGATATGATTTTTGATGAAGATTGCAATGACAATGTCTTTTTAAAAGATGAGAATGGTCAAATGATAGAATTTGAACAAGTTGCAGTAATTCCTTTAGACGAAATGATTTTTGTCATCCTTCATCCGGTATCAGAAAAAGAAGAAGTCGGGTATATTTTTATGTATGATATCGTAGGACCAAATGAAGTACTAGAAATCGTTAAAGATGAGGACATAATAGAAGCGGTTTGGGATTGTTATGATACTTTAAACGCTGCTTCTTAATCTTACAAAATAAAAATTAAGGAGGATCGTTATGAGAATTAATGTTCATGGAAAAAACAAATTTGAGGTAAAGCCAGGTTTACGTTCTTATATTGAAGATAGAGTAGGCAGTTTAGCTCATATGTTTTCTGCCCATCAAGATGTAACAGCTAATGTTGTATGTAAGGAATATGGTAATAATAAGGTAGTTGAAGTAACCATACCAACAAAACATTTAATCTTACGAGCTGAAACTAGTTCTGAAGATATGTTTCAGTCAGTTGATCTTGCTGTAGATAAAATAGAACAACAGTTATTGAGACATAAAAAGAAAATTAATTCGATTATTAGGGGACGTGAAGGAGTTGCTAATTACTTTAGTGCTCAAATTGAAAATATGAAAGATGAAGATGAAAAACATAAAATAGTAAAAACTAAAGAAGTAGATTTAGAGGTAATGGATCCAGAAGAAGCAATGTTGCAAGCAGAACTTTTAGGTCATGACTTCTATATGTTTATCAATTCAGTTGACCACAAGGTTTCAATAGTATATTTGCGTGATGATGGCGATTATGGCATCATGAGGGCTAAATAGCAATTAATTCCCCTTCGCCGATTGGCGGAGGGCTCTTTTATAAAAAAAGGTATATTCCTTATCACTTGATAAAATCAAGCAAAAGTGGTATTATATATATAGAAAATTGAGGTTATTATTATGTTTAAAAAATTATTTGACCCAGGTTATAAAGAATTAAAACGCTGCGAAAAAATAGCAGAAAAAGTAATGGCGTTGGAACCTACATACCGTGCAATGAGCGATGATGAATTAAAAGCTAAAACACTTTATTTTAAAGAAAAAGTAGCCAATGGGGCATCGCTTGACGATTTACTAGTAGAAGCTTATGCAACCGCTCGTGAAGCCGCATATCGTGTTACGGGATTATTAGCATTTAAAGTTCAAGTAATAGGTGCAACCGCTATGCATTATGGAAATATTGCCGAAATGAAAACTGGTGAAGGTAAAACTCTAACATCAGTAATGGTTGCATATTTAAATGCTTTATCTGGAAAAGGTGTTCATATCGTTACCGTTAATGAATACTTGGCATCACGTGATGCTCATGATATGGGTGCTGTTCATGAATGGCTTGGTTTAACAGTAGGTCTAAATCTTCGTGATATGTCAAGTGAAGAAAAACAACAACAATATGCATGTGATATAACATATTCAACAAACAATGAATTAGGATTTGACTATTTGCGTGATCATATGGTAATTCATGGTGAAGATATGGTTCAAAGACCATTGAATTTCGCGATAATAGATGAGGTCGATTCGATTTTAATTGATGAGGCTCGTACACCATTAATTATCTCTGGTGGTGAAAAAAGAGGTCCTAATTTATATATTCAAGCAAATACTTTTGTTAAAACATTGACAAAAGAAGAATATGATATTGATGAAAAGAGTAAACACATAACATTAAATGATGCTGGTGCTGCTCATGCCGAAAAATTTTTCAATATCCCTAATTTATATGATATAAAATATGTAAGCCTTGTCCATCACATCAATAATGCATTAAGAGCGAATTATATAATGGCTAAAGATGTTGATTATGTTGTAAAAGATAATAGTGTTATTATCGTTGACCAATTTACTGGCCGCCTAATGTATGGTAGACAATTCAGTGAAGGATTACATCAAGCTCTAGAAGCAAAAGAACGTGTTGAGATTAAAAAAGAAACGCGAACACTCGCCACTATTACTTTCCAAAATTATTTCAGAATGTATCATAAATTAGCTGGTATGACCGGTACTGCCAAAACCGAAGAAGAAGAATTCCGTAATATTTATAATATGTTTGTAGTAGAAGTACCGACAAACGCACCAGTTATTAGAATAGATGACCCTGATAAAATATATCAAACAATGGATGGAAAATTTAAAGCGATAGCGAAAGATATTGCAGAACGTCATGCCAAGGGTCAACCAGTGCTAGTTGGTACTATTTCAATTGAAACAAGTGAATTACTATCTAGTTTATTAAAACGAAGAGGAATCCCTCATAATGTTTTAAATGCGAAACAACATGAAAGAGAAGCAGAAATAGTTCAACACGCAGGTGAATTGGGAGCTGTTACTATTGCGACTAACATGGCTGGTCGTGGTACCGATATTAAACTAGGCGAAGGTGTTGTCGCTTTAGGTGGGCTTGCGGTTATTGGTACAGAACGTCATGAATCGAGACGTATTGATAATCAGTTACGTGGGCGTAGTGGCCGTCAAGGTGACCCCGGCTATAGTGTATTCTATCTTTCGGCCGAAGATGATTTGCTACGTCGTTTTGGTAGTGAACGTTTCAAACAGATGGTTAGAATGGGTACAGGAAATGAAAAAGATGAAGAAGGAAACGAATTGCCACTTCAAATGAAGATGCTTTCACGTTTCATTGAAAGTGCGCAACGTCGTGTTGAAGGCGATAACTTCGATCGTCGTAAATCAGTTGTTGAATATGATGAAGTATTAAGAAAACAGCGTGAAATCATTTATAAACAACGTAGTGATATATTATTTATTGATGATATGGAACCAACTGTACGAAATATGATGAAAGAAACAGTAGATCGTATCCTTCCTCAATATTTCTCAAACAATCATCGTAAAGAAAATAATGTAACGGATTTCATGAAAGAATTCATTATGATGTATTTTAATCTTGGTGAATTTACGGAAGAAGATTTTGAAGATGTAACTTTAAATGAAGCTACCGAAAAAGTATTAAATAGATTATATAAAAACCTTGATGATAAAAAGGCAAGTTGCCCAAGCGAAATCTTTAGAGAATTCTTAAAAGTTGTGCTTTTAAGAGTAGTTGATAAATATTGGATGGATCATATCGATCAAATGAGTCAATTACGTCAAAGTGTAGGTTTATCATCATACGCTCAACTTAACCCTCTTAGAGAGTATCAAGAAATTGGATTCCAATTATTTAATACAATGATTTCTAATATTCAAAACGAAGTTACACAATTAATAAATCGTGCTCAACTTCGTGAAAATCTTCAACGTGAGGAAGTAGCTAAGCCTACAGGAACTAACGCTGCAAGTGATGATACAATTAAACGGAAACCTATCGTTAAAAAAGAAGGTAAGGTAGGTCGTAATGATCCGTGTCCATGTGGTAGCGGTTTGAAATATAAACATTGCTGCGGTAAATAAAAAATTAAAGGAGGATTTATGGAAAAATTCGAAATTGTCAAAGCGTATAACGATTTTGAAAAACGTATTGATGATTTAGAAAAAGTCATCAATCCTTCTTTTTTACATAACAAAATAAAAAAACTAGAGGATAGTATGTTAGATCCCCATTTTTGGGATGATGCGAACACTGCATCTAGTATAATAAATGAACTGAATGATGCGAAAGAAAGAATTAATAACTTAAATGAAGTTAAACGGGAACTAAGTGAAATTAAAGATGTAATTGAATTAGATGATGAAGAATTGTTTATGGAAACTGATGAAAGCATTAACAACCTAAATAGTAAGCTAGAAAAGTTTGAAGTTGATTTACTTTTAAATGGGCCATATGATCATAATAATGCAATAGTGGAACTTCATCCTGGAGCCGGGGGAACTGAATCCCAAGATTGGGCTCTTATGCTTTACCGGATGTATCGCCGCTTTGCTGAAAGAAAGGGTTTTGCTTTTGATTTATTAGATTATCAAGAAGCAATAGATGCGGGAATTAAAAGTGCTACTTTCTTAATTAAAGGCAAAAATGCTTATGGCTATTTAAAGTCTGAGCATGGTGTTCATAGATTGGTGAGAATTTCCCCATTCGATTCAAATGCAAGAAGACATACGAGTTTTGCCGCTTGTAGTGTTACACCCGAATTAGACGATAGAATTGAAATTAAAATAGCAGATGAAGATATAAAAGTTGATACTTATAGAGCGAGTGGAGCAGGTGGCCAACATGTAAATCGTACTGATTCAGCTATTAGAATTACCCATATTCCAACAGGAATAGTAGTTACATGTCAAAATGAACGTAGTCAAATTCAAAATAGGGCTAGAGCTATGGCCGTGTTAAAATCAAAATTATTTCAATTAGAACAAAAAGAAAAAGAGAAAAAGCTTCAAAGTATTACAGGAACTCTTGATGATAATGCATTTGGTTCACAAATAAGAAGTTATGTTCTTCATCCTTACGCAATGGTAAAAGATCATCGCACATTAGTAGAATCGAACAATCCTATCAATGTTTTAGATGGTGATTTAGACAAATTTATAAATGCTTATTTAAAATACAATGTAGACACAAAAAAAGAGGTGTAAAATGTTTACCAAACTCAAACAACAAATATTTAACAAAAAGTTTTTAAAAGAGTTTCTTTTTATAAATTTAGGAGTAATATGTCTAGCATTTTCGGTTATATTTGTTTATGATCCAAATAATGTTGTTTTTGGGGGAGCTTCTACAATAGGAATTATTCTTCACAACGTAGCCCCTAAACTTGCGACATCTTTTTACATAATGATTGTCAATATTATCTTTTTAATAATGGGAGGACTTCTATTAGGAAAAGAATTTTTCTTAAAAACGATATATGGAAGTTTGATATATCCCGTTTATGCCTTTGGGCTTGAAAAAATCATCAAATATGCTAACTTAAATGATGAACTGATTAAACTATATACAGATAATAAATTGTTAGTCATCATTATGGCTGCTGCTATAATGGGACTTGGTATAGGAACGGTTTTAAAATATGGAGGCTCAACTGGGGGAACGGATAATCTAGAGGCTATTTTTTTAAAATATTTTAATTTACCTCATTCATTGAGTTTGATAATAATTGATGGTGTGATTGTTCTTTCGGGAGCTTTTATAATTTACCCTAATGATTTTCAAAGTATTATGACAATGATTATGTATGGAACACTAACCATTCTAATATCTGGTTTTATAATAGATAACATTGTATTTAATGGGTTCAATGTTCGTTCTGCTTATATTATTACAAGTAAACCAAATGAAGTAAAACAAGAAATATATAAAACATTGGGTCGAGGAGTAACAGAAATTTACGCTAAAGGTGGTTATTATGAAGAAGACCGTATGGTTCTTTTCTGTGTGTTAAAAACAACAGAATTCTATAAATTGCGTTCAGCAATATTGAAAATAGATAGTTCAGCATTTATTGTGGTAACAAAGGCATCTGAAGTTCATGGTGAAGGTTTTACTTTTGATCTTGAAAATCCACAATTGAAAAAGCCTATAGGTGAAAAAGATGGAGAATCAAACAAAGATTGTAAAGATTGAAAAAGTTAAAAAAAACCGACAAAAGTATGAAGTTACTTTTAAAACAGCTGAGGCAACTGACACAATTGTTTTTTACGAAGACCAAATTATTGAATATAGAATTTTTAAAGACAAAGAGTACACGCTAGAAGAGTGGGAAAAAATCAAAAAAGCCTCAGAAATAGGCAACGTTTTTAATAAAACGCTCAATTATATCAGTTTTAAAATGCGAACTAGTAAAGAAGTAGAACGCTATTTAAAAGAACAGGCTTTAAGCGACGAAACTATCCAAGAAATTTTAAAAAAGCTTGAAAACTACCATTTCATAGATGATGAAAAATATGCAAAATTATTTGTTGAGTCATCAGTGAGAAATGCCAAGGGTAAAAACTATGTTAGAAATACTCTACGCGAAAAAGGCTTAAAAGATAGTATAATTAGCGATGCTTTAATAAAATATAATGAAGATGAAGTATTCGAAATAATTTTAATAAAAATGCGCAAAGAAGCATCTAAAAAAACAAATGATTCGGTAAAACGTAAAAAAGAAAAAATGGTTAACAAATTACTTAGAGACGGATTTGACACTTCATTTATTAAAAAAATTATGGAAGAAATAGAATTTAGTAATGAAGACAAAGAGCTACTTCTAAGAGATTATGAAAAAGTTTCAAATAAAACTGAAGATAAAAACAAAATAATAGCAAAGCTTTTGTCAAAAGGCTACAATTACTCTGATATTAAAGAATTAGTTTTTAAAAATAAATAGTTTTCATATTTTAATACCTTGCAGCATATATTTTTTGCAAGAGGTGTTAATAATGAATAAAGGAAAAATTGTTAATGAAAACATTCGTAATACGTCACGATCTTTCACTAACGAAAAGGAATTAGAAGATAGTTTAAAAATGGAAATCGCAAAAGAAATTGCGAGTAATAAAACTAAAAAATCAAATAGAAAGTAACAAAAATACTTCAAGGCAGGGTGTAATTCCCGACCGGTGGTGATAGTCCACAAGCTGAGGCATGATTTGGTGAAATTCCAAAACCGATAGTATAGTCTAGATGGGAGAAGATTATAGACATAAGTTATCAATCTTCCTACCAATAAGCCACGTCGTATGATGTGGTTTTATTAATGGAGGCAGTATGAAAAATAAATTATTAATAAGAAGAATGTGTATAATAGCGGTTTTATCGGCCGTTTCAACAATATTGTATTTACCTTTTTTAAGGATCAAACTACCATTCATTTTTCCTAATTTTTTGGAATTGCAGTTTTCTACTTTACCAGCCATAATTGCTACGTTTGCTTATGGACCATTAGTTGGTATTATTATTACAGCGATTAAAACAATATTGAAAATATTGTTAGTTGGATCTTCAACAGCTTATGTAGGAGATATTGCTGACTTTATCATAGGAGCTTCAGTCGTCCTTTGCTCAGGGCTTATTTATAAAAAAAAGCACACCAAGAAAGGTGCAGATTTATCACTGTTTTTTGGAGCAGTCGTATGGGTAGCAGTAGCAGCAATTATCAATTATTTTATTTTAGTCCCGTTTTATATTAATTTATTTTGGGCTGGAAATGAATCATCATTTGTTGAGGCATGTCTTGTTATACCAAATATTAACATTAATAATTATAAGTTAATGTACCTTCTAGCAGGATGTATACCTTTTAATCTTGTACTTTCAACATTAGTTATGATTACAACATCGCTCATATATAAAAAATTGTCTTTTTGGTTTAAAAAAATTGAAAATGATGATAAAAAATGACAGTTTGTTTAATAAAAATAAAAATGTAGGCTTTATTTTCGGCCTGCATTTATTTTTAATTAAATGATAGTTTTTATTATTTATTCAAAATATGTTCTTAAAAATTTCAACACGCCTTGTTCATCAAATTTAGAAGTAGTAGTAGTGGCATATGGCAATAAATCAGGATGAGCGTTAGCCATAGCTACACGAGTGTTAACATTTTGGAACATTTCAATGTCATTGTGTCCATCACCAATGGCTATCGTATTTTTAGGATCTATCTTATAATATGATATAGCATCCTTGATGCCACTGCCTTTATTAACACTGATATTATAAATTTCTACAATATTGTAATTTCCAATAGACCAATATCTCGAACGTAGTGTTTGATAATATTTTTTTGCGACATACTGTTGTAGTTTTTCAACCATATCATTGGTAACAAACATTAAACATCCATGGGGATTATCAGGAAGGGTTTCTGATATAGAACCTTCGATTAAAGTTCCACCATCTACATGAAGAAAATCATGAATTTTATCATTGTACTCATTGACATAAATTGTGTCGTATATTTCAGCGAAAGCGTTGATTAAACCTTTTTTTGAAAATTTCAAAATATCTTTTAACTCACTTAATTTTACGCGAAAATCGGTAATAGGATAATTTTTATCTGTAGGATTTGTAACGAGGGCCCCATTATAATTGATTATTGGCGTTGTTAATCCGAGTGCTTTATATACGAAGTAACTTGAACGAAGAGGACGTCCCGTCGCGATGATAACAATGTGTCCTAAATCAATTAGTTTTTTTAAATAATTTATAGTCTCTAAATCGTAGTGAGAAAAATCAAGCATCAGGGTTCCATCTAAATCTAAAGCAATTAAATGTTTTTCCATAGCATCCTCCTATATTGTTAAAGTATATCATAATTAGGTAAAAAAAGCGAGTATTTTAATCTTATTGTCACAAAAAGAAATTTAGTTGTTGATTTGCAAAAAAAAGAAATTTTAGGTATAATATATAATAGAGAAAAATACCGATTTTTACAAGGAGGATATATGTTAGTTTTAACTTCACTCGACGATTTAGTTACTTCGTTTTTTACTAATTTAGGAAAAAACTTTACATGGACAAGTTTTTTTATTCTTCTTACAGGTGTCCTCATAGGAATGATTTTATTTACGAGTATTTATGGAATTTTAATGATAGTATCTATAAAGACCGATAAACGTCTGCAAAATCTTGAAAAAAGTACCAATACTATTAATGATGAAATCTTAAAAGAAAAAATCAAAGAAATTAAAAAACAATTTAAAAAAGATACGGCTGGTTTTACAGTAAACGAAAAAATGAAAGTATTAGGTAGTACTATTTTTGAAACTGTAAACGTTATAGCTGGTGAATATTATCCAGAGTCAAAGTATCCGTTATATGAACTTACTGTAGATGAATTATTACAATTCTTACATTACATATCTGATCGCATTAGTTTAGTATTTGATCGTAAATTATTGAAGCCCTTTAGAGAAATGAGCGTTAGTCAAGTCTTCCGTTTTCTAGATACGAAGAAACGCTTAGAAAATAATAAAGCCGTTAAGGCTGCCAATAAGATACATATTGGGAAGGTATCCAATTTCTTTTTTACTGTTTTAAATTATGCAAATCCTGTATATTGGTTTAAACGTTTAATTCTCGGTGGAACTATATCTGCAGCAACAAATAAGATAGCATTAATAATTATCGACATCGTTGCTGACGAAACAAATAAAACTTATAGTAAGAGAATATTCAACAAAGAGATCAGTTTAAATAAAGAAGAAATTGATGCAGTTTTAGATGAATTTGATAAAGAAAGTGAGGAAAATATCGATGAGTAATCAAAGAAAAGAATTTTATATTCCAACTCTTTCGGATGATAAAAAAGAGTTAGAAAAGGAAAATGATCAAGCTAGTTCTATGACTTCAAAAGAAGCAAAAGAAGAAAATATAAAAAATGCTCCGGATGTTTTTGTTTCACCTTTTTTAGGCCCTCAAGCAAATAGGGTAGCAGATACAAGTCAAAATAGTACAACTGGTAGAAAAAGATATGATGATTACCGCGATCAAACTAATCGTGAATATGGTTTGACTAAAGAAAGTTATTATCAAGATGACCGTGTTATGACAACAGAAGATTATTTAGAAATTCTCGATAATGGAACTCCTAAGAGAACTGCTAGTAAATCGGTAGGAAAATGGGAAGATATTAAACAAACTGCTCCAAAAAATATCGATGATGGTATGGCGGTTCCGAGTTTTGAACGTGAACACCGTAAAGAAGAACAATATGTTCCAGTAAATGACAAACGTGATCTCGATGAAAGCTTTAAAATAGTAGTGGGAGCAAATGATGAGACTCTTAACAAAACAAAGGTACCTACTGAAGTTAAGGAAGAGGTAATATACGAAAAAGAAGTAGAAGTAGGAGAAAGAGAAAAACCACAAAATAAAACTATTATAAAAACAGATGCTCCTAAAAGAAAAGGCACTAAGTATGTCTTTCCACCACTTAGCATACTTTCTTCTGAAACGTTCAAAAACAATCAAAAGAATACATGGGCTGATGAACAAAGTGCAATAATTAATCAAACATTTGAAGAATTTAATTATGCTGCTAAAGTAGCAGGGTATATATGCGGACCATCTGTAACACAATTTTTGATTTCTGTCGCATCGGGAACAAAGGTTAGTAATATTCGTAATTTTGAACGGGATTTATTGTTAAAATTATCAGCAAGATCTATTAGAATACAAGATCCGATTCCTGGGAAAAGCTATGCTGGTATCGAAATACCTAATCAAGAAAGAAAAATGGTACCACTTGGCAATTTAATAAACAATCGTAAATTCCTAGACGATAATAGAAAATTATTGGTAGCTTTAGGACTCGATATAACAGGAGATGAAGAGTATGTTGATATCGCTAAAATGCCTCATGGTTTAATTGCAGGGGCTACAGGTAGTGGTAAAAGTGTATGTATAAATTCATTAATTATAAGTTTATTGTATAAAAATACTCCTGAAGAGTTAAAACTAATTTTAATCGATCCTAAAATGGTTGAACTATCATGTTATGATGGAATTCCACATCTTGCGATGCCTGTAATAACAGAACCACGTAAGGCTGCAGCAGCTTTAAATTGGGCAACGCTTGAGATGGACCGCCGTTTCGATGTTTTCAAAACTTTCCATGCCAGAAACATTCAGTCATATAATGAAAATGTTTTGGAAAATGGTGGTCAAATTATGCCTTATATTGTAGTAATAATCGATGAATTAGCTGATTTAATGGCAGTTGCCTCAAGTGAAATTGAAACCAGCATTCAACGTCTTACTCAAAAAGCCAGAGCAGCAGGTATTCACCTAATCGTTGCCACTCAACGTCCTTCAACAGATGTTATCAAAGGTACTATAAAAAATAATATTCCAGTAAGAATAGCTTTTAGACTTTCGTCATATTCTGATTCTGGTACAGTTATTGATCATGGCGGTGCCGAAAAACTTCTTGGCAATGGTGATATGCTATATGTAGATGATTTCGGTGAAAGACGTATTCAAGGTACTTATGTAAAAGACATGGAAATAATGAAAATAACGAATTTTTTAAGTGAACGTTATGCGGTTAATTATCTTGTCGAAGAAAGTGATCTTGAGGAAAAAGCTATAATTAATAAATTTGATGATGATCAAGATGAAATTTTTGAAGAAGTAGCAAGATATGTTGTAAAATATAATGTTGGTTCTAATAATAGAATTACGCAAGAATTTAATATTAGTTTTAACCGGGCAAATAGATTATTAATGAAAATGGAATCCTTAGGAATAGTTTCAAGTACAGTAAAAGGTAAACAACGTGAAGTATTGGTTACCGAAACAGAACTTGAAGATATTTTAAATAATTTATAAAGTTAGGTGAAATAAATGATTGAAGAACTTGAACCTAAAAATGAAAATGAGCAAGAAGTTCAAAAAGAAGATCAATCTTCAGAAGAAGATTCTAAATTGGAACAGAATGATAAACCTGCAGAAGATACTCCTTTAGCCCAAGAAGATGAATACTGGTTGGAAGGGGCAACTGCAGAACAAATTGAAGAATATAAATTAAAAAAACTTGAAGAAGAAAAAGAATTAAGCGCTGAGGAACAAGAAAAACTTGATAAAGAAAAAAACCGTAAATTAAATAAAAAATTCTTAATTTTAATATTAGGCTTTATGGTATGTTCTCTTTTATATTTAGTTTGTGCTTCTATTGGAAAGTATAATATGTTGTATCACGTTGATCTTGATACAACAAAAGACTCAATTTCTTCCATAACAGCACTGAAATATATAAAGTATGCTATGTATGTATGTTATGCTATAAGTATTGTAGGATTTATTTTTTTAATTCTTCATTTTACAAAAGTAAAGATTAATATACCACTAGCCAGAAAAGAACAAATATATGATATTCTTGATTGGGTAATAATACTACCAATTTGTATTGTTATTACTACAATTTGTTTTAGTTTAATATTTACTTTCACTGTTGTGAATGGTGAGTCAATGCAACCTACACTTTATCAAAATGATAAATTATTTGTTCTATATCATAAAAAAATAGAACATAATGATGTTGTAATAGTTTACGCTGATAAAGAAAAATATTTTAATGTTGAAAAAAATTCTTTATATGTAAAACGTGTCATAGCCTTACCAGGCGATAAGATTCAAAACGAATATGGTGATTTAATAATCAATGGTGAAAAAGCCGATATGTCATTTTGTAAAAAAAATGCCTATGATCGTGTTGAAAACAACTTTAACTCGACAATTGCGAAAGGTGTAAAAGAATTATCACGAGATACCGCTTTTAACTTTTGTTTTGTCGCAGACGTTGTAAACGATAAAAAACAAATTTGTGAATATACTGATGATTTAATTTTCACAGTTCCTAAAGGATATTATTTAGTACTTGGTGATAATCGAGGCAATTCTAATGATAGTAGAAGATTAGGGCTAATAAGCAAAGATGACATAGAAGGCGTTGTTGTAAGCAAAATTGAAGGTATAATAGGCTTTAAAAAAATAAATTAGAAATTAAAGATTAGGAAGGATAAAAAGATGATTCAATGGTATCCGGGCCATATGGCCAAAGCAATGCGCGAAATGGGCGAATTAGTTAAACTAGTAGATGCAGTAGTAATTTTAATTGATGCTAGGATTCCAGCTTCATCAATTAATCCTAAACTAGATGAACTATTTAAAAATAAAACGTGTGTTTATATCTTTACGAAAAAAGATAAAGCTGACGATTACTATACTAAGAAGTGGTTAAACCGCTATAAAAAAGAAGGAAAATACGCCATAAGTATAGATTTAAAGAGTGCCAATCCTTTTAACGAATTTTATCCATTATTGCGAGAAGCTTTAAAACCAAAACGTGAGAAAGACCTAAAAAAGGGTCTCAAAATACGTCCTGCCAAATTAATGATTGTTGGTATTCCTAACGTTGGCAAATCAACGTTTATAAATCGTTTAGTAGGTAAAAAAGTTGTTGCGGTGGGAGATAAACCTGGCGTTACAAAACAACAACAGTGGATTAGAATTAATGAGAATAGTAAACAGGTAATAGATAAATACGAACTTTTAGATACTCCTGGTGTTTTATGGCCAAAGTTTGAAAATGAGATTACAGGTTACCATTTAGCGTTAACAGGAGCTATTAGTGACAATGTTGTTAATCTTGAACATTTAGCAATGTATTTATGTTCTTTTCTCAAAAAGAATTATGAAGGTAGACTTACTAAAAGATATGATATCAGTGAAGATGTTGAAGAACATGAAGTTTTAGAAAAACTTGCCCTTAAAAAAAGAATAAGTGTATTAGAAACTGCTAAAATAATAATAAATGATTATAGAAACGATGCTTTTCAAAAAATTACTTTGGATGTGATTAATGATGATTAGAGTAAACGTCGAAAATAATTATCAAATTGAAACATCACTTTATGAAGAAGGGTATAATAATATAGCAGGAACTGATGAGGTAGGTCGTGGTCCCATGGCAGGACCAGTGGTAGCATGCGCTGTTGTTTTTGAAAAAGGTCATTATATTGAAGGTGTGACGGATTCAAAGAAAATATCTGACAAAAAACGACGTTTATTATATAATAAAATACTTAATGAGGCAAAGGCTGTAGGTGTAGCTTTTGTAAGCGAAAGAGTAATTGATAAAATAAATATTTATGAAGCATCAAGAAAGGCAATGGAACGAGCTCTTTTTAAAATAAAAACTAAAATTAAAATAGATTACGTACTGACAGATGCTATGCCCCTAAATATTGATATTCCACAAATGAATATTATTAAAGGAGACGAAAATAGTTTTCTAATAGGGTGTGCAAGTATTGTCGCGAAAGTTGTGCGTGATGATTATATGATTAGACAAGCAAGTAAATATCCTCAATACGGATTTGAAAAACATAAAGGATATGTGACAAAAGCACATCGTGAGGCTATTCAAAAATATGGTGTTCTTCCGATACATCGGAAAACATACAAACCTGTTATGGATATACTAAAAAAAGACAATAAATAATGAGGTGAATAAAGTGAAACTATTAATAGTAGAATCACCAGCAAAGAGTAAAACAATAGAAAATTATTTGGGTGGCGATTACCATGTCGAAGCTAGCATGGGGCATATTAGAGACCTTTCAATAAAAGGAAAAGGTGGCTTCGGTGTAGATATTGAGAATAATTTTAAACCTGAATATGTCATTTTAGATGATAAAAAGGCTATAGTAGAAAAATTAAAAAAGTATGCGAATGAAGCAGAGCATGTTTTTCTAGCAACCGACCCCGACCGTGAAGGAGAGGCTATTAGTTGGCATTTACAAGAGGTTTTAGATCAAAATCCTGACAAAGTGTCAAGAATTGTTTTTAACGAAATAACGAAAAAGGCCATTATCAATGCTTTAAATAATGACCGTGAAATAGATATGAATCTAGTCCACTCTCAAGAATCAAGAAGAATATTGGATCGTATAATAGGTTTTAGATTATCTAGTTTACTTCAACAAAAAATAGGGTCAAAATCTGCTGGAAGAGTTCAATCGGTAGCACTTAAACTTGTTGTTGATCGTGAAAAAGAAATTGAAGCATTCGATAAAGAAGAGTATTGGGATATATTTGCGTATTTAACAAAAGACAAATATAATCTAAAAGCTAAATTTATTGGTACTAAAGATGCTAAAATATCTTTAAAAAATGAAGAGGAAACAAATGAAGTTTTAAAAGGTTTAGAAAACGCAACTTACAAGGTTGCTTCAGTTGAAAAGAAGCGTAGAAAAAAATCTTCAAAACCTCCTTTCATTACATCAACACTCCAACAAGATGCCGGAGCAAGATATCACTATAATGCTAAAAGAGTTATGAGTATAGCTCAAAAGTTATACGAAGGTTTAGATTTAGGAAAAGAACGTGTAGGTTTAATAACATATATGCGTACTGACTCAATTCGTTTAGCTGATGATTTTGTTAGTAGTGCTAAAAAATTTATTACAGAAAAATATGGGGAAAATTATTATAAAGGTGTAAAAGCTAAAAAAACTAAATCAACACAACATATCCAAGATGCCCATGAAGCTATTAGACCGACTTCAATTGAGAGAACACCGGAATCAATCAAACAATATTTAAGCTTAGAAGAGTATAAATTATATACCCTCATTTACAATCGTGCGCTAGCATCCCTTATGAGTGATGCGATAGTAGAAGATACGGATGTGTTAGTTGGTGCTAATGAATATATGTTTGAACTTGAAGGTGAAAAAACAATCTACGATGGTTTTATGAAAATATACCAAGAAACAAGTATAGATGATGAAGAAGATTTATCAATTTTACCAGAAATACTTGTCGATGAAGTTTTAAATCTCCAAGAAATAAAGAAAGAACAAAAATTCACCAATCCTCCATATCGTTATACAGAAGCGAGACTAATTCGAAAAATGGAAGAATTAGGTATAGGTAGACCATCAACGTACGCACTTACAATGGAAACTTTGAGGGTTAGAAGTTATGTTAGTATGCAAAACAGAACTTTTGTTCCAACTGAGCAAGGTAGATTAACTAGTGAACAACTTGATTTATTCTTCAGTTCTATAATAAATGTCAAGTATACTGCTGAAATGGAAAATACGCTAGACGAAATTAGCTTAGGACATAAAGTATGGTATGAAGAAATAAGAAAATTCTATGATATGTTCGCACCATTAATAGAAATTGCTCGCGATAATATGGTTAAAATATATCCTAAACAAACGGATGAATTTTGTCCTGAATGCGGACTCCCTCTATTAATAAGAAGAGGTCCTTTCGGTGAATTTACAGCTTGTTCAGGATATCCAAGATGTAAATATATTAAAAAAGTTAAAAAGCCGGACCCTGTCAAAACAGGAATAACGTGTCCTATTTGTCATGAGGGTGAATTAGTAGAACGTATAAACGCAAGAGGAAGAACTAAGGGTGCGAAGTTTTACGCATGTAGTTTGTTTCCGAAGTGTAAGGCAACATTTTCAGGTCTTCCAAATGGTGAAATATGTAATACCTGTGGTGCACCAATGATTGTGGTTGATGGTGTCGTACGCTGCGGCAACGAAAGATGTAAAACAAATCATCAGGTAACAAAAAAAGCAAAAGGGACGGAATAAAAGGTCACTTTTACTTGACATATGTCGAAAAATTTGTTATAATATTACTGCAACGTAAAGCGTTGCACATATCCCCTACACATTGTTAATATTACTATTAACAAACCCTTCCTAACCCACTGTTACCCGCGGTGGGTTATTTTTTGATGTATCAATAAACGTGCAAAAATAAATAAAATTTGTTATAATATTATAAATGTATGAAAAGGAATTAAAAGTATGGGTATATTTAATATTTTTAAACGTAAAAAACAAACAAGTGAAGCAGTTAAAAAAGCTGAAAAATATAACTTAGGGATGAAGAAATCCCGCAATGGTTTATTGACCAAATTAAAAAATGTTTTATCTGGATATGACCAAATAACCGAAGATTTATTTGACGATTTGACCGACACATTTATAATGGCAGATATCGGCGTTAGTACAACATTAGATTTTATTGAAGAATTAAAAGAAGACGAAAGAGTAAAGGGAATTCATAACCCTATTGACCTTCAACCAATAATAGTTGATAAAATGTTTGAACTATATCTTAAGAATGAAATCGTAGATGCTAATTTAAAAGAAAACAATGATGGCCCATCTGTTTATCTTTTTGTTGGTGTCAATGGTGTTGGAAAAACAACTTCTATTGCTAAAATTGCTTATCGTTTAAAAAATGAAGGTAAGAAGGTTCTATTAGCTGCGGGTGATACTTTTAGAGCTGGTGCTATCGACCAACTAGTAGAATGGGCAGGAAGATTAGGTGTAGATATTGTCACTAAACCTTCTGGTAGTGATCCCTCTAGCGTTATATATGATGCTTTAATAAAAGCTAAAAAAGAAAAATATGATTGTCTTTTATGTGATACAGCAGGAAGATTACAAAATAAAGCTAATTTAATGAAAGAACTTGAGAAAATGCATCGCGTAATATCTAAAGAAATACCAGGCGCTCCTCATGAAGTTCTTTTAGTAATTGACGCAACGACAGGACAAAATGGTTTATCACAAGCTGAAGCTTTCAGTGAAATAACTAATGTGAGTGGCATAATATTAACTAAACTTGATGGAACTGCTAAGGGTGGTATTGTCCTTGCTGTGCGCGATAAGCTTAACATACCGATTAAGTTTGTAGGTCTTGGTGAAAAAATGGATGATTTGGAATATTTTGATTTAGAAGATTATATCTACGGATTATTTGTGGAGAGCGATAATGATGGATATTCTAAATAAAAAAAACCATTATAATATTCTGTATGGTTATTATGGTTCACTTTTGACAAAACGTCAACAAGAAATTTTTGAAGCATACTATGGTGATGATTATTCACTTTCAGAAATATCAGCGGAACTATCAGTGAGCCGTAATGCTGTTTTTGATGCTTTAAAAAAAGTTGAAAAAACATTAGATGATTTAGAAGAAAAATTACAATTTCTAAAAAAGAATATGGAAATAGAGAGTATTTTAAAAAAATATGAAAGCACTGATACCTCTTCTTTAATAGAAGAAATAAGAAAAATTATTAACAATTAAAACTAAATAAAAATTAATTTTTGTTTAGTAGAAAGGAATAGTTCTATGCCGTTTGAAAGTTTGTCAGAAAAACTCCAAATGTCAATTCGTCGTCTAACAGGGCGAGGACGTATAAACGAAAACGATATTGATGAAATGATGAAAGAAGTGCGTGTATCACTTCTTGAAGCGGATGTCAATTATAAAATAGTTAAATCATTCATTAATGATGTAAAAGAAAAAGCCTTAGGTGAAAGAGTAATGAAATCTTTAACCCCAGGTGACCAAGTACTTAAAATAGTCAATGAAGAGTTAAAACATTTAATGGGTGAGGAAGCTGTACCTTTAAATATGAATTTAAATGGAACTACAGTGATACTTTTAGCAGGTTTACAAGGTAGTGGTAAAACAACTCATGCGGGAAAACTTGCCCAATACATAAGAAAAACTTACAATGCTAGACCATTAATGATTGCTGCCGATGTTTATAGACCTGCTGCCGTTAATCAGTTGGTAACACTCGGAAAACAATTAAACATTGAAGTGTTCGAACAAGGCATCATGGTTAAACCCCAAATGATTGTGAAAAATGGTTTGGCATATGCTAAAACAAAAAATTGTAATGTTGTAATAATCGATACGGCTGGTCGTCTTCAAATAGATGAACCGCTTATGAAAGAACTAGTTGAAATAAAAGAAATTGCTAAACCACAAGAAATATTGTTGGCGGTTGACGCTATGACAGGGCAAGATGCTGTAAATGTAGCGATGAGTTTCAATGATGCTTTGGGTGTTACAGGATGTATTTTAACAAAATTAGATAGTGATACAAGAGGTGGAGCAGCCTTATCAATTCGTTACATGACCAATATACCTATTAAATTCTGTGGTATGGGTGAAAAACTTGATCAAATTGAAGTTTTCCATCCAGAAAGAATGGCCAGTAGAATACTCGGCATGGGAGATGTAATGACCCTTATTGAAAAAGCTAGTGAAAACATCGATGAAGCAGATGCAATGAAAACGATGGAAAAACTAGAAAAAGGTTATTTTAACTATAATGATTATTTGGATCAAATTAAAAAAATTAAGAGAATGGGATCTTTAAAAGGGTTGTTATCACTTATTCCAGGCCTTGGTCAACAATTGAAAAAAATAGATATAGATGATAAGCAATTTAGTTATATTGAAGCAATTATTGGCTCTATGACTGAAGAGGAAAGAAAAAAACCAGAATTGATTCAAAAAAGTCAATCACGTAGAGAACGTATTTCAAGAGGTTCTGGAAGACCATATGTAGAAGTTAATAATTTAACTCGTCAATTTGATCAAATGAGAGTGCAAATGAAAGCGATGATGGGACTTGATGAAAGTGAACTCTCTAAAGTGGCTAAAGGGCAAAGCGTTCCTGGCATGC
Organism: uncultured Mollicutes bacterium; assembly: GCA_900548675.1. GTDB lineage: Bacteria > Bacillota_I > Bacilli_A > ML615J-28 > CAG-313 > UMGS1109. The sequence continues at coordinate 47,460 of URLJ01000004.1, forward strand.
CTCAACAAAAGGTAAAAAAAGGAAAAGGTAAGAATAGGGGAGGCTTCAGATTTTAAAAAAAGGTTATACTTGAAAAAAGTATAACCAAAAGTAAATTTAATATTATTGCATTTTTCTAAGTGCCATCTTAACAAGTTCAGAAAGCGGTGTATCACTTGTATATTCAATTTGTTTTAAGGCACTTTTAATTTCACTATTGTTGTAACCAAGAGCTTTAAGAGCCAAAGATACTTCATCTAATTCTTTTGTTGCTTTTCCTTTGGTTTCATCAAGTGAAGATAAATCTATTTTTCCTTTTAAATCAAGCACTATTTGTTGGCTTGATTTTGAACCAATGCCTGGAAAACGTGTAAAGAATTTGGCATCAGCATTATTGACTGCATCGGCTATTTCATTTACAGTGCTTGAAGCAAGAATGGCTAAGGCTCCTTTTGGACCTAAACCTTTAACATTAATTAGTTTTACAAACATATCTCGCTCGAGTAAGCTTAAAAAACCATACAAGGTTATATTATCTTCTCTTACATAGTGATGAGTGAAAACTTTTTTTTCTGTTTCTTCTTCAAATTGAAAGGGGTTTGGAACTATTAACAAGTATCCAATACCATTGTTTTCGATTGTAATATAGCTTGATGTTACACTAGTAACTTTGCCAATTATATAGTTGTACATATTATTTCCTCGCATGTGTGTTTTTAATTATTATAACAAAATATTAAATTTTTTTCAAGTAAAGATATTTAAAAAGGAGGTTTCATTTATGGAAGATCAACTCATGAATCAAAGAGCTATTGAAGGTGATGAAGTTGAATTAACTCTAAGACCTAAAAGTTTAAATGAATATGTTGGGCAAGAAAAACTAAAAGAAATGCTAAAAGTTTATATTGAAACAGCAAAGATGAGAAACGAAAGTTTAGACCATGTTTTATTATATGGGCCTCCAGGGCTTGGAAAAACAACTTTAGCATATGTTATTGCGAACGAAATGAAAACAAATGTAAAAGTAACAACAGGGCCTGCTCTCGCAAGACCTGGTGATTTAGCCGCAATATTGTCATCGCTCAACCCAGGTGATGTACTATTTATCGATGAAATTCACCGCATTCCTAAAGTTATTGAAGAAGTATTATATTCTGCAATGGAAGATTATGTGATTGATATTGTTTTAGGAAAAGACACTCAAGCATCAACAATTAGAATTGATTTGCCTCCGTTTACATTAGTCGGAGCAACAACGCGTTTCGGTGACTTATCATCGCCTATGCGAGATAGATTTGGAATTGTTCATCAGTTAGAATATTATAGTGATAAAGAACTACAAAGTATAATTAACAGAACTTCCAAAATATTTAATTTTCCAATAGATGATGAGGCTAGTCTTTCACTTGCGAAACGTTCAAGAGGCACACCAAGAATTGCTAATCGTCTTTTTAGAAGAATAAGAGATTTTGCTCAATATGATCATTTACCTATAATAGATAAAAAGATAACTGATTATGCTTTAAATAGACTAAATATAGATTTAGAAGGTTTAGATGTTACAGACCGTAAATATCTTGAATGTTTAATTGTACGATTTGGTGGTGGACCAGTTGGCTTAGAAGCCATTAGTGCTACAATGTCTGAAGAAACCGTAACACTTGAAGATGTAAATGAACCGTACCTACTTCAAAAAGGTTTCATTTTGAGAACCCCAAGAGGGAGAGTGGCAACCGAAAAGGCTTATCAGCATTTAGGAATTAAAATGGGAGGCATGCTGTGAAATTAGAAGAATTTGATTATTATCTTCCAGAGGAATTGATTGCTCAAACCCCGTTAAAAGATCGTAGTTCATCAAGACTTTTGGTACTAGATAAAAACACTGGTGAGGTATCACATCATCATTTTAAGGAAATAATAAATTATTTAGATGAAAATGACTGTTTGGTGCTAAATGATACAAAAGTAATACCATCAAGAATTTACGGAATTAAAGAAGAAACGGATGCTCACATTGAACTTTTATTACTAAAGGAAACTGCAAAAGATGAATGGCACGCTTTAACAAGACCTGCTAAACGTGTTAGGGAAAATACTTGTATTTGTTTTTTTGATGAAGAGCATCACACCATTCTTAAAGCAAAATGCATAGAAGTTTTAGAAGATGGTGAACGAGTTTTTAAAATGGAATATAACGGCATATTTTTAGAAATCTTAGAAAAAATAGGGACGATGCCACTTCCACCATATATTCATGAGAAATTAAAAGATGGTACACGTTATCAAACGGTTTATGCAAAAGATTATGGAAGTGCGGCAGCACCTACTGCAGGGTTGCATTTCACTAAAGAATTACTTCAACAATTAAAAGAAAAAGGTGTTCAAATAGAGTATGTTACTCTTCATGTAGGTTTGGGGACATTCCGCCCCGTAATGAGTGAAACAATCGAAGAACATCATATGCATAGTGAATATTATCATATTGAAGATGATGTTGCAGAAAGATTAAATAATGCTAAAGCAGCTGGAAAAAGGATCGTTGCGGTAGGAACTACATCTACTAGAACGCTTGAAAGTGTTTATCAAAAATATGGTAAATTTGTGGGTTGTAGTGAAAATACAAATATTTTTATCTATCCCCCATACAAATTTAAAGCTATTGATGCCCTTATTACTAATTTTCACTTACCTAAATCAACATTAATAATGCTTGTTAGTGCTTTATCAACAAGAGAATATATTCTAAATGCATACAATATCGCTGTAAAAGAAAAATATCGTTTCTTTTCTTTCGGCGATGCCATGTTTATAAAATAATTATAAATTGTTTCGTAAAAACAAAAATTGTTTCGTAAAAACAAAAATTGTTTCGTAAAAACAAAAATTGTTTCGTAAAAACAATTTATATATTTGTCTTATTAGGTATATAATAGGAGAGGCATAATGAAAAAAATATTATTGATTATTACATTGATATTATCAATTTTTCTAACAAGTTGTAATACATTAGATTCAACAAAACCTAGTCCTTCATTATCAGATGATGATAGCTTAAATGTCAAAGAAGCTTATTTAAATGCCCTTGCTGAACAAGCTATAGTAAAAAGTGATGAAGTTGAAGTTGTTAAATGCCATTTAATATACAATAATTGTTTATTCGTTACAGTGGTAAATAAACTAGGACTTATACCATACAAAATAACTAATGAAAAAGTAAACATTCTTCATTTTCAATATAGAAATGATGAAACTTCGATATATGGTGTTATTGATGGAGTTTTATACACAATTAGACAAGTATATGAAATGGGAAAAATATCACTCAATGAATTGACTGATTTATTTGTCATCAATAGTGCTTCAACATCATTGATTAATAGATATGACATAGAAAAAATAAAAAATGGATTTTTTATTAATGATAAAATTTTCAAAAGTACAACTATTTTAACAAGATACTATGGTCAGTATGAAGGTTATTATGCAGTAGAAGTAATTGACAACATTAATGATAAAAATAGTGTGGCTGTTAGTGAAAATATCGATAATTTGACTTTCCGTTATCCTAGCATCAATTATCACATATATTTTATTAATAATGATACTTACACAATTGCCGAAGCTTATCAAAAGAATATTATAGATAAGCATGACTTAATAAATATTTTTATGGGTCACACACAATGTGAAGAATTTAATGATAACAAATTATTAGAAATATTAATGCCAATATGGGGTATTTATAAACAAGTTATAACTGATTATAACTTCGATAATCTTGGTTTAGTTTATTACTTTGGTTATTATGATTATTGTGATATTTTTTCGTTTTCATCTAAAATACGTTTGTATAGTTATATAAAAGAAAGTGATGATGCGTTTTATGAATCATTGCGACTTGGTACCCAAAACTATATCTATGTTTTATATAATAATGAGATATTTTTGTTAGATGATGCAGTTGAAAAAGGTTATGTATCTGCAGCTACAAAGCAAAAAATTAATACAAAAAAGCAATATATAATGTAAGGCAAGTTTTAAATAACTTGCCTTTTAAAAATAGTATTAGGAAATAAACATTTGACTAGTAAAAATTAGAATAATATGGTATAATAAGGTGATTACTATGGAAAGGAAAATATCCGATGAGTAAAGATTTAGGTGTTTATTATTTTCATCAAGGTACTAATTATTATGCTTATCAGTTGCTAGGTTCTTGTTATAGTGATGAAGAAACTATATTCAGAGTATGGGCACCTAATGCTAAAAAAGTATCGGTAGTTGGTGATTTCAACAAGTGGGATAAAGAAAAAAATCCAATGAAATTGCTAGAAGATGGTGAAATATGGGAAGTAAAAATTTCTTCATTAAGCGAATTCAGTAACTATAAATACGCAATATTAACAAAGCAAAACAAGTGGATTTTAAAAGCAGATCCCTATGCCTACCACGCTGAAGTAAGACCAGAGACTGCCTCTAAAGTATACAATTTAAAAGGGTATACCTTTAATGATAAAGAATGGATGGAAAAACGCAGCAATTGTTATCATACGCCATTAAATATTTATGAGCTGAATCTTGGTTCATGGCGAACATATCAAGATGGTAACTATTTTAATTATGTTAAAATGGCGGAAGAATTAGTAAAATATGTTCATGAAATGGGATATACGCATGTTGAAATAATGCCTATATCAGAATTTCCTTTTGATAAATCATGGGGATATCAGGTAACCGGATATTATGCAATAACCTCAAGATTTGGTACACCACATGATTTTATGAAATTTGTTGATATTCTTCATCAAGCAAACATCGGAGTCATTCTTGATTGGGTACCCGGACATTTTTGCAAAGATAGTCATGGATTAATTGATTTTGATGGTTCAAAAACGTATGAGCCGAGCGATCCAACAATGATGGAACACGAAGGTTGGGGAACAAGATGTTTTGATTATGATAAACCTGAAGTTAGAAGTTTTTTAATCTCTAACGCCATGTATTTTTTAAATGAATATCATATCGATGGTTTACGAGTAGATGCGGTAGCCGCAATCTTATATTTAGATTACGACCGTGCTGAAGGAAAATGGCATAAAAATAAAGATGGTACTAACATAAATTTAGGTGCATTATCTTTTTTGAAAAACCTTAATCAGGTAGTTCACGATTATCACAAAGGTGTTATGATGATCGCGGAAGAATCAACAACTTTTCCAAAACTTACAGTACCCGTTAAAGATGGTGGTGTAGGGTTTGATTATAAGTGGAATATGGGATGGATGAATGATACGATTGAGTATATGAAAAAAGATCCAATCTTTAGGAGTTATCTTCATCACAAAATAACTTTTCAAATGACTTATATTTATTCTGAACACTATATTTTAGCATTATCTCATGATGAAGTGGTTCATGGTAAGTGCTCTCTTCTTAATAAAATGCCTGGAACTTACGAACAAAAATTTGCAGGTTTAAAGACATATCTAATGTATATGATGAGCCATCCCGGAAAAAAATTAAATTTCATGGGGTATGAATTTGGCCAATTTATTGAATGGCGTGATGATAGAGAAATAGATTGGTTGCTTTTAGCTTATCCTCAACATCAAGCAATGCATCAATTTACAAAAAAATTAAATCACTTATATTTAAATAATAAACCTTTTTATGAATGTGACGACACATGGGATGGCTTTGAATGGCTGAATGCCGATGATGTTGACCATAATGTTTATGTTTATAAAAGAAAAGATAAAGAAAAAAACGAGATATACGTTATTTTAAATTTTTCCTTTAGTGAATGGAAAAACTACGAAATAACCATCCCTAATGGGACTTACGAAATATTACTTGCTAGTAACGATGTAACAGAAGGCGGATATGCTAACGTTTACAATCATAAATTGCGAGCAACAAAGAATAAAATGAAAGTAAATCTTCCAGCTATATGTGGAATGTATTTAAGAAAGGTAAAAGGGAAAAAGTAATGTATAAACACAAAAGATGTATCGCGATGCTTCTCGCAGGAGGACAGGGAAGTAGATTATTAGCATTAACGACAAAAGTAGCTAAACCTGCAGTTTCCTTTGGTGCGAAATATCGTATTATTGATTTTACGCTATCAAATTGTACTAATTCAAATATTGATACTGTAGGTGTTTTAACACAGTATCAACCATTAGTTTTAAATGATTATATTGGAAATGGGCAACCATGGGATTTAGACCGCTCATATGGTGGTGTCCACATTTTACCACCTTATCAAGCAAAAGATAAAATGGACTGGTATAAAGGAACTGCTAACGCAATATATCAAAACATAGATTTTATTGAAAACTATAATCCTGATCATGTGTTGATTCTCTCTGGAGATCACATTTATAAAATGGATTATAATGAAATGTTAGAATATCATATTAAAAAAGATGCTGATTGTACAATTGCGACTTTAACGGTCCCACTTAGTGATGCTAGTCGCTTTGGTATAATGAATGTTGACAATGACTTTGTTATCACGGAATTTGAAGAAAAACCTAAAAAGCCGAAAAGTAATCAAGCATCGATGGGAATATACATCTTTAAAACAAATAAATTGATAGAATATCTAAAAAAAGATGAACAAAATCCTTTATCTCAAAACGATTTTGGGAAAAATATTATCCCTACAATGTTAGAAGAACAAAATAAAATGGTTGCATACCCATTTAAAGGATACTGGAAAGATGTTGGAACAATAGATAGTTTGTGGAGTGCCAATATGGATTTAATAGGAGAAAATCCTGCATTTGATATTTATGATCCTTTCTGGAAAATCCATTCTAGAAATCATGGCATACAACCACAATACATTTCATCAAGCGCTAAAATATCGAATAGTTTAATAGCTGGTGGCTGTAAAATTGAAGGCGAAGTAATAAATAGCGTTATTGGATCTTGTGTAAAAGTAGAAAAAGGAGCACGAGTTGTAGATAGTGTTATTTTCTCAAATTCAGTAATATGTGAAAATGCTGTTGTAAATTATAGTATTATTGATGAAAATGTTGTAATTGAAAACGGCGCAACCATTGGTGAGGCTAAAGATGAAAATATAAAAATAGCTGTAATTGGCCGCAATACGCGCATTTTAAAAGATGATGTAGTATTAGGTGGGGCTAATATCGAAGCTAAAAAGGGGGAAAAATAAATGCTAGCTGCAGGAATTGTATTCGCTGATTTACATCATAAACATTTAGAGGAATTAACTGCTAAAAGAACTGTGGCATCTATTCCTTTTGGTGGAAGATATCGTCTTATTGATTTTGCATTGTCTAATCTTGTTAATGCCAATATAACCAAAGTTGGAATAGTCACTAAACAAAATTACCAATCATTAATGGATCACATTGGGTCTGGTAAAGATTGGGATTTATCACGCCGCAATGGTGGTGCTTACATATTTCCACCATTTGGCCATTATCGTAGTGAAATTTTATATGAAAATCGTTTAGAAGCTCTTCAAAGCATTATGAATTTTATCGATAAATGTCAAGAGGAAAATTTGGTTTTAATGGATTGTGATTCAGTTAATGTTATCGATTATGCAGATGTACTTAAAGAGCATATTGCCAATAATGCTGATATTACAATGGTATATCGTCATGCTGAAGTGTTACCAGATATGGAAGGCTATATGACGTTAGAACTAGACGAAAATAAACGTGTTCGTTCTGCAACGATAACATCTGAAGTAGGAAGTATCAAAGACACGACAATTAATGTTTGGGTCATAAAACGAAAATTATTATCCACTTTGATGGCTGATGCTAAAGCAAAGGGAGCAACATCACTTCGTAAAGATATAATCCTTCCTAATTTGAAAAATTTGCGTATATTTGGATATTTGCATAATGGTCTTCATCTTCATATTGATTCATTAGAAGGATATTTTGAAAAAAATATGTTACTTTTAAAAGAAGATGTACGCCACGCAATTTTTGAAAATCCAGATTTACCTATTTATACTAAAGTACGTGATTCAGCTCCTACAAAATATGGATCAGAAGCAGTTGTTGAAAATTCATATATCGCTGATGGTTGCATTATAGAAGGAAAAGTAATTAATAGTATTTTGTTTAGAGGAGTAAAAATTGGGAAAAATACTGTTGTTGAGAATGCGATTTTAATGCAAGACACAATGGTAGAAAATGATGTTAATTTAAATTACATAATAACAGATAAAAATGTTACAATAAGAAGTAGACAAACATTATCTGGATGTAAGAAAATACCATATTACATTGGTAAAAATATAATGGTTTAAGGAGAAATAACTATGGAAGGCAAAAAAATAGCAATTATCGCATCGGAATGTCAACCTTTCTTTGCATCAGGTGGACTAGGAGATGTTGTAGGTTCTTTACCAAAAAGAATTATTAAATTAGCCAATGATAAGGCTACTGACCCAAATCAAATTGTTGTCATATTACCACTTTATTCAAAAATAGCTCATGATTATCGTAACAAACTTGTTTACGTTTCACAACATGTCGTTACACTTGCATGGCGTAAACAATATTGTGGTGTTTTCAAGTATGTTGATAAGGGTGTAACATATTATTTTTTAGATAACGAATACTATTTTAAACGTCATAATTTTTATGGTTATTTTGATGATGGAGAACGTTTCGCCTTCTTCTGTAAAGCTGCCATCGATACGCTTTTATATTTAGGTTTTATTCCTGATATTATTCATGTTCATGATTGGCAAACAGGATTAGTACCAGTATATCTGCGTACAAACTATTTTGGCAATATCGCTTTAAAAGATGTTAAAACGATTTTCACAATTCATAATATTGAATATCAAGGTCAATATGCTTTAGATGATGATATAATTGAAGATGTTTTTGGTATTAGTCATAATAATGCTTACTTATTAGAGTATAAGGGTTGCTTAAATATTATGAAAGCTGCAATGGAGTGTGCAAATTATGTAACGACAGTTAGTCCTACATATGCCAAAGAAATCCAAACTCCTGAATATGCTCATGGTTTAGATTTTGAAATTAGAAGAATTGTTGAAGAAGGAAAATTAAGAGGGATCTTAAATGGTATTGATAAAAACTTCTACAATCCTGCTAAAGACAATGCCCTTTTTGAAAAATATGATAAGAAAACTTTTGAAAAGAAGGCTATAAATAAAATTCGTCTTCAAGAAATGTTAAACTTGCCGGTTGATGAAAATATTCCGATGATAGGAATGGTAACGCGACTTGTTAAACATAAGGGATTGGAACTAGTAAAAGCTGCTTTTGAACGCCTTATGAGTGAAAAAGTTCAACTAGTTATTTTAGGAACAGGAGACCCTCAATACGAAGGTTTCTTCAAAGATATGGAATATAAATATGGATCTAAATTAAGAGTTATTATTGCTTTTAATCAAGATTTATCACGTAAAATATATGCTGCATCCGATATTTTCTTAATGCCATCTGCTTCAGAACCATGCGGTTTGTCACAGATGATTGCTTCTAGATATGGAAGCATTCCACTTGTAAGAAGAACAGGTGGTCTAACTGATAGTATTGTTGACTTTACAGTTGAAAAAGGTAATGGCTATACATTTGATCATATGAGCGCTGATGAAATGTTAATGGTTATTAGACGAGCATTAAGTGATTATCGAAATGCTGATGAATGGAAAAAGAAAATTGGTAGAGTAATGAGCGTTGATTTTGGTTGGACTGGTTCTGCCAAAGTTTACTTAGCGATGTACGAAGAAATTTTAAACAAATAAAACTAAGGAGAGTTTATGACAACACCACAGACAAAAGCCATAATAGAAGAAAAACTATCTTGCTATTATGGTGTTACTCCCCATGATGCCTCAATGGAACAAATGTATAAAGCAGTAAGTATGACCATCTTGGATATACTCATGGAGAAAAAAAATCACAATAATCGTTTAATCCGTAAAATCGGTGCTAAACGTGTTTATTATTTATGTATGGAGTTTTTAGTTGGTAGATCTCTAAAAACAAATTTATACAATTTAGGACTTGTAGATACTTATAGTAAAGTTTTAAAAGAATATGGCATAAAATTAGAAGATTTATACGAACAAGAGCCCGATGCCGGTCTTGGTAATGGTGGATTAGGCCGTTTAGCCGCATGTTTTATGGATTCTTGTGCTGCTTTGTCGTATCCTGCATATGGTTTTTCGATAAGATATGAATACGGTTTGTTTAAACAAAAAATCGTTGATGGTTGGCAAACCGAGATGCCAGATATTTGGCTACCTGGTGGAGAGGTATGGTTAATCCCAAGAAGTGATCGTTCTTTAAAGGTTCGTTTTGATGGCTATGTTACAGAGCATTTTGAAAATGGTAAACTAAAAATTGATTATCATGATTACTCAGAAGTAGAAGCAATGCCTTATGATATGTTAATATCTGGTGGCGGAAGTGAAGCTGTATCAACATTAAGATTATGGCGAAGCCGAAGCTTATCAACTTTTGATATGAAATCATTCTCACAAGGTGATTATGCTAAAGCTGTCAAAGATGGATATGAAGCAGAATTGATATCGAAGGTATTATATCCGTCAGATGATCATTATGAAGGAAAATCTCTACGTCTAAAACAGCAGTATTTTCTAGTTAGTGCTTCAATTCAAAACATTCTATATGATCATGTCAAAAGATATAAAGACTTACACACCTTACCTGATAAGGCTGTCATACATATTAATGATACTCATCCAGCTTTGTGTATTCCAGAAATGATGCGGATACTGATGGATGAATTTGAATTTGGTTGGGATGAAGCTTGGGATATTGTTACTAGAACAGTCGCTTATACCAATCATACCGTTTTAGTAGAAGCTTTGGAATGTTGGCAAGAAGATTTAATCGCCAGAAGATTACCGCGCATTTATGCAATAATAAAAGAAATTAATCGCCGTTTTACTACTGCTCTTTGGGACAGATACCCAGGAGATTGGAATAAAATAAACAGAATGGCTGTGATTTCTAACGGGCAAATAAAAATGGCTAATCTTAGTGTTATTGGCAGCTTCTCTGTTAATGGTGTATCAGCGTTACATAGCGATATCATTAAAAGAAGTATTTTTAAAGATTATTATGAACTCACACCTGACAAATTTACGAATGTTACAAATGGTATTGCTCATCGAAGATGGCTTTATCAATCCAATCCTCGTTTAAGCAAACTTTTAGATGATACGATTGGGCATGATTACTATTTAAAGGCATCAGCTCTTCAAAATTTCCGTAAGTTTGAAGATGATAAAAAAGTTTTAGATGAATTAGCTAAAATTAAACTTGCCAATAAAGAAGATTTTGCTAATGCAATTTATAAAAAACAAGGGGTTTTAATCAATCCAAATACGCGCTTTGATGTTCAAGTAAAACGACTACATGAATATAAACGCCAACTTTTAAATGTTCTCAAAATAATACATTTATATAATTTACTATCAGAGAATCCCAATATTGATATAACCCCACAAACCTTTATTTTTGGTGCCAAGGCTGCACCAGGTTATTATATCGCCAAAGAAATCATTGAGTTAATATGTAAAATTAGCGAGGATATAAATCATCATCCTGAAATAAAAGCTAAACTTAATGTTGTTTTTGTCGAAGATTATTGTGTTACATTAGCTGAAAAACTAATGCCTGCATCTGAGATTAGTGAACAAATATCTCTTGCTGGAAAAGAAGCTAGTGGAACAGGAAATATGAAATTTATGATTAATGGTGCTGTTACAATCGGTACTATGGATGGTGCTAACGTTGAAATATGCGATGCGGTAGGAACGGACAATATCTTTATTTTTGGAATGACCGCTAGTGAAGTAAATGATTTATGGAAAAAAGGTTATAATTCAACATACTATTATAATAATAGTAAAGTTCTTCATGATATTATTGCAACTTTAAAGAGAGGATTTGCTGGTAAGAGTTTTGAGAATATCGCAAATTATTTACTCACTAATAGAGGTGTAGCGGACCAATATATGTGTCTTGCTGACTTCGATTCTTATTTAGAGGCTCATAATAAAATGGATGAAGTTTATCGTGATAAATATGCCTTTAATAAAATGTCATTAATCAATATATCAGAAGCAGGTCGCTTTGCAGCTGACAGAAGTATAAGCGAGTATGCTACTAAAATATGGGGATTAAAACAAGTAAAACCTGATACTAAATAAAAAATTTAAGTATAATAATTTACAATTATGTCGAAAAATAGTATAATATACTAAGTGAATTTTAGACAAAATAAAAAAAATTCAAGTATTATATAAAAATAGTCTAGTAACAAGGGAGAAATATTACCATGATTAAGAAAATTGGAGTTTTAACTTCTGGTGGCGATGCCCCAGGTATGAATGCAGCAATCCGTGCAGTTGTTAGAGCCGCAAGAGTAAATGGCTTAGATGTTTATGGTATCCGTGATGGTTATCGTGGACTTTGCGAAGGTGGAGAAAATTTTGAATTAATGAGCCGTAAATCAGTAACAGATATTATTGCACGTGGTGGTACAATATTAGGATCAGCTCGTTTACCAGAATTTGTACAAGATGAATATCGTGACAAAGCTATTCAAAACTTAAAAGATTTTGGTATAGATACCCTAATAGTTATCGGCGGTGATGGTACGTATCATGGCGCTTTACGTCTTAAAAATGCTGGAGTTAATGTAATTTGCCTTCCAGGAACAATAGATAATGACATAGCAGGAACAGATTTTACAATCGGTTTTGACACATGTGTTAATACCGTTGTTGAAGCTATTGACCGTCTACGTGATACGTGTGGTTCACACGAAAGATGCGCAGTTGTTGAAGTAATGGGTCGCTATTGTGGCGATATCGCAAAAGCAGCTGGTCTTGCAACAGGGGCAGAATTCGTAATTACTAGTGAATCTGGTCTAGATTTAGAATATGTTCTTGAAAAAACAAAAGATTATAAGTTACATAGTAAAAGACACCCTATCATCATTGTTACAGAACATATTACCGATGTACATGATTTAGCCGCTAAAATAGAAGATTATTCTGGATTTGAAACAAGAGCTACAATTTTAGGCCATATTCAAAGAGGTGGCAAACCTTCAGCTCAAGATCGTATTTTAGCATCACGTTTAGGACTTGCAGCAGTAGAAGCAGCTTTAGATGATAATTGTGGTGTATGTATGGGCATAATTTCAAATCAAATAGTCGCAATTCCAATTGAAGAAGTTCTAAATTCTAAGAAGGATGTATTTAAGAATTTCGAACGTTCAATTGTAACTTTATCATAAAATAATAAAAACTCTACTTAAAGGTTAACAAACTATTTATGTAGAGTTTTTCTTTTTTCGCCTAATTTTTCCATAAGGCCTTTATATAATAAGAGTATAACTTATATAATATGAAGGTAGATTGTAGAATATGAAAAAAATAGTTTTATTTTTAATAAAAATAATTTTAGTAATTGTATTAAGCGCATTCTTGGTAAAAATACCTGAAACAGAGGCCGCAAGTTCAAAAGTTAGGGTAAACTTTATTTTTGAAAAAAAGAAAGTATTAAAGAGTGAAGAATTTACATTAACAATCGCTTTAAGTAATTACCAAGATTTAGCTTCAGCACAATTGTTTATTAAAACTGATAAGAATAAAGTAATTACTACTGTTGAGGAATCTCCTTATACGATTGATGAAGCTAATGCCATCTTTAAAAAAGAAGAAATAGCGATTAATGATAAAAATGATACAATAGCACGCTTTAGTGTATATGCTAAAAATACAAGTGGCTATAATACTTCATCCTATAATCAGCTTGCAAAAATTTCCTTTAGATCATTAGGAAACTACACAGATATAAGTGATTTTTTTAAAAGTGAAAGTTGGAATTACGGATATGGAACAAAAATTTATTTATACAATTGTGATATGGAAGTAATGGATTGTGATATCAAATATGTAGAAGAAATTAATGTAAAATGGGATACACCATCGTATGAAATAAATTATGGCGACGAAATACCCAAATTTCAAAATGATATAAAAGTAATAAATCGTAATAGCGATGAATACCGCATAGATAATATTACGTCAAAAGAAGATTTTAATATAGAAAGCTTAGGCACAGGTTTTTTAAAAGTTAAAGTATTTGATATTCTGACTAATTCAACGTATTATTTTGTAAAAAACATTACGGTTGTAGATAACATACCGCCAACAATTGAATATAATCTCACCGAATGGGATATTAAAGATGTTGATGTTAAAAATGAGAATTTTAATTATGTAAAAGTGTTTGATAATTATGATAAAAACATTACAGCCATTCGTCAGTATTATAATAACAATATGGAATTAATAGCGTCTATCGATGATTTTAAAACATACTTAGAAACTAATCAAAAAGCTTTCATAATCTATACAGCTATAGATTCTTCGGGTAATGAGGCTATACCAGTTACAGTTACGATAAATATTATAGATACAACACCGCCGGTCGTTAACACGGTTGATGCCATTAAAGTAAAGGATTTAGAACTTGATGATTTTGAATTAGAGAAAGCTCTTAAACTTACTGATAAATATGATGATAATCCGCGCTTAATATTAAAAATTTTAAATAAAAAGAATGAAGACGTGATTGATTATAAGGAAGTACTTAAAAATGAGTATACCTGTACTATTCAATATTTCGGCAAAGATGCTAATGGTAATGAATCAGACGTAAAAACAGTAACAATAACCTTAATCGACACAATTTCTCCTACTATTCATGGAGTAACTGATATTGAAATTACTGACGTCGAATTATTAGAAATTATTGAAAAGAAAAATAATGGTAATTATTTGTTTGAAAATGGTATCAAAACGAAAGACAATTTTAAAAACGAAATATATCTACATAAGTACTATTATTTAGAGGATAATAGTGAAATGCTGTTATGGGAAGATTTTATCAAAGGGCTTTTTGAAAAAGGAACAGGTATTATTTATTATCAAGCGATGGATGGTGCGGGAAACACGAGTGAAAAAATACCTCAAAAAATATCTGTAAAAGATATAACACCTCCGGTTATTACATTAAAAAATATTGAAAATGGGAAAAAATATTTTGGAATATCAAAATTAGAATACATGGTAACTGATAATAGATCTTCCAAAATAAGTGTTTTAGTTTATTTGAATGATAAAGAATATCAAGAAGAACCTATTCAAAATGTTGGAGAATACAAACTTTTGATAATCGCTGAAGATGATGCTGGAAATAAGACGGAGTTGTCATGTAACTTTAGTATTATAAAAGACAATCTCATCAGTTGCGGCGATGATATCGAATGTTATTCAAGAAATTATACGGAAATAATTATTGCTTCCGTAATTATTCTATCGCTTGCGGCTGTCATAATTACTTTTAATATTATAAATAGAATTCATAAGAAGAAAATAAAGAATAAGAATAAAGGTAAAGATAAAGATGCAGATGGTGAAATAATAGACCTTGAATAAAAGACTATTTTAAAAATATAAGGACAATAAAAAATACTTCTAGGGTAACATCGTATTTTAATGATGGCAACTCTAGAAGTATTTATTTTATTTAAACTTATTTTTTCTTTTCATCAAGAGCTAAATAAAGCTTCGTTAAAGCTCTTTTTTCAATTCGTGAAACATAACTGCGGCTTATTTTTAATGATTTGGCAATCTCGCGTTGAGTTTCTATAAAGTAATCATTTAAACCAAAACGTCGACTAATTATTTCCAATTCTCGTTCATTTAGTGTTTTAAGAGCTTCAGATAATCGGTTATTGTGTTCTTCCAATAACATTTTATCAACGGTACCAAGCGATGGGTCCTCGATTATGTCACAAAGTCTAATTTCATTTCCGTCCTTGTCTTCACCAATAGGAGCATATAATGAAGTCGTTTCTCTTCTTTTTTTATTACTTCTTAAATGCATTAAAATTTCATTTTCAATACATCGTGCCGCGTATGTCGCGAGTTTTGTATTTGATGAAAAGTTATATGTGTCGATAGCTTTAATTAAACCAAAAGCGCCAATTGACAATAAATCATCGCGATCTTCTTTAGTATTTTCATACTTTTTAACTATGTGCGCCACTAATCTTAAATTATGTTCAATAAGTTCATCACGTGCGGTAAAATCTCTTTTTTCCCAAGCTTTAAGTAAAGCTGCTTCTTCCTCGGGGGAAAGGATTTCAGGAAAACTTTGAGAGTTAATGGCACCGATAAGTGGTAACAAAAATAGTGATAGTAAACTAAACATTGAATTCCTCATTTCTAATATAGGTATTTGATAGACAAAAAAAGAAAAATTTAGTATAATACTATAGATGAAAGCTATTAATGGAGGTGCTTATGATTTATCTACCAACATACGTCATAAAAAGTGTTTATGATATTGATTTCGCTAAATTATATGCTGAAGGTAAGCGAATTATACTATCAGACTTAGATAATACATTAGCATCATATGCTGAAAAAAGACCATCTTTAAGGTTAAAAGAACTCTATCAAGAAATTATAAAATATGGTTTTAAAATATATTTAGTAACAAATAATAATAACGATAGATTATTAGAATTCATTAAAGAATTTCCTGTTACAGGATATTTAATAAAAGCTAGAAAACCTCAAGTAAAACGTTTAAAGAAATTTATTGAAACAGAGAACTTAAATTCGCGTGAAATAATAGCGATAGGAGATCAATTGTTAACAGATACGATAGCTTATCGTAAAAATAACTTAGATACTATTCTTGTGAAGTCGATTGACCGTAAAACAGAGCATTGGTATACTAAAATAAATAGATTGAGAGAAAAAAATCTTCTAAAAAGAATAAAAAAAGAAAATCAAGAAATATATCAAAAAATAAAGGAGTTATATGAGTAAATGCATAGGTTGTGGGGTTAAAATACAATCGATAGACCCTAATGAAAAAGGATATGTACCAGCAGCGGCGTTAGTTAACTATGGTGATGAAGTGTATTGTAAAAGATGTCATGATATAATGCATCATAATTACAATTATAGTGAAAACATCCTTCCAGTATTAAATGATGAAAAAAAAGTAGAAGAAGAAGTTAATAAATATTATCAAGCTCTTGAAAAAATTAAAAATAAAGAATGTTTAGCATTACTACTTTTAGACGTGATGGATATTTATACAGGATTTATTCCTAACTTATCTAAATATTTACAAGACAATCCTGTAATAATTGTAATCAATAAAAGTGATATAATGCCAAAAAGCATTAAAATGTCTAATATTTACGATAAAGTAAAAGAATTAGGAATTACTAATAATTTAAATGTTAAGAGTATTTTTTATATTTCATCTTTAAAACAAAAAAATATTGAAGATTTAATGCGGCGTGTAATGGATTACTTTAAAAGAAAATATCATCCTGGAAAAGATGTATATTTACTAGGAACAACATCGGTAGGTAAATCAACCTTTATCAATACGGTACTTAAAATGTATAATGTAACCTCAAAAGATTTAATTACTACTAGTAATCAACATCAAACGACGCTTGATTATATCAAAATACCAATAGGAACAAATCAAACTAATGAAACGTGCTATTTGATAGATACTCCTGGGTATATAAATTTAAAAAGCATAACAACATATCTTTCCTTTTCATCACTTAAAAAAGTTACACCAAGCACTTACCTAAA
The DNA here is from genome assembly GCA_900548675.1 of uncultured Mollicutes bacterium. Taxonomy (GTDB): domain Bacteria; phylum Bacillota_I; class Bacilli_A; order ML615J-28; family CAG-313; genus UMGS1109. The sequence goes on from URLJ01000004.1 coordinate 65,155, forward strand.
GGTAAGAAGCTACCAAATAAAAGGTGGACAAACTTTGTTTTTAGGTGGTCTTGTTCGGATAGATATCGAAGGAGAGGTAAATGTTTCGTGTTTTGTTTCGAATGATTTATATATTCATAGAACAAAAACTGTTAATGCTTTAGAAATTCAAAATAGTCAAATGTTTAAACTATTAACACCTCCGATAGATTTAGATGAACAAAAACGATTAGGAGAATATCAAACGAAAGAAGTAGCCTTAAAGTGTGATGAAGAAAATATGCACTGGGATTTAGCTATAGCTGGTATTGGTTACATTCATTTTACAGGAAAAGAATTTAAACTTTCTATAACATCTCCAAAAGTAATATCGAAAGTATTGGTGTCAAATTTAATATGATTAATAAATTGCAATGTGAAGTAGAAGAATGGTTTAACTCAACTGAATATGGTAAAAAACGATATATCCATACGTTAGGTGTTATGGAAATGGCCCTTAGTTTAAACAAGATAAATAATTTTAAAGTAGCTGAGTGGAAGATAAAAACCGCTGCTTTATTACATGATGTTGGAAAAATGCTTGATGAAGCAACAATGCTGACAATTATTAGAAATAATAAAGAAATGTTAGAAATTACAGATAAGGATTTTTTAACACTAGAATCTACCCCTAATGTATGGCATGGATACGTTAGTGTATATCTCGCAATAACAAAATTTAAAGTAAAAAACAAAGAGATACTTAAGGCTATAAAATACCATACAACCGGAAATAAAAAAATGAGTAGATTATCACAATTAATTTATTTATCTGATGCAGTTGAAAAAAACCGTACGTACCAAAATGTTGAAAAATATCGTGAAATAACGTTAAATAATTTTGATTTAGGATTGATAACGGTTATGAAGGATATAATAAAAATGCTTGAAAGTAATGGTGAAATTGTACATCCGTTATCTTATGAAGCATTAAAATACTATGAAAGGGTTACAAATGGAAAAAAAGAAATTTCAAAAAATAGTTTATGATGTTTTAAAGGTTTTAGATAAGGCAGTTGTTTATGATACAGTAGTTTACGATATGGCAGAAATTACTCCTTTTTACGATTATAGTATTATTACCTCATCTAATAATTCCCGTCAAGGAAACGCTGCGATAGATTATCTACGTGATGAAGCACCAAAATTAGGGCTAGATGTTCATAGTTTCAGTGTTTCACAAGATGCTAAGTGGCTATTAGTTGATTTGGGCATTATTGTTGTTCACGTTTTTGTCGGTGAAGAAAGAGCACGTTATCGTTTAGACGATTTATATAGCAGTTTACCAAATGAAAAAATTCTATAATTAGTCAAAAAAAAGAAATTCTTTCATATAATATATGGAAAGGGTGATCAAATGAAATTATCTGAACTTTCTAGTAAAGATGTAATTAACGATCACGATGGATCAAAAATAGGAAGAATTATTGATGTAGAACTTGATCCTGACACAGGAAAAGTGCTTAGTTTTCAACTTCAAAATGGTTTTCGCTTTGTCAGTGCTTTTTCAAGAAATAATATTGTTGATGTACCATGGCAAAAAATAATAAAAATAGGTAGCGATGTAATCATCGTCGATAATAAAAGTAACACGATGAAAAACAGTATTAATTGAAATAATGAAATAGATAATCAAAATCTATGTATTATACGTATACATAGATTTTCTTTTTTTATGCAGCTTTTAAAAAAACAATAAGTTTGTGAAATGCTTTCTTTTTTTAGATAGATATGATATAATATAGAAGAAAAAATGAGGTGTTTGATATGAATTTAAAATACAAATTAAGATTAGATCCAAACTTTGAACCAATGATTTTAAAGGTACAAGAACTTGAAAATGAAACAAAAAATAACCCTAATGCTGTTCCACTAGCTATCTGTGTTGAACGTCAAAATGGTTATCGCTATCGTTATGATATGAAAGTTTTAAAAAAGTCTGAAGAAGAGTTAGAACTTGTTGAAAGAATAATCAAAAGCATTTTATGGGTTGTTGGAGGATATAAAGTATATATTGGCGGTCCTAAAGAAATTACTGAAGAAATAAAAAAGATTTTTAGTTTAGGTGGTAAAAGAGACTTTGATGTTGATTTTATGAGCCGTGTTTATGATAAACCATTTGAAGTTATTACGACAGAAGTTTCAATGGTTCCAACAAGTGTTGAATCTTCAATTCCAGCTGGTGGACATTTGGACGGATGCCGTATCGGCTTTGATGCAGGAGGCTCTGATCGTAAGGTTAGTGCCGTTGTTGATGGTAATGTTATCTATAGCGAAGAAGTTGTATGGCTTCCAAAAGTTAATGAAGATCCAGAATATCATTACCAAGGAATTTTAGATAGTTTTAAACGTGCTGCTTCTAAAATGCCAAGAGTAGATGCGTTTGGTGTATCTTGTGCTGGTATTTATATTTATAATGAAGTAAGAGTTGCATCACTCTTTATTAAAGTCCCTCGTGATGCATTTGACGCTAAAGTTCGTGATATATACATTAGAGCAGCTCGCGAAATAGGAGACGTTCCACTAGAAGTTGCTAATGATGGAGATGTTACAGCTCTTGCGGGTGCATTAGATTTACAAGATAACAATGTTTTAGGTATCGCAATGGGCACTAGTGAAGCTGTTGGATACATCAATAAAGATGGTAACCTAAATGGTTGGTTAAGTGAACTTGCTTTTGTTCCTGTAGATTTTAATAAAGATGCAATGGTAGATGAGTGGAGCGGTGACTATGGTTGTGGTGTTAAATACTTTAGTCAAGACAGTGTAATTAAACTTGCAGCAGCAGCTGGTATTGAACTAGATCCTAATGCAACACCTGCTGAAAAATTAAAAGTAGTACAAAAACTTATGAGTGAAGGCGATAGCCGTGCTAAAGAAATATATGAAACAATCGGTATTTATTTAGGCTATACACTTCCTTATTACGCTCGTTTTTATGATATTAAGTATTTATTATTACTAGGTAGAGTAACTAGTGGTAAAGGTGGAGACCTAATTATCGAAAAAGCCAACGAAGTTTTGAAAAATGAATTCCCACAATATGCTAATATTAAAATAATGATGCCAGATGAAAAGAGCCGCCGTGTAGGACAAAGTATCGCCGCTGCGAGCCTTCCAAAAGTAAAATAATGGCAGCTATAATCAAAACATTTTGTGATGATTATGACAATTGCAATACATATTTGTATATCAAAAATGAAACAGCAATTATAATTGATCCAGCTAATGATGTAAAACAGATTTTAAAGTCTGTAGGAAATGTCAAAATAGTAGGAATATTTATTACTCATGGTCATTACGATCATTTTAAGAATCTGTCGGAAATAATGTCAAAAACAGATTGCCCTGTTTATTTATCAAAAAAAGCGTATGAAAAACTTTTTAATAAAGATACTTCTTGTGCATCATATTTTACTAATAACTTTGTTTGCGAATATGATGAAAAAAGATTTGTTTTTGTTAGTGATGGTCAAAAAATAATGGTAGCTAATGACTTTGAAGTTCTTATATGGCAAACAAAAGGTCATACCGATTGTGGTATATGCCTTTTTATCGATGATAATATTTTTACTGGAGATACTTTATTTTGTAAAGGAGTTGGCCGTAGCGATTTACCTACATCAAATACGATTCAACTAATTGCAAGTATTAAACGACTAATGGATTTGAAAAAAGATTATAACGTATATCCAGGGCACGATAAAATGACAACTATTTTTGATGAACAAAAGAATAATCCTTTCTATAACAGAATAAAATAATAAATTTATATCTAGCAGCAATTCATCTCAATACAATAGAATAAAATAACATCACGAATGCTGTCGGTTCTAGTTAGAAGCAGAATCAATTGAGGCATTAGGCCATGATTTAGTACATCATGAAAAGAAAGAGGCAACTTGTAAAGAAACTGGTAATGAAGCATATGATACATGTTCAAGATGTGAATATACAACTTATGCTGAAATTAAAAAGTTAGGCCATAAGATTGTTCATCATGAAGGACTTGATTCAACATGTACGGAATCTGGTTATAAAGCTTACGATACATGCGAAAACTGTGACTATACAACTTACGAAGAATTACCAGCATTGAATCATAACTATGAAAATGGCGTCTCGCACAAATTGTGGTCAAACAGAACCTGCGAAAGAATACACAATTGATGGTAATTATGTATATTTCGGATATTATCCACAGACAATAAAAGATGATTCAGTTACGATTATATCTAATAGCCCTGATAGTGATGGGTACTATTTAGGTAGTGACAATGAACGCTATGCTAAAGTAACTGCGAAACCTTAAGTTAATAGCAGCAACCAAACGATGCATTTTAGTAATAGTCAACAAATAGTAAAAGATACTGTTTACTATTTTAAAGTAGAACCGATCAAATGGAGAATTTTATCAAATGAGGATGGTACATATAAATTATTAGCAGAATTAATTATTGATAGTCAAATGTTTTATTCAGCACAAGTGAATAGAACAATAGGCGGAAAAACAATTTATGCAAATAATTATGAATATTCAGATATCAGAAAATGGTTAAATGAAGATTTTTATAACAAAGCCTTTACTGAAATTCAAAAAACATTTATCAACACTGTCTTGGTTGATAATAGTTTATCTTCAACAGGAAGCGATAATAATAATGATTATATCTGCAATGACACCAATGACAAAGTATATTTGTTAAGTCAACAAGATGTAATAAATGATGTATATGGTTTTAAAACTAGCGTTTTTGAAAAAGACACTTTAAGACAAAAAAGTCCAACAGATTATGCTAGAGTGGTTGGCTGTGGCTTTGAACAAAATCTAGACACATATTACTGGTGGCTTCGCACCCCATCTTCTGCTAATCTTATCAATGTCGCAACAATTAGACCTGATAGCAAAGCTTATGGATGGCGTGGTGTTTATGCAGAAGAAGTTGGCGTAGCTCCAGCAATTACAGTAACACTTAATTAAAAAAATAAAAGCACATTAGAGAAGTAGTCGTTAATTCGAATACTTATGAACTAATGTGTTTTTTTATCCTTTAATTTTAACAAAAGACTTACAAAAGATCTTTTAATAACACATTTATATAATTATTTAAAAATAAGTTAATAGATGTATAATGTGAAAAATATGTGAAAAAATAAAAATGTTAGCACTTATCTATTGACAGTGCTAACAAAATGTGATATAATATTACTGCAAGTTAGGTAGAAAAGGTAAATTCTACCAGTTAGTAAGGAGGCTAATATGTTATCAAATAGGCAAAAACTTGTTTTAAAAGCTATTATTGAAGAATATGTAAAAACGAATGAGCCTGTTGGATCGCGAACGCTCTCAAAGCGAAGTGAACTTTCTTTCTCTCCTGCCACTCTTCGTAATGACATGGCTGATTTAGAGGATTATGGTTATCTTGAAAAGACTCATACTTCAAGTGGTCGAATTCCTTCTGAAAAAGGATATCGTCTTTACGTTGAGGAAATTATAAAAGAAAAAGATGATGAACATTACGCGTTTCCTATGATTGATGAAATATTCACAAGACGTAATTTGACAAAAGAAGAAGCTATAAACGAATCAATGGCACTTGTATCGGATTTGACTAATTATGCTTCTATTGTCTTAGGACAAACGGCATATAATTCACGTATTAAGAAATTACAATTCTTATCACTTCAAGGTCAGTTAGCAATTATTATGATGGTAACAGACCAAGGGCACGTTGAAAGTAAAAAAATAATAGTACCTGAAGGATTAAGTGTTAAAGAAATTGAAAGAGTAGTTAATGTCTTAGACGAAATACTTCATGATTGCTTAGTAAGTGAAATTAATGATAAAATCAAAGAAGAGTTAAAAAACGAAGAAATAATGGATTTGTTATCATATCGAGAAGATTTAGTTAGTGCATGTGTAAATGCATTCTGTGATATGGCTCAGGATCGTTACTATGTGAATGGTCAATCGAATATTTTAGTACAACCAGAATTTCAAAATGTTGAAAAGGTCAAAGATTTGCTTGATGCTATCGAAAACAAAGAAATTCTAAAAGTAGTTCGTTACGATAATAACGAAATAACAATTAGAATTGGACAAGAAAATGAAGTAAAAGCTCTTCAAGATTGTACAGTTATTACGGTTCCTTATGAAAGCATAACAGGTGAACGTGGTGCAATTTCTATTTTCGGTCCAACGAGAATGGAATACAGTAAAGTAATACCTTTGCTTGAATACATTGCGAAAAATATTAAAAAAATAATATAAGGGGTTTGATATGGAAAATAATCGTTATCGTGAAGAAGAAAAAGAACAAGAAGAAATAAAGGATCAAAAAGAGTTAGAATCAGTAGTGATTGAAAAATCATTGGATGATGATAGAAATGTTAATCATGATAATGATGAAACTCTTAAAAATGATGATGTAAAAAATAATAAATCAAAAAAAGAAATTAAAAAATTAAAAAAGAAACTTGAAGAAAGTGAAAAAGTTAATGAAGAATTACTTCAAAAAATTTCTGCATTAACTAATGAAATGTTAAAAGACCGTGCTGAACTTGAAAACTTTAAGCGCAGAACTAATGAAGAACGTATTCGTGAAAGAAAGTATGCCTTGAATGATTTCTTGCTTGAGCTAATAAATGTCTTAGATATTTTTGATAGAGCCGTATCTACTAAAACTGATGATGAAAAATTAGCAAAATATTTGATGGGTTTCCAAATGGTTAATGCTCAGTTACAACAAATATTAACTAAAAATGGCGTTTCAAAAATTGAAGCTTTAAATAAAAAATTTGATCCATTATATCATTCTGCAGTTGAAACTGTTGAATGTGAAAATGTAGAATCAGGAGTTGTTGTAGAAGAAATAATGACTGGTTATATGTATAAGGATCGCGTACTTAGACCTAGTATGGTAAAGGTAAGCAAATAACTTTAAAAAAAAATTAAATAATTTAATAAATTTAAAAATAGAAGGAGATAAATATTATGAGTAAAATTATTGGTATTGACTTAGGTACTACAAATTCTTGTGTAGCCGTTATGGAAGGTGGCGAACCAAAAGTTATAGCTAATCCTGAAGGATTTAGAACAACACCTTCTGTTGTAGCATTCAAAGATGGTGAAATCTTAGTTGGTGAATCAGCAAGACGACAAGCTGCAACTAACACAAATACAATTTATTCTATTAAACGTCAAATGGGATCAAGCTATCGTGTAAATGTTAATAATAAAGCATATTCACCAGAAGAAATTTCAGCAATTATTCTTCAAAATTTGAAAGCTACTGCTGAAAGTTATTTAGGTGAAAAAGTAACACAAGCTGTTATTACTGTTCCTGCATATTTCAATGATGCTCAACGTCAAGCAACAAAAGATGCTGGTCGTATTGCTGGCTTAGAAGTAAAACGTATTATCAATGAACCTACTGCGGCAGCTTTAGCTTATGGTATTGATAAAACAGATAAAGAACAAACCGTTTTGGTTTATGACCTTGGTGGTGGTACATTCGATGTCTCTATTCTTGAACTTGCTGAAGGTACTTTTGAAGTAAAAGCTACTGCTGGTAATAATCGTTTAGGTGGCGACGACTTCGATAATGCTGTTGTTAAATACTTAGTTGAAGAATTCAAGAAGAGCGATGGTGTTGATTTGTCAACAAATCGTACAGCTATGTTTAGATTAAAAGAAGCTGCTGAAAAAGCAAAGAAAGAATTAAGTGGTATTACAAAAGCAGATATCAGTTTGCCTTTCATTGGTGCTAACAGCAATAATGAACCTGTTCATATGAACATGAGTTTAACAAGAGCTAAATTTGAAGACTTAATTAGATCACTTGTTGATTCAACAACATTATCTGTTCGTCAAGCATTAAAAGATGCAAAATTAAGCGCTAGTGATCTTGATCAAGTATTATTAGTTGGTGGTTCAACTCGTATTCCTATGGTTCAAGAATTAGTTCGTAAAGAATTAGGTAAAGAACCTAATCGTAGTATCAACCCTGATGAAGTTGTAGCTATGGGTGCTGCTATTCAAGGTGGTGTATTAAGCGGTGAAGTTAAAGATGTATTGTTACTAGATGTTACACCATTATCACTTGGTATTGAAACATTAGGTGGTGTTACAACACGTCTAATTGAAAGAAATACAACAATTCCTACATCTAAATCACAAATATTCTCTACAGCTGCTGACAATCAACCAAGTGTTGACATTCATGTACTTCAAGGTGAACGTACAATGGCTGCAGACAATAAGACTTTAGGTCGTTTCCAATTGTCTGGTATTCCTCTAGCACCTCGTGGCGTTCCTCAAATTGAAGTTAAATTTGATATCGATGCTAATGGTATCGTTCATGTTAGTGCTAAAGATTTAGGAACAGGAAAGAGTCAAACAATCACTATTAGCGGTGGTTCTGGTTTAACAGAAGAAGAAATTCAAAAGATGGTTAAAGAGGCAGAAGAAAACGCTGCAAGCGATAAAGCACGTAAGGAAGAAGCTGATTTACGTAATGAATGCGATCAAATTAAATTCGCTGTAAAGAAATCAATGGAAGACTTAGGTGATGAAGTTACTGCTGAAGAAAAGACTGCTGTTGAAGAAGCTGAAAAAGCTCTAGACAAAGCTTTAAATGGTAACGATTTAGAAGAAATCAAAGCTAAGAAAGCTGAACTTGAAAAAGCTGCTCAAAGCATCGCTGTAAAAGCTTATCAAAAGGTACAAAAAGAACAAGAACAAAATAATAATAATAATGATAACAACTCTTCATCAAATGATGATGGATCAGTAAATGCTGATTTTGAAGATGTTAAATAAAGACAAATTATAAAGAATTGGGGGCCAATGTATGGCTAATCAACGTGACTACTATGAAGTGCTTGGAATAAGCAAAACAGCAAGTGAAGAAGAAATAAAAAAAGCCTATCGTACCCTTGCAAAAAAATATCATCCAGATGTAAGCACTGATCCCCAAGCTACTGAAAAATTTAAAGAAGTACAACAAGCATATGATTGTTTGAGTGATCCAGCAAAACGTCAAAATTATGATCGTTTTGGTACCGAAGATCCAGCTGCATCATTTGGTGGTGCATCTGGATTTAGCGGGGGGGCTTCAGGATTTAGTGGCTTTGGTGGCTTTGAAGATATCTTTAGTTCTTTCTTTGGGGGAAGTCAAAGAACAAGAAATCCTAACGCGCCGACAAAAGGTAATGACTTAAAGGCAAGTATTGAGTTAACTTTCGAGGAAGCTGCTTTTGGAACAAAGAAGACAATTAATTTAAGTCGCTATGAAAAATGCGAAAAATGTAAAGGTACAGGAGCTGCTAGCGACAGTGATATCACAACATGTTCAAGATGTAAGGGAACTGGACGTATCATAGTTGAACAAGCTACCATTTTAGGTAGAATACAACAAGAAACAACTTGTCCTGATTGCCATGGTAAAGGTCGAAAAATTAATAAACCTTGCCCAGATTGTGGTGGCAATGGTCGTATTAAAAAGACAACTAAATTAGAAGTAAAAATTCCATCAGGTATTGATGATGAACAAACTTTACGTTTAACAGGCCAAGGTGAAGCAGGGCTAAATGGTGGTCCAAATGGTGATTTATATATCAGCGTTCGTGTAAAACCTCATGAATTCTTTGAACGTGATGGTAATGATATTTATTGTGAGATACCAATAACATTTAGTGAAGCAGCCTTAGGAACGACAATAGAAGTTTCAACACTTGGTGGTAAGGTAGCTTTAAAAATTCCAGCAGGTACGCAAAGTGCAACAAAATTTAAATTAGCGGGTCGTGGTATTAATAATGCCACTAGTGGTAGAACGGGTAATCAATATGTAACAGTTAACGTTGTTACACCAACAAAACTTACGAGTGAACAAAAAGAATTATTTACTAAACTATCAAAGACTGATGAAAAATCTAATAGCTCATTCTTTGATAAACTAAAAAAATTCTTCAATCGTAAGGAAAAGTAAGGGATATAAAAATAAGGTTTATCAGTATAGTTAATCGATACTGATGAACCTTTATTTTTTTGTCTATTAATTTAAGATACTTAAGTTTGTAATAATATAAAAATGCAATAATATTATTAAATGAGCCATAATTATAAAGCATTTTTAATGAAAAAATCGTTTAACAATGTTAATATATAATAAGTTAAAAGTGCGAAAGGAGAAATAATATGGATAAAAATTTTAGAAATGAAATTTTAAGTATTTTAAAAAATCCTACTGGCGATGAGATAAAAAAACTCAGTAGTTACCATGAAAGTGATGTGGCTGATGCTTTTTGTGAACTAAATGAAGATGAAAGAAAAAAACTTTACCAAACCCTTAAAGCGGATTACATTTCTAATTTATTTACATATTTAGATGATCCTAGTGAGTATATATCAGAACTTGATTCTGAACAACTAGGGAATGTCTTAAATGAAATGGACGCCGATGATGTTGTTGATGTCTTAGAAGATGTTGATGAAGATTCACGAAATGATTATTTAGGGCTTTTAGATAATGAGGCACTTGAAGATGTCCGACTTATTAAATCATATGACGATGATGAAATTGGTTCGATGATGACGACCAATTATGTATCTCTTAACAAAGATATATCAGTAAAAATGGCTATGAAAAAAATTATCGAAATAGCACCTGAAAACGATAATATTAATATTATATATTTTACTAATGATGATAATACTTATTTTGGCGCTCTACCTTTAAAGGATTTGATTATCGCAAGAGAAAATACCGTACTTACAGATATAATTAAGACTAACTATCCTATTTTAAATGACCATGAAATTTTATCAAACGTCTTGGAAGACCTGAAAGATTACTCACTAGATTCTATTGCAGTACTCAATGAAAATCGTGAAATAATCGGTATTATTACAAGTGATGATATCATTAATGCGGTTGATGAAGAATTAACAGAAGATTACGTTAAATTAGCAGCTATGAGTGGTGAATTTAACGAAGATGAAACGGTAACTCAAGCAGTTAAAAAAAGAATACCTTGGTTATTTGCACTTTTAGTGCTAGGATTTTTAGTAAGTTCTGTAATGTCATTATTTGAAACAGTTATAAAAGAATTAGCAATAATTGTGTATTTTCAAACGATTGTTTTAGATATGGCTGGTAATGCCGGTACACAATCACTAGCTGTAACTATCAGAATAATTAGTGAGGATGTTTCAAATAAAGTAATTCGCAAAATTATTGGGAAGGAATTGCGAATAGGAGCACTTAATGGGATTATTGTTGGCAGTTCATCATTGATTTTAGTAGCAGGCTTTTTACTTATTACAAGATTTTCTACTTATAATTTCCCATCAGCAGTAATGATTGGCTTAACTGTAGCAATCGCATTAATAATATCGATGGCTGCATCTAATCTATGTGGAACTCTAATGCCAATACTATTTAAAAAGATGAAAATTGATCCAGCTGTTGCCTCAGGACCATTTATAACAACTTTAAATGATTTGATTGCGGTAGCAGTATACTATGGAGTAGCATGGTTAATTTTATTAACATAGTTAATATTAAAGCAAGTTAGGAAATACTCTAACTTGCTTTTTATCGTTATGCAAATAGCACAATTAATGCAAAAAACGTCTAATTGTGGTAAAATGAATAAAACAAAAGGTGAATAATATGCAACATTATTTTATTAATAATAATCAAATAAATCTTGAAACAGGTATTGTAGTTATTAAAGATGGCGATGCACATCACATAACAAATGTCATGCGCATGAGAAAAAATGATCATGTGGTAGTTTGTAATAATGAAAATTTTTATGAAGTAAGATTAGATAATATTTCACAAAATGAGTGCCTAGCGACTATTATAAAAAAACTTGATATCGATTCAGAATTAAAAGTTGAAGTAACGATTGCCCAAGGAATGGTAAAACTAACTAAGCAAGAAGAAGTGATAGAGAAAATAACTCAATTAGGCGCCGCAAAATACATAAGCGTTGATATGGAAAGATCAAACGTTAAAAATAGTAGTGAAAAGTTAGAAAAAAAATTACAACGTTTAGAAAAAATAGTAAAAGAAGCATCTGAACAATCTCATCGTGCTAAGTTACTTAAGGTTATGGGACATACCACCTTTGCTGAATTCATCAATCTTTCAAAAGACTATGATTTAAAAGTTGTTCTTAATCTTACAAATAGTGGAGAGAATAAAGAAACTATAAATAAAATAAAACAAACTATGAATAAAAAAGTACTGTTCTTAATAGGTCCTGAAGGAGGTATAAGTGACAGTGAATGTGAAACCTTAAAAAAAGCAGGTTTTTATACATTGACAGTTGGTCCAAGAGTACTTAGAACAGAAGTTGCCCCATTATATGTAATGAGTATGATGGGTGTGTTCTTTGATTTGGAGGAATAAAATGAAATTTAGAATACATACTTTAGGATGTAAAGTTAATCTTTATGAATCAGAAGCTATAGCTAGTCAATTACTAAATGAAGGTTTTCTTAAAGCTACTGATTTTGAAAATGCTGATGTCGAAATAATAAATACTTGTACAGTAACATCTACATCTGACGCAAAATCAAGAAAATTAATAAGATCAATTGCTAAAACGAACAGCAACGCTGTAATAGTTGTAATGGGATGTTACTCACAATTAAATCCTAAAAGCATCGAAAGTATCGATGGTGTCGATATCATTTTAGGTACAAATAATAGACATAAAATACCAGAATTGATAAAAGAATACGTTTTATTAAAAACCCCTATTAATATAGTAAAGAGTTCTGATGAGTATAAAACCTTTGAGGAATTAGAATTACATTCTTTAACTAAACACACGCGCGGATTTATTAAAATTCAGGATGGTTGTGAAAATTTCTGCAGTTATTGTGCCATACCTTATGCTAGAGGTCCAATCAAAAGTAGAGATGCAGAAAGTATCACTTTGGAAATAAAAAATCTCGTATCGCTTGGGGTTAAAGAAATAGTTTTAGCAGGTATTAATACAGGAACATATGGAAAGGATTTAAAAGGTATTTCGCTTGCTTCTTTGTTACGAAAAATAATTATGGAAGTACCTGATTTATATCGAGTTAGATTATCAAGTATTGAACTTATGGAAGTAACAGATGAATTACTTGACGTTCTTGCTGAATATCCTGATAAAATTGCAAGACATTTGCATATCCCTCTTCAGGCAGGAGCTGATGCTACCCTAAAAAGAATGCATAGGAAGTATGATACAAAAACGTATGCAAAACGCATAGCTGAAATAAGAGAACGTCTTGGGGATATTGCGATAACAACTGATTGCCTTGCCGGTTTTGTCGGAGAATCGGAAATAGATTTTGAATGCGCGATGACTTTTATTCAAAAAATGCAATTTATGATGATGCATATATTTCCATACTCACGTCGCAAAAACACTGAAGCTGATAAAATGGAGGGTCATTTAGATCCACAATTAATAAATAAAAGAGCCCATCTTATGCAAAAGTTATCACAAAGTATGCATAAGGATTATATTGCTAGATATCTTGGCAAAGAAATGGATGTTCTTTTTGAACAAAGAAAACAAAATTTATGGATAGGCCATACAACGAATTATTTGGAAGTTGCAATTGATGCAAATGAAAGTGACTTAACGAATGAAGTAAGAAAAGTTAAATTATTATCATATAGTGATGGTATAATCCATGGAGAGGAAGTTTAAAATGAAGTTTGATAGTTATAATTTAAAAACGTATATTTTAGAAGCATTGAAAAATATTAATTTTGAAAACCCTACAAAAATTCAAACATTAGTAATACCAAAAGCTATAAAAGGTGATAACCTTGTTGTTGAAAGTGCAACAGGTAGCGGTAAAACACACTCTTTTTTAATTCCTGTTTTTGAACGTTTGAAAGAAGAAGAAAAAAATGTTCAAGCTATACTTATAGCTCCTACACGTGAACTTGCTACCCAATTGTATGAAAATACGCTACAAATCGCCAAATTTCATCCTGACATAGATGTTAGATTGTATATAGGTGGCGGTAATAGAGGAAATGAAATTAAACGTTTATCGCTTTCTCAACCGCATATTGCTGTTGGTACAATCGGCAGATTCTTTGACTTGGCAATTAAAAGCAATGCGCTTAAAATTTATAGTGCTAAAATGGTTGTCATTGATGAAGCAGATATGGTATTTGAAGAAAAAGAAATAATTGATGTTGATAAAGTAATCGGTGTAATTCAAGAAAAACCACAATTTTTAGTTTTCAGTGCTACTATGCCAAAAAGGCTACGCAACTTTGTTACTAAATACTTAAATGGTGCCGAAGAAATAATTATTGAGGAAAAAGCCTTAACAAAGACTTCGATAGAACATATAATGATACCTTGTAAAGCAAAACAAAAAGAAGAAGTTTTGGTTGAATTGTTAAAAATCATTACACCATATTTAGCTTTGATATTTGTAAATAAAAAAGAAGATGTTGATAAATTAGCTGAATACTTGGCGACTAAGGGATATAAAGTTGGAAAACTTCATGGAGATTTAGATGATAGAAGTAGAAAACAAACCTTGAAAAGAATTCATGACTTGAAATATCAATACATTGTTGCGAGTGACATTGCATCACGAGGAATTGATATTGAAGGTGTAAGTCACGTTATAAATTTTGATTTGCCAAAAGATATTGAGTTTTATATTCACCGCACAGGTAGAACAGCTAGATATGATGCAACAGGAATAGCATATAGTCTTTATACTTATGACACGGAGAATTATGTAAAAGCTCTTTCTAAAAAAGGTTTAACTACTAATTTTATGAAAATAAAAAATGGTGAATTAGTACCTACAAAACTTGTTACTCGCCAAACGGAATCATATATGAGTAAAAAAGAAAAGGAATTGCATCAAAAAATAAAATTAGATAAAAAAGTAAAACCTGGTTATAAAAAGAAAAGAATGGAAATAATTAATAAAGAATTAAAAAAAGCAAGAAGGGAACACATAGAGGAAATCTATCGTAAGAAGGCTAAAAATGAAAATAGGTAGTCACGTTGCTAATAACGGAAAAGAAATGTTGCTTGGCTCAGCTAAGGAAGCTCTATCATATGGAGCAAATTGCTTTATGGTGTATATGGGAGCACCTCAAAACACCTTTAGAAAAAAAATCAATGAAATGCGCATAAAAGAAATGCGTGAATTACTGAAAGAAAACAATATAGATATAAATGATGTAATAGTTCATTGTCCATATATTGTAAATTTGGCTCAAACTGATCAAATTAAACACCAATTTGCGGTAGAGTTTTTAACTAAAGAGATTAATTTGATTGATGCAGTGGGCGCTAAGATAATGGTTTTACATCCTGGTGCTCATGTTGGACTAGGTTCTGCTAAAGGATGCGATGTAATCGCATCGAGCATTAATGAAATAATAAAAGCTACCCCAAATTCCCAAGTCATTATTGCTTTAGAAACGATGGCTGGAAAAGGTACCGAATGTGGTGCTACATTTGAAGAAATTAAATCAATCATAGATAAAGTAACGGATAAAACAAGAATAGGAGTTTGTCTTGATACTTGTCATATCAGTGATGCTGGCTACGCTTTAGTGGATAATTATGAGGAAACTATCAAATTATTTGATAAGATTATTGGTTTAAATAATTTAAAGGTAATTCATATTAACGATAGTAAGAATCCTTGTGCTTCTCATAAGGATCGTCATGAAAATATCGGTTTTGGCTATATTGGTTTTGATACAATTTCAAAAATTGTTTATGATGAACGTTTTAAGGAAATACCAAAAATATTAGAAACTCCTTATATTCCAAGCGCTAACTTTAAAGATAAAAGTTATCCCCCATATAAAGTCGAAATTGCCATGATAAAGGCTAACAAGTTTGATCCTGAATTAAAAAATAAAGTCATTGCTCAATATGAGTAATGACTTTTTAAAAAATAAAGCATATTAATTGTCAAAACAATCAAAAATAAGTATAATATTATAGACATTGGTCCATTGGAGAAGTGGCTTAACTCACATGCCTTTCACGCATGCATTCATGGGTTCGAATCCCGTATGGATCACCATTAAAGTAAATCTATTAGTCTTCTGAATATGAAGGCTAATTTTTTATTATATAGGGTATTTTAGTCAAAAAAGGCTAGAATACCTTATTTTTTTATGCAAATATGAAACATTTAGATTTAAACAATATGGGAGACGTGCCACGGACTCGAACCATTAACTTACGGGACTCGAACCTATGAATATAGTGATAATAAAAAACTTAACTTTAAGTTAATATGTGGTTAACTACTGGTGGGTGGTAAATATATTTTTTTGATGATATAATATTAATAGAAACAATGTTTCTATTGTAATTAAGGCCGATATTACAAATAATATAAAAGCAAAATTGCTTTAAGAAAGGAATGTATTTATGAATATTAAAATTTCAGAAAACATCAAAAGATTAAGAAAAACTAAAAAGATTACTCAAGAAGGATTAGCAGAAATTTTTAATGTTACACCTGCCGCCGTTAGCAAATGGGAAAATAACGAAACTTACCCGGATATTACACTGTTATTTCCTTTATCACATTTCTTTGGTGTATCGATTGATGAATTAATGGGATATGACTATATGCTAATTGAAGAAGAAATTAAGAAAGTAAAAGTTGAAATTCATAATGCTTGGTTTGTTAATAATGATTGGGATAAAGCAAAAGAATTAACCGTTGCCGCAAGATCAGCCTATCCTAATGATTATGAAATAATGATTAATTTCTTATTCTTTACAACAGGTGGAATGGCAGACAATGATTCAAGTGTACTTTTACAAAATGAAAAAGAAATCATTAAAGTATGTGATTTAATACTAGAAGGTTGTAATGTAGAAAACTATAGACTTGAAGCTATTAATTATAAAGCAAAAGTGTTATATGCAAAAGGTGATGAACAAGGTGCTTTAGAACTATTAAATAATTTTCCATCATTCTATCATGTAAGTGGTCAAAAAATTGAACAACTTTATAAAAAAGGCACTAAAGAATACTATAATCAATTAATATCAAACTTATATGAACTTGCTACATTTGTAGGAAATAAATTTGGTAAGTATATAGCATATGATGATAAGTTATCAAATAAAGAAAAGATTGATAAAGTAGGTAAACTAGTAAAATTATATAATAGTATTAAAGGTGATAAAGACTATGATATTTTATTAAAAGTTATTAAAGATGCAGTTAAAGAAGTAGTTCATAGAGGTAAACTAATTGGATTTAGTAATCAAGAAATTGGAACATTAGAAGAGATTAATACAGAAATTGATAGATAAGTAAATTGGTCAGCAAGTAGAATAGTTATGGTAGTATGCTTGCTGACTTTTTTAGTAAAAAAATCTTAAAAAAAGCCGAAAAACTTGCATAATGTATATCAAATGTGATACAATAATAATGAGAGGTGTTTAAAATGAATAAATCAATAAATAAAACTGAATTGATTCATATTAGAATAGAACCTGATGTAAAAGTTCAGTCAGAAAACATTTTTAAAAGATTAGGTGTTAATACTTCTTATGCAGTATCAATGTTTTTAAATCAGGTAATATTAAGAGGAGGTTTTCCCTTTGAGATAGAACTACCTAAAAATAATAATGAAGAATATACTAATCTAGCCATGATAATAGAATCAACTGCTGGAAATGGAAAAGTAAGTGAAAAAAATAAAAATATTTTAAATTTATATTCAAGTGGTCAAATTGATTATGAAACGGCTGTATTCGCGATAAAAAGGAGTTTTATAAATGAGTAAAGATCCATATGTATATGATGATACAAACGTATTGAAGAATCTTGCAAATATTAAAGAACAACATAAGTTGGATGATTATGAAACTACAATGGTTAATTTAGGTATAATCAAATTATTAAAATCAGATATCGAAATAGTTAAAGTTAATGATATTTTTCTTATACATAAAATTTTATTTGAAAATGTATATGAGTGGGCAGGAGAGAAAAGAGTAATAAATATTTTTAAAACTGAACCAATCCTAAATGGGTTATCAGTCACATATTCAGATCATAGCAAAATTAATGATGATTTAACTAAAATACAAAAAGGTATTAATTCTATTGAATGGAAAATCTTATCAAAAAACGAAATGATTAATAAGATTGTTAGAATAATATCATCAATTTGGCAGGTGCACTCTTTTAGAGAGGGAAATACAAGGGTTGTTACTTTGTTTTTATATTATTTCTTGAAAAAATTAGGGTTTAAGGTTAATAGGGAGTTTATTGACAAACATGCGAAATATTTTAGAAATGCACTTGTTTTAGCTTCAATTGATGAATATAGTGAATATAATTATCTAGAAGAAATATTAAAAGACTCAATCAGTTTTAAAATTGTTGATGATGAATTAAATATTAAATATCAAACAATAAAAGGATACGATTTAGATAAATATGAATATAACTATCATTCATCAAAGAAGGATGATTAAACAAGTGACATATAGTCCCATACACCTATTAAAAAGATAGATATCGTAGCAGTTAGGCATTAAAGTAAATCGATAAGTCTTTTAGTAAGGCTTATTTTTTTGCATTTTATAGGGCTTTTTAGTTAAAAGGTTAGAATATCCTGTTTTTTTTATTTATTCATGCAACTTTTTGTAGTAATAACTATAGGAGGCTTACCATAGACTTTAACCTATAAAAGGTAATGATGGAAATATTTAAAAAAAATAGTATAATAATTATATAAATTATGGGAACCTTTTTATAACTTTTGCAACTATATAAGTGAAGAGGTAAAAATTATGAATAATACGAATAAAGATGAGTTAAAAGAAAAAGTAGTCGATTGTGCTAGTAAAGTATTTTTCTATTGTATAAAAAGATGTAATAGTAGAATGGATGCTGAGGATTTATCACAAACAATTCTTCTAGAAATAATTCAAAATATTGATAAAGGTGCACGTATTGATAATATGGATTATTATGTTTGGGGTGTTTGTAAAAATCAATATAATATGTATTTAAGAAAAACTATTAAAGATAGAGGTAGTCTTGAGTATAAAGAAGATATTGATGATAAAGATGAATCGCCATCAGTACTTGATGAAATACTTGAAGATGAAAAAATAAGTAGAATGAATCAAGCCATTAAACTATTAAGTAAAGATTATGCAGAAATACTTTATGCTTATTATGTGGAAGATAAAACTCTAAAGTTCATAGCAGAAGAATTAAATATGCCTCTTGGAACAGTAAAGAAAAGACTGTTTACTGTTAGACAAAAGTTAAAGGAGTATTTAGATATGGAAAAATTAAATGGAAAGAAAGCTTATGTGCCAAAGAGTTTTAATGTTACTCAATCATATAGTGGTGAATTAAATTATAATCCTAGTGATTATATTAACTCCTTATTAGTGAAAAATTTATTATATCATTCATATGGTAATGAATGTAGTTTAGAAGACTATTCAATTGAACTTGGGATTTCAATAGCTTATATAGAAGAATTTGTTAATAAGTTAGAATCTAAAGATTTTTTAATAAAAAGGGATAATGGAAAGTATTTAACAAATGTAGCATTCATTGATAAAAAAGACAGAAGAGAAATTCTTGATTTTGAAAGAGAAAATATTTCAGGATATTATAAAGCGCTAGTAAAATTTGCTAAAAACAATTTATCTTACTATAAATCTTTACTTGATGAGACAACCGCTTTAGATGAACACTTATTATGGAGTTTACTTTTACTTACAATGTTTTCAGTAGAAGATAAGTTTAGAACGGAATATACGCTGAGAAAAGATGGCTTTAATTGGGATTTAATGTTACTTGAAACTGTTGATAAATTATATTCAGATGAATTTTTTATCTCTGCTAATGCTACATTTAGCGATTATTATGGTCGTCATATCGTCATTAGGGGATTTCCAGCAAATCATTGGAAAGAAGACGGGGGAGCTTCTGATGTAATATCATATAATAGAGCTTTAACAGGTGAATTTAATTTAGAAATTTTAAATAGTATTTTAAATTTAAATAAAAGGTATGGCGATATGTCAGAATCAGAAAAAGAAATTGTAAATACATATGTTAAACGTGGTTGTTTTGATCTTGTAGATGATGAAATAAAAATTAATATACCTGTAATATCAATGGAAAATTATAAAGAACTTTGTGAAAAAGTTGTAAATGATGAAGAGTTAATAAGTGCTTATAAGGAACTATATAATGGCGTTTATATGAAAGTAAGAAGTTTAATTCCAAATTATTTAGAAAAACAAACGCCATTTATTATTCAATCGGCTACACTTACTAGAGCTTTGATTATTGCTAAAGCCTTCAATGAAGGTATAATTAAAGATGATAAAACAAGAGAAAAATTTATTTATAATGGTATTATTATAAAATAAGTTAGCTGACTTTTTAAATAGTAGAAATAAATGCATTTTTATATGCGAACACGACACTAATGTTCGGAAAACTAGATGAGATTTATCATGGCCCATAACCTATAAGATATTTATAATTTGAAACACATTATTTATAAATGGTATAATATATGTGTAGATATAAAACTTTTTGCCACCTTTGAAAGGTGCAAAAAAACTTTATAGTTATTTGTTGTATAGATGGGAGGTAAACTTTAATGAAGAAAATATTAATTAGTATATTTTTGTTGGTTTTTACGTTAAGTTTAACAGGATGCTTAAATAATGATGGCTCTGGTTTCGTGAAACCAAGAGTTTTGCGGGAAAGTAATTTATCTGATTTTATTAAACCGACTCATACGGATACATTTAAAAGATAAATCTTAGGATATTGTTATTTTAATTCTACAAAAGAAGAGTTTGAAAAATACGCAGAAGAAGTATATAATTATTTATTAGAAAAAGACTATCGATATTTTGGATATTCTGGAGAAGTATTAAATTCATTATTTGGTGCAGATCCTACTTATGAATTAATTCTAAGTTCAAATCTATCAGAACATTATAATGAATATTTTAATGATGAAAAATTAGATAGTATTAATTATGAATTTGTATTTGGCAAAGAAATTGATGAATCTAATAAATTAAGTAAATGATGTTCTCGTACGTTTAACATTAAAGGTGGATAGTACTTTTGAGAATGGGTATAATACAAGGTTACAAGTAAGAAATAATAGAAATCTTATGTCTAGTTTTATTTACATCCCAGAAAATTTAGAGTTTTTTGAAATTGAAGATGCATTTAATAGTGGGTTATTGAATAGAAATGAACTACAAGAAATTGCAGATGTACTTAATGGAATTAAGCGATCAAAAACTACATACAATATTGGATATGATATAGCTGCACAGAAAAAATATTTAGAAACTTTAATTAATACGGCACCGTATGCAAGAATTAAAGATATATATGTATTTTTTTATTTTGAAAATGAAAAAGGTTATGTTGTGCAAGTTAAAGATTATTTTACAAAATGTCCGACTGATAAAAAAGAAATAATAATTGACAATGTAGTTATAACATATGCAGAACCTAAACCAATCTTCATAAAAAAATTAATAAATAACCAACTTAAAGCTAGTTAATGACACTAATGAATTCCATAAAGCGAACACTACTTGTAAAACTATAAGAGTTAATGAAAATAATACAATAACTGAAAATTGCCTTTTTAAATTTAAATGTAGTTTGCTGAAACTATTCATCATAAAAGTCTTAAATAGGAATACTTTGTAAACATAATTAAATATTTTATTCACATCAAATCAAATAGTTATTATCATTTTTAACTAGTTAGCTCTCTTTATAAAGAGAGCTTTTTTGATATAGACTAACTCTATAAAAATGCTATAAAGGATATGTTGATTTGTCAATTTTGGTCTCACATCAATTGTAACACAACAGTTATTAATTTCATAATAATGTAAAAGCGTGTTTTTTTTGGTAATTATAGTGTATAATAATAAAAAGTAAGAAGGAAAAAAGAGGAACGAAAATGAGTTTTAAGTATGATATAATATTCGATTTAGATGGCACATTATGGAACACGAAAGCGTCATACCTTTATGCCTATAAAAAAGCCCTCCAAAAGCATCCTGAAATAAAAACTAAATTCTCTGATGATTTAGTTTTAAACACAATGGGATATACGCTAGATATTGTAGCTAAAAGGCTTTTTTTTGAAGTTGAAGATAAAGTTCAAATAATGAAGGAATGCTTAATGGACTCTTGTTATTATCTTATCAACAATGAAAGCACTATTAATGAAGAATTTATTAAGACAATAACAGAATTAAAAAATAATTGTCGTTTTTTTATTGTCAGCAATTGTCCCAAAGAATATTTTGACGTATTTTTTCTCAAATTAAATGATAATAGTTTATTTACAGATTATAGATATTTAACATCAACTTGTGATAAAGTTAAGAATATTGAAAATTTAAAAACTGAATACGCTATTAAAGATGCTCTTATAGTAGGTGATTCTTATATCGATTATGATGCCGCTCTTAAGACAAATATGCTTTTCGGTTATTACAATAAAGGTTATCATCTTTCTGATAATTTTGATTATTTAATTAATGATCCGTGTGATTTAATTTCAATAATTAATTTTAATATTAAAAAAGATCATATTTTAAAAGATGCAACCTATAAAAAAACTTTTCATATTAAAAACTCTGAATTAACAATCTTTAAAAATGATAATTGGAATCAAGATAAATATGGCTTTGGCTTTATTAAAAATAATGGAAATTTTGAAGAATTAATTTTAAAAATGTTAGAAAATCTTAAAAGTCAGGGTATAAAAGAAATAATAGGTCCAATTGATTATGCTACATGGTACCAATACCGTTTTCAAGTTGATAATTTCGATTTAAGTTTTTTACCAGATATTAATAATAGTAAAGAAGAAGTGGAAGTATTAAAAAAATACGGATTTAATGAAAAGTATCATTACTCATCAACTCTTTCAACCATTGATAAAAATCTTTGGAATTATGCATCTAGAGTGAAACTTGATCCTAAATATCATTTAGAGGTATATCACGATGAAGCGTGTTATGAACATTTAAAAGAAATATATGATATAAGTACAGATTGTTTTAAAGAAGCTATCTTATATACTCCGATAACTTATGATGATTTTAAACAAATATATGTCAAAAACCTTAAGGTAATTAATCCAGATCTTGTAATAATATATGCTGAAACGGAAGCTGTAGCTTTTTCATTAAGTTATCCCGATTTGAAAAACAATATTTATGTTTCTAAAACAGTTGGTATAAAGAAAAATCATCAAAATAGTACATTAATAATGAAGTTGATCGATGCTTCTTATAAATCGATGGCGGACAAAGGGTATGAAAAAGTTTTATTCCATTTTCAAAATGATGAAAAACCAACTTTAAGAAAGGTATATCGCCATAATATTATTCTCCAAAAACATTATGCGGTATTTTCAAAAAAATATGAAAATAACAATGTGTAAAAGATGTGTAAACGATTCTACGGTTAAAAATATCAATTTCGATGAAAAGGGAATTTGTAATTACTGTCATAGTTACGATAAGATTAAAGAAAGAATAACTGATTATGAGAAATTAGAAAAAAACTTTCAAAAACGCCTAGATAAAGAAAAAGGGCGTCATAAATATGATGCAGCCGTAGGGTTTAGTGGTGGAAAAGATTCAACCTATGTATTATATCAATTAGTAAAAAAGTACAACTTAAAAGTATATGCCTATACATTAGATAACGGTTTTTTGAGTATGGAAGCTCGTAATAAAATAGATAGAATCGTTAAGGAATTAAATGTTAAACATGAATACATTACCTTTGATCAAGAACTTTTAAAAAGGGTTTATAGATATACCTTATCAAAATTTCTTTCTCCTTGCATCGCTTGTTCATATTTAGGTTATGCCACAATGATAAATATCACAACAGCAGTTGATGCAGCTGTTGGCGTTCATGGTCGTAGTAGACCACAAATGTTAAGAATGTACGATGATGTTCATGATGATACTTTTAAACCATTTATTGAAATGGGGTTAAAAGATGTTGATGAAACTGATTTTAAAAAAACATACGAAGATAGTTTAGAAAAAATAAATAAACATATTGATAAGAAAATTTCGAGTTATATTGAAAAAGAACTTTTAAAGGATGCTAAAGAAAAGGGATATCGTGATTTTATCGCTTACTTTCTTTATCATCCCTATGATAAAGGTGAAATAATTAGTTTTGTTAGTGAAAATACTTCATGGCGTATTGAAGACGAAGAAGAACATTTTGATTGTATGATCCATAATGCAGCTACCTATATAAAGAATATAACAGCTAGAAGGCTACACATTATGCCGGAACTTTCTGTTATGATTAGGGAAAATACAATGACTAAAGAAGAGGCTATCAAACTTCTCAATACACCAAACATTGAAAAACCGACCGCGGAGTTGAAGTTACTTTGTAATTTTACAAAATTAAGCGAAAGAACACTATTACTAAAAGCAGCGATATATGCGAAAAGATGGTGGTAAGATGATATTACTAAGAAAGTACTTTGTGCCTCTTTTTGGCAGCATTCTTTCATATACTTTGATTTTTTTAATGGCAGCTTTTTTTAATAAAAGTATTTGGATAGATTATTTTAGCTATTTGCCATTCACAATTGGATCAGTTATTTTAATTAGATTAACTGATGATTATACCGATTATAAAAAAGATTATGCTTTAGGTAAAGTTGTTTTTTCACGCATGATGTTAATGGTTTTAATTTGGTATGTATTTTTATTATTGACTATTGGACTATTTAAAGAGGCTTTTCCGCTAACGATTATAATTATGCAGATAATATCTAACTTATTTATAATTTTTAGTCAATTTAATTTCTTTTTATCTAAAGTTTCACTTGCTTTTTTAAAAACACTATTTATTCCATTAGTTATCACTAATTTATATATTTGTTTAAATTTTAATACCATAGTATTGATAATGGTAATTGTAAGTTTTATACTTAGCATTATTTTTTATATTATTAAAATCAAAAAAGGAGAAAAAAATGCGCATATACTTTCCTAATGAAAATAACACACCACAGCTTGAGTTAATAGGTGGCAAGGCATATCACCTAGCGGTAATGAAAAATTTTTCGCTATTAATTCCTAAGTGGTTTTGTTTAACTAGTGAATTTTTTGAAAATTTTACCTCCTTTACTGATACTACTAAAAACGAAATTCTAAAATTACTAAAAGACGGCAAAAAATATGCGGTTAGGTCTTCTGCTATTGATGAAGATAATGAAAATGCTAGTTTTGCGGGAATTCATGAAACCTATTTAAATGTTTCTAAGACGGATGTTATAGAAAAAATTGCCCTATGCTATAAATCTTTTTTTAGCACAAGAGCCCTTGAATATCGTAAGATGAATGATTTATCCCTTACAAGTATTAAAGTAGCAGTGATTATTCAAGAAATGGTTGAAAGCGAATATGCGGGAGTTATTAATACTATAAATCCTGTTACCTCTAATCCAGATGAGTTTGTTATTAGTATCGTAAAAGGATTAGGTGAATCATTGGTATCAGGTGATGTAAATTCGACTGATTTTTATGTAAATAATAAAAAAATAACTAAAGATGGCGATATCGTCATTCCTAAAAAAGCTTTAAATAGGATTATTAAAATGGCCAAAGTAGTAAGTCTAAATACCGACCATTTTCAAGATATTGAATTCGCTATAAAAGGTGGAAAAGTATACTTTCTGCAAACAAGGGACATTACGCCTTATGCAAAATATAACACCAAAGCAAATAAAACTATTCTCGATAATTCCAATATTGTTGAATCATATAGTGGCGTAACAACAAATTTGACGTATTCATTTGCTCGCGAAATTTACCAAAAAGTATACACAGAAACGCTCCTTTTAGGAGATGTTTCACAAAAGTTAATCGATGAATTAATGCCATCTCTTACTAATATGTTAGCTTTTTATGATAATAAAATTTACTATAATTTAAATTCATGGTATCATTTAGTTAGCATCTTTCCTTTTAAAAGAGTAAATTCTTATATGGAGAATATGATGGGGGTTAGCGTATCTGTAGCTAATACTAAAAAATTACATTTGAATCTTTTTGAAATATTGCATATTGTGAAAGTTTTTTTCCGTAAATTAAAAAGTATTGATGATGATTCAAATCTTTTCATTAAAAAATTTGATGAAGTGGTAATGCCTAAAGTAGGTTTTGATTTTAAGGGATATACCTTAAAAGAAATTAAAAATTATTACGAAACTTTAGAAAAAGAGATATTAGATGATTTCACGACGCCGATAATTAACGATTGTGCTGCTATGCTCTATATGGGGATTCTAAAGAAAAAAATAAAAGATGAAGTGACTTTGGCATCAATTGTTTCTAATCAAGGTGATGTTGAAAGTGCTCTTTCGGCAAAAATAATTATAAGAATAATTGAAAAAATAAGAAGTAATGAAAATATTAAAAATGATTTTTTAAATTTAGGTTGCGAAGAATTGAAAACAAAATATGAAGTAGAAAACACCATTATCAAAGATGATATCACGGAGTATTTAAAAAAATTCGGTGCCCGTGTTATGGATGAATTAAAATTAGAAACTATTACACTTCTTGAAGATTCAACATATCTTTTTCAATTATTAAAAAGTTTTATTATGAGTGATGAAAGTCTTAAAGCACTTACAAATAATTCTAATGAACAGAAAAGCTCAAATAAGATAAAAAGCAGAAAAATTAAAAAATTAGTTTCCAAAACTAAATATTTTATTAGAAATCGTGAAAGACTACGTTTAAAAAGAACTTATATCTTTTCTGTTGTAAGAAAGATGTTTATTCAAATAGGTGTTATCTTTAAAGAAAAAGCTTTGCTTGATGATGAAAGAGACATATTCTATCTCGAGAAAAAAGAAATATTTGATTATATAGAAAATGGTTATGATATTGGTTTTAAAGATTTAGCTTCAAAACGTAAAGTTTTGTATAATTTAAATGGTCAAAAAGAAGTATATTCAAGAATTGTTTTCTATGGAAAAGAAGAATTGAAAATCGAAAGAAATAATTTAAGTGTTAAAAACAATGTTTTAAAAGGAATTCCATCAGGTGCAGGAGTTGTGAAGGGAGAAGTAAAACTTGTGACAAACCCCAAAGAGGCTTCTGTAGAAGATAAGATAATTTTAGCTTATCGCACAGATCCAGGTTGGATTGTGTTATTTCCATTATGTAAAGGTTTAATAGTTGAAAAGGGTAGTATTCTTTCGCATTCCGCTGTCGTCGCAAGAGAAATGGGAATACCAGCGGTAGTGAATGTTCCAGGAGCAGTTAAAATAATTAAAGATGGATCAGAAGTAAAATTAGATGGTATCAAAGGGGAAATACACATCTATGAATAGATACTTCAAGGAAAAAAATTATCTTCATTATGCCTCGTGCCATGAGGATGTCAATGTGGTAATGAAGTATGTACCAAATGATGCTCGTTTTGCCCTTTCGATCGCCTCTGCTGGTGATAATTCAATCGCACTACTTTTAAAAGATTTTGAAAAAGTGTATGTCATTGATAACAATCCTACCCAAATATATTTAACGAAACTCAAAGCAAAAGCCATAGAGATGCTCAGCTATGAAGAATTTTTAGTGATACTTGGGATAAAAAAAGGTGATGCAGTTAAAATCTATGAGAAAATTAGAAATTCTTTAGAAAAAAATGTCCGCGTTTATTTTGATGAGCATTTATTCCTTTTTAAAAAGAAATTATACTTAACTGGCAAATTTGAACGCTACTTGTCATTTTTCGCGAAATATGTATTACCTTTAGTTAATTCTAAAAAAAGAATAAATAAATTTATTAGTTTTGATAGCCTTGATGATCAAAAAAATTTTTATTTTACAAAGTTTAATAATAAGGGTTATCAAAAATTATTTAAATTTTTCTTTAGTGAAAAGAATATGAAAAAACATGGCCGTGATCAAAACTATTTCGAATACGTAGAAGATAATCTTGCTGATTTTTTATATCATCGGATTGAAAGTGGTTTTTGTAATGTTTTAAATAAAGACAACCCTTATATACAAATACCCTTAAAAGGTAAATTTATTTCCTTACCGGTTTATTTGAGGGAAGAAAACTTTGATATTTTGAAAAAAAATATTCATCGCTTGCAGTATATCGGAGGTGATTTCGCCATAGTTAAGAATTTGAATTTAGAATTTGATTACTTTAATTTATCGGATATATTTGAATATGTACCACTTTCTATCATGGAAGAATACATAAAAATAATTTATGAAAAAGCAAATAATCATGCGAGAATTATTTTTTGGAACATGATTGTCAAAAGAAAAATCACTGATGACAGATTTATTAAAATTAATACTGAGAGTGATTTTATCAAGGATGAGGTTTTTTATTATTCTAATCAATATGTATATGAGGTAAAAAAATGATAATAGAGAAGTTCTTAGAAATAGCCGATAAAAAAACTCTAAAAAATGCTTTTATCTTTTCCAAAAATAATTGTTTAATATATAAAAAATATCAAGATGTTAAAGATGATATGTTTAAAATGGTCAACTATTTAAAAACTTTAAATCTCGAAAATGAAGAAGTACTATTATTTTGCCTACCTTGTTATGATTTCTATATAACCCTGCTTGCCTCGTTATATTTAAAAATAACAATTGTGGTAATAGATAGTTTTAAAGATCAGGAAAATTTTCAAAAAATGTTTCAAAAAACACAATGCAAAGCAGTTTTTGTTGACAGCCTCACTACGATGGCCGTTTCGTTTTATCCTTTTTTAAAGCATTTGAAAAAAGTTAAAATAACAAATTATCTAAATTTTAGTAATTCTCCTTCTTTAATGGGAGAATCAAACAAAAAGGTTTTAATTACTTTTACATCTGGCACAACTGGTGATTTTAAAAGAATAGAGAGAAGTTTAGATGATTTAGAAAAACAATTCGAATTAGTCAGTAAAACTATCGATATGCCTGAGGATAATCTTGTTGTTTTGTCGCTTTTACCGATATATGTTCTAGCAAATCTTGTCTTAGGAGTAACTTCATATTTAATTAAAGGTAAAATGACCAATTCTAAAATAAAAAAAGAAATAAAGAAGATGGCTACAGCTAAGGTAAATGCGATAGCCGCATCAGTCAGCAAATATTTGCTTATCAAAGAACCATTACCGTTTATTAAAAAAGCCTATACAGGCGGTTCTTTGATATCTTTGAAAGATGCTTATAGAATTAAAAGAATTCTCCCAAATGCAGCATTTACTTATGTATATGGTTCATCAGAAACGGTTTTAATCGCTGCTACTTCATTAGATGAATACATTAATGATTTGAAAAAGAATACCATTTGTGTTGGAAAAATAGTTCCAGGGCTTTTAGTAGAAATCAATTATTTAAACGATGAAGCAGGAGAAATAATAACGAAAGGTGAAGTGGTTCTTTCAAAAAATGAATATCACAATACTGGTGATTTTGGATATATTAAAGACAATAAAGTGTATCTTTTAGGGAGAACTAGGATAACCCTACCTAGTAGTAAAATATACGGATATAAAATAGAAAATGAAATAATGAACTCATTTCCCAAAATAAAAAAGGTTTGCTATCTGTATTATCAAACTCACCATTTATTTGTTGAGGGAAAAGTTGATTTAAAAGAATTAAAAACCAAATATCCGGAGTTTGTAATTCACAAAATGAAAAAAATTCCGATGGATTTAAGACACAATTATAAAACAAATATAAACAGTTTAATAAAGATCCTTAAGTGATTTTATTATGCAATTAACAACAAAAAAATCAATAATATGATATAATATTTTAGTAAATATTAAGAAATAATGAAAGGAAATATTATGAACTATACTAATGAAGTAAAAGAAATGTGTAAAGTTACTGTTGGTGCTAGTCATGGATGTGCTCCTATTCCTGAAGAAGGTAAATGGGTTTACTCACGTGAAATTAAAGACATTAATGGCCTAACCCATGGTATTGGATGGTGTGCTCCTCAACAAGGCGCTTGTAAATTAACATTAAATGTTAAAGGTGGAATAATTCAAGAAGCATTAATCGAAACAATTGGATGTAGTGGAATGACTCATTCTGCAGCTATGGCTAGTGAAGCAATCGTTGGTAAAACTTTACTAGAAGCATTAAATACAGACCTTGTTTGCGATGCAATTAATACAGCTATGAGAGAATTATTCTTACAAATAGTTTATGGTCGTACACAATCTGCCTTCTCAGAAGATGGTCTACCAATTGGTGCTGGTCTTGAAGATTTAGGTAAAGGTTTAAGAAGCCAAGTAGGAACAAGTTATAGTACTTTAGAAAAAGGTCCTCGTTATCTAGAATTAACAGAAGGATATATTACAAAACTTGCTTTGGATGACAATAATGAAATTATCGGTTATCAATATTTAAGTGTTGGTAAATTTATGGATTTCTTGAAAAAAGGAATGAAAGCAGAAGAAGCATTAGAAAAGGCAAAAGGTCAATATGGTCGCTTTAATGAAGCAGCTAAATATATTGATCCAAGATGCGAATAGGAGGTTTATCATGGCATTATTTGAAAGTTATGAAAGACGTATAAATCAAATTAATGAAACTTTAAATAAGTATGGTATTAAAGATTTAGATGAAGCTAAAGCTATTTGTGATGAAAAAGGAATCAATGTTTACGATTTAGTTAAATCTATTCAACCTATTTGTTTTGAAAATGCATGTTGGGCATATACAGTAGGTGCTGCTATCGCAATTAAAGAAAATGCCAAATCAGCAAGTGATGCTGCCCGTTTAATTGGTGTTGGTTTACAAGCATTCTGTATTCCAGGTTCTGTCGCTGATGACAGAAAAGTAGGTCTTGGTCATGGTAATCTTGGCGCTATGCTTTTAACAGAAGATACAA
The DNA here is from genome assembly GCA_900548675.1 of uncultured Mollicutes bacterium. GTDB lineage: Bacteria > Bacillota_I > Bacilli_A > ML615J-28 > CAG-313 > UMGS1109. The sequence goes on from URLJ01000004.1 coordinate 96,170, forward strand.
AATGTTTTGCCTTCTTAGCAGGTCATGAATCATTTGCAGCTGCTGAAGGTGCTATCGGTATTGCTAAAACTGCTAATAAAGTTCGTAAAACTCCTTTACGTGTAATATTAAATGGTCTTGGTAAAGATGCTGCTAAAATAATTTCTCGTATCAATGGTTTTACTCATGTTGAAACAGTATTTGATTACGCAACTGGTAAAGTAAAAATCGTTAATGAAACACCATATTCAAAAGGTGATCGTGCTCAAGTTAGATGCTATGGTGCTGATGACGTTAGAGAAGGTGTTGCAATAATGCATTTAGAAGGTGTTGATGTATCAATTACAGGTAACTCAACTAATCCTACTCGTTTCCAACATCCTGTAGCTGGAACATATAAAAAAGAATGTGTTGAACAAGGTAAAAAATATTTCTCTGTTGCATCAGGTGGTGGAACAGGTAGAACACTTCATCCAGATAATATGGCTGCTGGTCCTGCATCATATGGTATGACTGACACAATGGGAAGAATGCATAGTGATGCTCAATTCGCAGGCTCTTCAAGTGTTCCTGCCCATGTTGAAATGATGGGCTTAATTGGTATGGGTAATAACCCAATGGTTGGAGCTACTGTTGCTGTGGCTGTTGCAGTTGCAATGAGTTTACAAAAATAAACTTGGAATATTTAGTGAAAAAAAGACTTAACTTTAGGTTTTCTAAAGTTAAGTCTTTTCTTAATAAATGGTTTAAAGTCTATAAATTAACAATCAAATATTTCCTATAAAATTAATAAAAGGACACCTATTCCGACTGCTAAAAGTAGGGGACTTATAACTAATCCATACTTTGTAAATGAGAAAAATGAAAAATTAATTCTTTGTTCTTTTAATATTCGCATCCACATAATACCTGCTAAAGCCCCAATTGGCGTTAGTAGGGCTCCCAAATTTGAAGAAAGAATGGTAACAAAGACACTTGCATTTTGATATGCTTCTGTAACATTTATTAAAACAGGGGTTGCAGCTAAAGACATCGGGATATTATTGATAATATTGCAAGCAATAAAACTAGAAATTCCATAAACTAAAAGATATCCAAACTTTGAATTACAGGTTAGGGAATTTAAAAAAGTACTGAGATTAGTAAACACATTAATCCTATCAAGTGATAAGACGATAAGATACATCGATAAAACAAAAATTCCTAATGAAAATGGAAGTTTTTTAATGATAATTAGCAGATGATTATTCGTTTCTTTTTTTCTTACTTTATTTACAACATCAAAAATAAGTGTGAAAATAGCTTGTGAAAAGGCGATGCCAAGACATATCAGCCACATTTCAAGTTTAATATAGTTAGCAATCGCTAAAAGAATCATACAACCTAAAAGGTGAATAATACTAATAATGGTAAGTGGCTTATTAGTAAGGGCGATATCATTAAGTTCTAAAGTGTTCGAAAAAGGTTTTTGGAGATCTTTCTTAAATAATAAGTATAAAACCAAAATGCTAGTAAGACCTATAGCGATAGTTGGTAGCGCCATTGTTTTCAAAAAACTTAAAAAACTAATATCAAAGTTTGTAGCAAGATAAATATTAGTGGGGTTACCGATTATTAAAAATAAGCTATACGTATTGGCTGCAACAAATTCCATAACAAGATATGGAATGGGGTTAATCTTTGTTAATCTACTAAAATAACAAATAAAAAGCGTAAAGGTAAGAATAATAATATCATTACTCGTAAAAATAGTTAGAAAACTAATTAAAGCATAAAGAATAAAAAATAATTTTGTTTGTGATTGATTTACTTTTTTAGTTGCATATAAAGCTAAATATTTAAAGAATCCTAGTTCATCAAGATTAAGTGATAAAAATGATAATCCAAAAAGTATCGCAATAATCTTTAAGGGGTTTAAAGCAGAAGAAGCGGTAAGAGCACTCTTCACATCACCTAGTTTTAAGGGATTTACACAAAATGTAATGATAGCACCGATTAAAGCAATAATCCAAAAAGTATCAACATTAAAATGCTTAAATTTTAAGGAAGGCTTCAAAATAATCATCAAAATCATTACTATGCATGTTAAAATAGCTACAATTTTTGTTGGCATAAAAATTACCTCTTTTTTCAAAAACATATCAATTATACGCTTTTTTTAGCTATTTTGCAAATGAAATATGCATAATTGCGCATTTAGGAGCGTTTGTGTGATATAATTGCTAAGATTAATAATTTTAAGCTACGACAGATGACATTACTAAAAAAGGGAAAAATACACATATGAATTATTTACATTTTAAAAAATATCGCATTTTGTTGTTACTAATCGCAGCAGTATCACTTCTTTCTTTATCTTCTTGTAACACTGTAAATGAAGAAAATAATAATCAAGGTGATGGTAACAAAAACCAGGGCGATGATGTCAAAAAAAATTTTGATGGTGTTTCTGATGTAGAAATATTAGAACAATCTATAAAAAACCTTGAAAAAGAAGAAAACTACTTTATCAAAGCAACAGGCAAAACTAAAGCTAAAGCACTCATTACATATACGCAAAGCACTAAAACACTTCTTTACTATATGAATGGGAAGTTCTATAATAAAATTGATTCCACATCAGCTCTTGTTGATCATCATCATGAACTATTATGCCAAGAAAATATAATTAAATATTATGATAGTAGTCAAAAAGAAGTTTTAACGAAAACTATTGCTGAATATAAAAGTGAATTTGGTAAAGTGCCAAACAAAACAGACATATTTAATTATCGTATGGAGACTGATGCAATAATATCATCTAGCAGAAATTTTCAAAATGATAAATACGAAATTACTTATAATATTGATTCTGAAAAAATCGGTGATGATTTAAAAATCCAAATGAAAGCATTTGGTGATTTAAATGAAAACCCTATTTTTAATGCGATAACCCTCATAATTGAAGTTGATGAAGAAGGAAAATTGTTGAAGTTTAAAAACATTGAAAAATACAGTATAGTAAAAAATGTTTTAGGGAAACCTGTAACAATGCCTTGTACGCAAGAATTAGAATCCATCGTATACTATAATAATTATCAAACTCCTACTAAGGGTGAATATTTTGATTTTAATTAAATACTAAAAAAATGCCTAAAAAAAGAAATCGTTTTAGAAAGACTGATTACTTTAAAGGCATTTTTTTTTAATAATAGTGAAAAGTATGATATAATAAACATAAATAATCAAGTAAAATATTAAAAATTTTTATATATTTTTAATATCAATTAGTTGATTATTA